>JBAXSU010000031.1:0-23695 GCA_037130535.1 Actinomycetota bacterium
CGCCCGCTGCGCGCCCCCAACGACTTGGTGTTCGACGCGCATGGCGGGTTCTGGTTCACCGACCACGGCATTCGCGACAGCGAGGCACGCACCAGCGACCTCACCAGCATCTACTACACCAAGGCCGACGGCAGTTCCATCACCGAAGTGGTGCATCCGGTGGAAGGCCCCAACGACATCGGTCTCTCGCCCGACGGCAACACCGTGTACTGGGCCGAAACCCACAACGGTCGGGTCATGCAGCGACGCATCGCCTCGCCCGGTGTGCTCGAGCCGGCCATGCCGGTCGACCCCACGGTGTGCCTCGCCGGCCTGCCCGGCTACCAGTTGCTCGACTCGCTGGCGGTCGACGGCGCAGGCAATGTGTGTGTCGCCACCCTGGTGAATGGCGGTATCACGGTCATCGCTCCGAACGGCCAGATGAGCCATGTGCCCACGGGCGACCTGCTCACCACCAACATCTGCTTCGGCGATCGCGATGGCAGCGGCGAGTACCGCGATGCGTACATCACGTGCTCGGGCACCGGGCGTTTGTTGCACATGCGCTGGCCGCACCCCGGCCTGCGGCTCAACTACCTCTAGGCCAGCTGCCGTGTAATCGGCCTGCGTCGGCTTCGGCGGGTAGCCTCGTACTCATGGGGCAGCAGTTCTACGTCGAAACCTTGGGCTGCCCCAAGAACCAGGTCGACAGCGACAAGCTCATCGGTACGTTGTTGGCCGATGGCATGACCCCTACCGACGATGCGACATTGGCAGACCTGGTGGTCGTGAACACCTGCGCGTTCATCGATGAAGCGCGGCGCGAATCGATCGACACCATCCTCGCCCTCGACGAACAGCGCAAAGCCGGTGCCCGCTTGGTGGTGACGGGGTGCATGGCCGAGCGGTACGGCGACGAACTTGCCGAGGCGTTACCCGAGGTCGACCAAGTGTCGGGCTTCGGTGTACCCGTCACGCTCGGGCCCACCTCGGCGGGCAAGCGCACCATTCCGGTGAACGCCGCGCCCATTCCGGCATTCGACCTGCTCAACCTGCCGCGGCCGCGCTCCACCAGCCCGTGGGCCTATGTGAAGATCGCCGAGGGATGCGACCGCACCTGTGGGTTTTGCGCCATCCCGTCGTTCCGCGGGCCGCAGCGCAGCCGCGATGTGGAGTCGATCTTGCGTGAGGTCGACGAACTCGGGGCGAAGGAAATCGTGCTCATCGCCCAAGACCTGGCGAGCTACGGCAAGGATCGCCCCGACGAACTCGGTGCTGGCTCCATCGTGCCGTTGGTGCGTGCCGTGGCCGAACGCGCGGCCTGGACCCGGTTGCTGTATCTGTACCCGAGCGACCTCAGCGACGATCTCATCGATGCCATCTGCGCAACCGGTGTGCCGTATTTCGACCTGTCGCTGCAGCACGTGAGCAAGCCCCTGCTGCGCCGCATGCGCCGTTGGGGCGATGGCGACCGGTTCCTGCGCCGCATCGCCGACATCCGCGAGCGCGAACCGCAGGCAGCGTTCCGGAGCAATTTCATCGTGGGCTATCCCGGTGAGACCGAGGAAGATCACGACCAGTTGTTGCACTTCGTGGAGGAAGCCGAACTCGACTGGTGCGGGTTCTTCACCTACTCGGTGGAGGAGGGCACCTACGCCGCCGACCTCGATGGCGCGGTACCCCAGAGCCTCATGAACGAACGCATCGCCGAGTTGCGCGAGATGCAAGACGACATCACTGCTCGCCGACGCGACGATCTCATCGGCACCACCGTGCGCGTGCTGGTCGATGAACCTGGCGTGGCCCGCAGCCATCGCGAGGCACCCGAGATCGACGGTGTGATCGAAGTACCGCACTCGCTGCGCGTCGGCGAGTTCGCCGAGGTGCGTATTGTCGATGCGATGGGGCCCGATCTGGTGGGTGAAGTCGTCGCCGAAGGAGGTGAGCATGCCCGCTGACCCGAGTGATGTGGCCACCTGGGCCAACCTCGTCACCGTCGGGCGTCTGCTCATCGCTCCGCTGGTGTTCTGGATGATCCCCGACGGTCGGCAGGGTTCGTGGCCGGCCTTCCTGCTGTGGTTCGTGCTGTGTGCCAGCGACGGTATCGACGGTTGGTTGGCGCGCCGCCATGGCACCACCACCCTCGGCACATTCCTCGACCCGTTGGCCGACAAGGTGTTCATCCTCGGGGCGATGTTCACCCTGGTCACCCGCAACATCTACTGGATCGTGCCGGTGGTCGTCATCGCCGTACGCGAAATCGTGATCAGCATGTATCGCACGTACGTTGCCACGAAAGGCGTCAGCGTGCCCGCCTCGAAGCTCGCCAAATACAAAACGGTCACGCAACAACTCTCAGTGGGCTTCGCCATTGCGCCACTCACCTCCATGGATGCGAAGTGGTTGTGGAACGGCCTGTTGTGGGTGTCGGTGGCCCTGGCGCTCATCAGCGGAGCGCAGTACCTGTGGCGAGGCCAATCGATGCAACCCACTGGCTCGCCCGTCACCGTGCCGCTGAGCGGCCTCAGCGAAGCAGATTGAGTCACCATGCGCTGTGACGTTGTGGCCATCGGCACCGAACTGCTGCTCGGTCAGATCATCGACACCAACTCGTCGTACATCGGCGAGCAACTCGCGTTGAACGGTATCGATTCGTTGTTGCAGGCGAAGGTGGGCGACAACCTCGGCCGCATGGAGACCGTGTTGCGCCGGGTGCTGGCCGATGCCGATGCAGTGGTCATCTGCGGTGGGCTCGGCCCCACCCACGACGACGTCACCCGTGAAGCCATCGCCGCCATCATGAGTGCCGAACTCGTCGAGGACGAGGGTGTGGTGGAGGTGATCACGCAACTGTTCGCGGCACGTGGGCGGTACATGGCACCCAACAACCTGCGTCAGGCGTTGGTGCCCGTGGGCGCGTCGATCATCCCGCAGACGCGTGGCACGGCGCCGGGGCTCATCTGCCCGGTCGTCGTCGATGGCGTCGAGAAGGTGATGTACGCCGTACCCGGTGTGCCGCATGAGATGAAAGACATGCTCGAGCGAGCGGTGCTTCCCGACCTGCGTTCGCGTGCGGGGGAGGCCTCGGCCATCGTGAGTCGTACCCTGCGCACCTGGGGCGAGAGCGAAAGTGCGCTGAACGAACGGCTCGAGCCGGTCATCGAACAGCTCGAAGCAGTGGGCAACCCCACCCTCGCGTTCTTGGCCAGCGGGTGGGAGGGCATCAAGGTGCGCCTCACCGCGAAGGCGCCCACGGCGGCCGCTGCCGAGGCGCTGCTCGAACCGGTGGAGGCGCACGTACGGGCCATCGTCGGCCAGCAGGTGTTCGGTGTCGACGACGACACCATGGAGTCGGTGGTGCTGCAGCTACTGCGCGAGCGCGGCCTCACGCTCGGGTTGGCCGAGAGCGTCACCGGCGGATTGGTGGGGGGCCGCATCACGGCCGTACCGGGTGCCAGCAGCGTGTTCCGGGGTGGCATCATCAGCTACGCCAGCGAGGTGAAGTTCGACCTGCTCGGTGTGCCCGAGGGGCCGGTCGTGAACGAACCGACGGCCGCCGCCATGGCCGAGGGTGCATGCCGGGTGCTCGGTGCCGATGTGGGCCTGGCACTCACCGGGGTGGGCGGACCTGCTGAACAAGACGGCATGCCGGTGGGCACATTGTGTGTCGGCGTGAGCCTCCCCGATGGTGCGGGCGGTCGAAGCACCATCACCCGCACGTTCCGCCTTCCCGGCCAGCGCGACCAGATGCGCCAGATGAGCGTCATCACTGCGCTCGACCTGTTACGCCGCACACTGCTCGACCTGCCCGCCCAGCAGTAGCATTCGGGCATTCGCCTCCGTAGCTCAACGGATAGAGCAGCGGGTTTCTACCCCGTTGGTTGGGAGTTCGAGTCTCTCCGGGGGCACACCAACCCATTGTCGGAGCATGTCATGACCCCTCTGCCCCCGCCGCCGCCGCCACCACTCTTCAGCCCGTCGATGGCCCCGCAGCAGCCCGCATCACCACCTCGCTGGCGCTGGCTCCTCGCTGCCGTGCTGGTGGCCCTGCCCGTCGGTCTTGCGGGCGGGTTCCTGGGCGCCCGGTTGGCCGACGACGGTGCCAGTGCCGGTCAACCGGTGTCGATCGCGCCCGGCCCGTCCGGCAGGAGTTCGTCCGGCAGTGGCTCGGCAGGTCTCTCGCCCATCATCGATGCCGGAGCCATCGCCGCCACCGTGGGCCCGAGCGTGGTCACCGTGGTGTCGCTGGTCGACGGCACCGAGGTGGCCACCGGCAGCGGCGTCATCATCACTTCCGACGGGGAGGTGATCACCAACGAGCATGTGGTGCGCGGCGCCGACGAGGTGCGGGTGCGTCTGATGGGCGAGACCGAACCGAGGGATGCCGAGGTGCTGGCCTCCGATCCGCCGAACGATCTGGCTCTGCTGCGCGTCGACGGCGCCGATTTCCGGCCTGCCGTCATTGCGGCGCCCGACGCCATCGCGGTCGGCGAACCGGTGGTGGCCATCGGGTTCGCGCTCGGCCTCGACGGTGCAGCAACGGTGAGTACAGGCGTGGTGTCGGCGCTCGAGCGCACCCTGCTCACCGAAGATGGTGCGCTCGGCGGCCTGGTGCAGACCGACGCACCGATTTCGTCGGGCAACTCGGGCGGCCCACTGGTGAACGCCCGTGGCGAGGTGGTGGGCATCAACACGGCCGTTGCCACCCTCAGCGCCGGCACCGCCACCAATGTGGGGTTCGCCATCTCGGCCCGCGACCTGATCGACGAGATCGACGCGCTCCGCCGTCGATCGCAGGGTGACGAACTGGTCGAGGGCTTCCTCGGGGTGGCCATCGAGAACCGCACCGACGGTGGTTCGGGCGCCCTCATCACCGAGGTGTCAGCCGACAGCCCAGCCGAGGTGGCAGGCATCGAGGTGGGCGACGTCGTGGTGGCTGCCGACGGCCGGGCCATCAACGGCCAGGGTGGCCTCATCGCCCGCATTCGCGACAGCGAGCCGGGTGCCGAGTTCACCCTCACCATCTTGCGTGACGGCGAGCGCATCGAGCGCACCGCCACCCTCGCCGAGCGCACGAATCAGGGCTGACGCACCGGCTCATCGGCCCGTTCGGGAGGGAATGGTGCAATCGTGCCCTACCCTTGGACAACGGTCCGCACGGGCCACGACCTGCCCGCCGGCCGTTCCCACTCAGTGAGGTCATGCGTGAAGTTCAAGAAGGGTGACACGGTCATCTACCCCCAGCACGGTGCGTGCCTCGTCATGGGCACGAAGAAGTTGGAAGCCTTCGGCTCCATGCAGGAGTACCTCATTCTGCGCACCGTCATCAATGAGATGACCCTGTCGGTACCCACCGCCAAGGCCGCCGAGGTGGGCGTCCGTCCGCCCGTGTCGGCCGATGAGTTGGAAGACCTGGTGTCGGTGCTGTCGAAGCCCGATCCGCGTGTGCCCAGCAACTGGAGCCGGCGGTTCAAGAACCACCAGGAGAAGTTGAAGAGCGGCGACGTGTACCAAGTGGCCGAGGTGGTGCGCAACCTCGCGGCCCGCAACCGCGATGCTTCGCTGTCGGCGGCTGAGCGCACCATGTACGACCGGGCCCGCATCAACCTCATCAGCGAGATCGCCCCGGCGCTGAAGGTGAGTGCCGACGAGGCCGAGAAGTTCCTCGACGAGGCACTGGCCAAAGGTGTGCTGAAGCCGGCCAAGGCCGAGCCCGCCGCCAAGAAGAAAGCCTGACCTCTCCGGGCGATCTACAGTCCAGGCATGGCCGGACTGCTTTCTCGCGACGAACTCGAGGCACTCATCCGCAGCGGTGAGATCGACACCGTGTTGATGGTGTTCCCCGACCTACAAGGTCGCCTGGTGGGCAAGCGCACCACGGGGCGGTTCTTCCTGCAGAGCGTGGCCGATGCGGGCACCGAGAACTGCGACTACCTCATCGCCTGCGACATGGACAACAACCCTGTGTCGGGCTACCGGTTCACCAGTTACGAGCAGGGTTATGGCGACATGCTGGCCCGTGCCGACTGGAACACGGTGCGGCTCATCCCGTGGGTCGAGAAGACCGCGATGATCATGTGCGATCTGCTGAACGTGAACACGGGCGAGCTGATCGAGGTGGCGCCGCGCAGCATCCTGCAGCGTCAGGTCGATGAGGCAGCGGCGATGGGCCTGCTGCCGATGGTGGCCAGCGAGATCGAGTTCTACCTGTTCCACGACACCTACGACGAGGCCCACGACAAGGGCTACCGCGGCCTGCGTCCGCATTCGCCGTGGCTCGAGGACTACCACATCCTGCAGACCACGAAAGACGAGTACATCCTCGGTCAGATCCGCCGCAACCTCGAAGCCGCGGGTGTACCGGTCGAGTTTTCGAAGGGTGAGGCCGGCAAGGGCCAGCACGAGATCAACCTCGACTACACCACGGCGGTCGAGATGGCCGACCGCAACAGCGTCTACAAGACCGCTGCCAAGGAGATCGCCCATCTGAACGGCCGCTCGGTGACGTTCATGGCGAAGTACGACTTCAGCGACACCGGCTCGTCGTGCCACATCCACTCCAGCCTGTGGAGCCTCGACGGCACCCAGGCACTGTTCGACGGGCATGCTGATGGGCACCACGGCCCGCACGGCATGAGCGAGATGTTCCAGCACTACCTGGCCGGCCTCATCGCTACCGCCCGCGAGTTCAGCCTGCTGTGGGCGCCCACCATCAACAGTTACAAGCGCTTCCAGCTCGGTTCGTGGGCACCCACCGGGATCGGCTGGGGCGTCGACAATCGAACCCTCGGTTTCCGCAAGGTGGGCCACGGCAAGGGCACCCGCGTCGAGTGCCGCATCCCCGGCGCCGATGCCAACTCGTACTTCGCCTTCGCCGGTCAGATCGCCGGTGGCCTGTACGGCATCCGCCACAAGCTGCCCCTCGGCGAGCCGTACGTGGGCAACGGCTACGAGGCCGCCGACATCGACCGCATCCCCTGGAACCTGCCCGACGCCATCGCCCTGTGGGAGCAGTCGGCCATCGCCCGCGAGTGCTTCGGCGACGAGGTGCACCACCACATCCTCACCATGGCCAAGGCCGAGTGGCAGGCGTTCAACCAGACCGTCACCGACTGGGAACTCCGCCGCTACTGGGAGCGCATCTAGCTCTCAGTGCGATGAGCGGTGTGCGCAGCAGGTGCGCAGGTTGCTCATCGCGCCGCGCCTCAGGCCTCGAAGGCGACCAGCACGGGGATGTGGTCGCTGAGTGCCCACCACCACTCGCCGCCGTCGGGCTGTGCCTGCTCGACGACGCGGGCGCGGTCGGGGATGAGCACGTAGTCGAGCCGCTGTGCCGGTGCGATCGACGGGTTCGTGGGTCCGCCGCCCGGGTCGCGTAGGCCGACGGTGTGGAACTCGCGGATCACCTCCACCTCGCCCGGGGCGTTGAGGTCGCCGGCCACCACGGTGAGCGGCGCGGCATCGGCGCGCACCCGAGCTGCCACCCGACCTGCCTGGGCGATGCGCTGGTCGGCGCCCGAGGCGTGTGCGGCCAGATGCGTGTTCACCACCCGCAGGCGATCGCCGTTGCGCTCCACATCGGCGGCCAGCAGCACGCGGTGGCGCCAGGTGTACGGGTGCACCCCGGGCGAGATGCTCTGGTGGTGGAAACGGGTGAGCCGGTGCGGCGACATGATGGCGAGGCCCTCGGCCCTCCACCACACGGCGTGCGAGTAGGGGTAGTGCTTGCGGCCCCAGCGGTGCTGCCAGCCCAACAACTGGGCCAGATCGCGGGCCTGGTGCGGCTGGATCTCCTGCAGCGCCACCACATCGGGCTCGTACTCGCGGATGACCTCGGCGAGCGTGGCCAACGGCGGCCGGGCTGCGCCGCGCACGTTCCACGTGAGCACCCGCCAGGTGGTGGAGGCGTCGCCGGTCATCAGGCGGTCAGTCTTGTCGGTCGGCTACCGTCGGCGCCATGAATCGTCTCGAAGGCAGAGTGGCCCTCATCACAGGTGCAGCATCGGGTCTCGGTCGCGTCGGCGCCGAGTTGTTCGCGGCGCAGGGCGCCAAGGTGGTCGTGGCCGACATGGCCGACGGCGACGAGGTGGTGGAAGCCATTGCTGCCGCCGGCGGCGAGGCCAGTTATGTGAGCTGCGATGTCACCGACCCCGGTTCGATCGAGGCCGCAGTGGATCACGCGGTCGAGACCTTCGGCGGCCTGCACGTGCTGTACAACAACGCCGGAGTGATGCTGGGCGACGACGACAACCCGGTCACCACCAGCATCGACACCTATCAGCGCACGATGGACATCAACGTGCTCGGCGTGATGCTGGGCTGCAAGTACGCCATCCCGGCGATGCTCGAGTCGGCCAAGGCCAGCGGCCAGTCGAGCTCGATCATCAACGTCGCCTCGTTCGTGGCACACATGGGTGCCGCCACCCCGCAGGTGGCCTACACCGCATCGAAGGGCGCAGTGCTGGCGATGACCCGCGAGATCGCTGTCATCTATGCACGCCAGGGCCTACGCGCCAACTCGCTGTGTCCGGGGCCGATCATGACGCCGCTGCTCGCCAAGTTCCTGAGCGACGACGCCAAGCGCAACCGTCGCCTGGTGCACATCCCGATGGGTCGCTTCGGCGAGCCGGTCGAGATCGCCAACGGTGCGCTGTTCCTGGCGAGCAACGAGTCGAGTTGGATGACCGGTCAGAGCCTCATCATCGACGGCGGCATCACGTCGGCGTACGTCACCCCCGAGTGACGCGGCGATGACCGCCGCCGATCGAATGCACGGCGCCGACGCCGACATCGGCGACCTTGCGGCTCGGGCCACGGCGTGGATCAACGATCGCCTCGCCCACAGTCCGGTCGGCCGCGTCGGCGATCGGCGCGAACTGGCCGACGCTTTGGCCGGTGGTATCACCGACGACGGTCTCGGCCTCGACGAAGCGTGGCGACGCTTCACCGATGTGGTGGCGCCAAACACGATCGGTCTCGACAGCAACCGGTTCTGCGCGTTCATCCCGATGTCGCCCACGGCCGCGTCGGTGTGGATGGACACGATGGTGAGCGCGGCGAATTTTTCGGCCGAGAGCTGGCTCGAGGCCGCCGGTGCGGTGGCCGCCGAAGCGGAGGTGATCGACCTGCTGGCCCGCACGGCGGGAATGCCGCAGGGTGCGAGCGGCTGCTTCATGAGCGGTGGTTCCATCGGCAACCTGTCGGCATTGGCCGTCGCTCGCGACCAGGCTCCGGGACGGCGTGCAGTGGCTGTGGCCGATACGGCCCACGCCTCGGTGCGCAACGCCCTACACCTACTGGGCATGGAGGCAGTGGTGGTGCCCACCGGGCCCGATTATCGGCTCACCGCCGCAGCCCTGCGCGATGCCGTAGGCGATCGCCGCGACATCGCCGCCATCGTGGCATCGGGCGGCAGCACCAACGGTGGGGTGATCGATGACCTGGCGGGGTGTGCCGACGTGGCCGCCGAGATGGGTGCCTGGCTGCACGTCGACGGCGCCTACGGCCTGGCCGCGATGCTGCTGCCCGAACTGCGCGAGCGGTTCGCGGGCATCGAGCGGGCCGACTCGTTCATCGTCGATCCGCACAAGTGGCTGTTCTCCACCGCCGGATCGTGCGCGCTGGTGTACCGGCAGCCGCATCTGGCCCGCGAGGTGCACACCCAGCACGGCCCCTACATCGACGTGCTGCGCACCGACGACGACCCTGCTGGGAACACCGCGTACAACCCGTGCGATCTCGGCTTCCAGCTCACCCGCCGGGCCAGTGGGATGCCGTTGTGGTTCGCGCTCACGCTGCACGGGCTCGACGCCTTCCGCGGTGCGATCCGGGCCAGTATCGGCCTGGCGACGGACTTCGCCGCCGCGCTCGACGCATGCCCCGGCACGAGCGTGGTCCTGCGCCCTCAACTCGGTGTGGTGCTGTTCCGCCGCGATGGCTGGGATGCGCCCGAGTGGAAGCAATGGGCCGAACGTCTGCTCGCCGAGCAGGTTGCGTTCGTTGCCCCCTCGACCTACCGCGGCGAGGCGGTGGGCCGTGTCGTGTTCATGCACCCGTCGACCCCCGCCGACCTCATCGCCGACCTGGTCGCCAGCGTTCGGTCATGAAGCGGGCCCGCGAATTCCTGCTGGTCGTCGCCACCGCAGTCGCCGTTGCGCTGGTGTTCGGGTGGCTCGAGTCGTGGCTCCAGGATCTGCTCGACTGGGCTCGCGATCAGAAAGGGTGGGTCACTGCACTGTCACCGGCGGTCGGGGCAGCGGTGGCGGTCGGCATCGTCGTGCTTGCCCGAGTGACCCCTGCAACCGCCGACGACTACACGCGCGGACTGCACGAAGGTCGTATCGACGTCAGGTCCGTGCCGGCGCGCTTGCTGGCACTGGTGGCGGGAGTCGGCTTCGGGGTGCCCCTCGGCTACGAGGGACCAGCCGTGTACTTCGGTGGGGCGGCCGGAGCAGCCGTGCCCCAGCGGCTCGGATGGCGCGAACGGCCTGTCGTGCTCGCCGCAGCCACGGCAGCGGTGGCGATGGTGATCGCGGCTCCGCTGGCGGCGGCGTTCTTTGCCGTCGAGGTGGCCCGCCGCGGCCGACCCCGCCGCGCCGACCTCGTCTCGCTGGCGGCCGGTGGCGCAGCCTCGTGGGCGGTGCTCCGCTGGCGTGAAGGAGGGGGTGGGGTCATCGGCACCGATCCAGGTGGCTCGCTGCTGAGGCTGCTCGGCTCGTCTGCCGTCCTGGTTGGCGTGGTGTCGGTTGTCGCCCGTGTGTTCGTGATGGTGATCCGCCGCGCCAAGGCGGCACCGGTGCTGTCACCCTCGCGACGGATCGCCTGGGCGGTGATCCCGTTGCTGATCGCGGTGCCGCTTGCCCAGTTCGAGACCGGTTACGCAGTGCTGTTCGGCTCGGGCTTCCAACTGATGTCGTGGGCGGGTTACGGCAACACGGTGGGCGCGGTCGTGTTGCTGGCGATCTTCATTGGATTGGTGGGGGTGATGGTGCGTGCCGGTGTGGTGGGCGGGCTGTTCCTGCCGATGCTCGCCATCGGGGCGACGGTGGCCACCGTGCTCGACCGGTGGGGCATGGTCGGTGCGCCGCCAGCGGCGACGACGATGATCGGTGCTGCCGTGATGCTCACCAGTGCCTACGGGTGCCCGCTCACGGCTGCGGCGCTGGTGCTGAGCGGGTTGGGCGGGTCGACGGCAACGGTGGTGGGTCTTCTGGCGGTAGTGGCGGCGCGGATGCTGTCCGGGAAGCAATCGGTGAGCATCAACCAGATCTGACAGTGCGTGCCCTTGTGACCGGCAAGACTGTACGCATGAGTTCCGTCGCCTTCATCGGCCTCGGCGTGATGGGTGCCCCGATGGCCCGCCATCTCGCCGCCGCCGGCCATTCCGTCACCGTCTTCAACCGCAACCCCGACAAGGCGCTCGCCTGGGTGGCTCTCTACGGCCATCGGGCCGCGCCCACGCCGCGCGAAGCGGCCGAGGGGGCCGAGTTCGTGATGATGTGCGTCGGTAACGACAACGACGTGCGCGAGGTGGTGTACGGCCCCAACGGCGTGCTCGCCGGGGTGGAGGCCGGAGCTGTGCTCGTCGACCACACCACGGCATCGGCCGAGGTGGCCCGCGAACTGGCCGAGGCGTGCGCCGAGACCGGTGTGGGCTTCGTCGACGCCCCGGTGTCGGGCGGGCAGGCGGGCGCCGAGAACGGACAGCTCACCATCATGTGCGGTAGCGACGACGCGGCGTTCTACGGGCTCGCCGAACCGGTGATGACCTCCTACGCAAAGGCGATCTCGTTGATGGGCCAGGCCGGTGCCGGCCAGCTCACCAAGATGGTGAACCAGATCTGCATCGCCGGCATCGTGCAGGGTCTGTCGGAGGGCATCAACTTCGCGATGAAGGCCGGCCTCGACCCCGACGCCGTCATCGACGTCATCCGCTACGGCGCAGCACAGAGCTGGCAGATGGAGAACCGTGGCCGCACGATGGCCCGTGGCGAGTTCGAGTTCGGTTTCGCCGTCGAGTGGATGCGCAAAGACCTCGACATCGTGCTGCGCGAAGCCGACAACAACGGCGCCCGTCTGCCGATGACGGCGTTGGTCGACCAGTTCTACGCGCAGGTCATCGAGCGCGGCGGCCGCCGGTGGGACACGAGCAGCCTCATCCACCTGCTCGCCAACCCCTAGTACCTACCCCAGCGACAGCGGCAGGTGCTCGACGCCGCGGATGGTGAGGCGGTCGCGCCAGCGCGGTTCGCCCGCCAACTGCACCTCGGGGAAGCGGCGGATGAGTGACGTGATGGCCACCTGCGCTTCGAGTTTCGCCAGCGACGCACCCAGGCAGTAGTGCACGCCGGCCGCGAAGCCGAGGTGCCGGTTGGCGTTGGGTCGGTCGAGGCGCAGCACGCCGGGCTCGTCGAACACCGCGGGGTCGTGGCTGGCCGCGCCGAGCACGGTCATCACCATCGAACCAGCGGGCACGGCGATGTCGCCGTAGCGAACCTCGTCGAGCGGTACCCGCACGGTCTGCTGCACCGGGCCGTCGTAGCGCAGCAACTCGTCGACGGCCGTGGTGTCGAGGCCGGGGTCGGCCGCCCAGCGGCGCAGTTCGTCGGGGTGGCGCAGCAGCGCCAGCATGCCGTTGCCGATGAGGTTCACAGTGGTCTCGTGGCCGGCCACGTACAGCAGCACCACGAACGAGCGGAGTTCGACGGGGGAGAGGCGGTCGCCCTCCTCCTCGGCCACGATGAGGGTCGACAGCAGGTCGTCGCCGAGGTGCTGTCGCCGATGCTCGATCACGTCGGCCAGGTACTCGCCCAACGACCGGCCTGCCGACTCGGCAGCGTCGAGGGTGGCCTCGGTGGCGGTGGGCTCGAGCGACGCCGTAAGGGCCTGCGACCAGTCGCGGATCTCGTCGGAGTGGTCGGTGGGCAGATCGAGCAGATCGCTGATCACCTGGAACGGCACGGTGAAGGCGAGCTCGTCGACCAGTTCCATCTCGCCCCGTTCGGCGGCCCGGTCGAGCACATCGTCGACCAGTTGCTGCACCCGTGGCCGCAGCCGCTCGATGGTGGTGGGGGTGAAGCCCTGGTTCACCAGGCGGCGCAGGCGGGTGTGGTCGGGAGGGTCGAGGTTGAGGATGGTCTTTGCCACCTCTCCTCGTTCGAGGCGTTCGTGGAACCGCTCGCGACGGGCCCGCCGGACCGGATCGACCGGCGCCGGGGTGTGGGCCTCGATGTCGCGGGCGAACTCGGCGCCGCGCAGGGTACGGGCCACATCGTCGTAGCGGGTGAGCACCGTGAATCCGAACGGCGACACGTGCACCGGGTCGTGCTCGCGCAGCGCTGCGTAGAACGGGTACGGGTCGGCCCGGAATGCCGGGTCGAAGGGGTTGAAGATCGGTTCGGTCATGGTTCTCTCATGCGTTCAGACGAAGCGGGCCCACTGGTCGAGCGGCATCCGCTCGCTGCGCAGACTGTTCACGGGGGCGGCGGGGTCGGCGTAGCCGATCGACATGCCGCAGAACAGCATCTCGTTCTCGGGAGCGCCCACGAATGAGGCGATCGCCCCGTGGCGCACCGACCAGTACTCCTGCGCGCACGTGGCCAGACCACGTTCGACGGCCAGCAGCATGAACGTCTGCAGGAACATGCCGAGGTCTGACCACTGCGGTAGGCCCATCTGCCGGTCGACGAAGCAGAACAGCGCAGCGGGTGCGCCGAAGAAGTCGCCGTTGCGGGCGAACTGCTGGAAGCGGCCCTGCTTGTCGTCGCGGGCGATGCCCAGCGTGGCGTACATCTGCTCGCCGATGGTGAAGCGGTTGGTGCGATAGGGCTCGGTGAGCGCCTTCGGGTAGATGTCGTACTCGCCGGCTTCGAGCGGCGGCTGCGTGGGCAGGTACTCGCGCAGTCGGGTCATCGACTCGCCGTTCACCACGTAGATGCGCCACGGCTGCAGGTTGCCGCCGCTGGGTGCGTACGAGGCGTCGACGAGCAGTTGGCGCAACGTGGCGTCAGCAACGGGGTCGGCCAGGAAGGCGCGAGCCGAGATGCGGGCGTGGATGGCGGTGGTGACGTCCATCAGCGGGCCGCCTCGGCAAGCGTGTCGACGATGCGGTCGATCTGTTCGTCGGTGATGACGAGCGGCGGGCAGAACGTGAGCGTGTCGGCGTTGATGGCCCGGGTGATCACCCCGCCGCGCAGCATCGCGTCGCGCAGTGCCACCGAGTTCTGGTGCGGGTGCAGACCGGCGGCCCACATCGCCCCGTCGCCGCGGGTGTGGTCGATCACACCGTCGGATGCCAGCGCCTGCAGGCCGTCGCGCAACCGGGCACCCACATGGAGCGCCCGTTCGAGCAGGCCTTCGTGCCGGATGATGGCAAGGTTGGCGAGCGCTGCTGCGCAGGCCGACGCATGGCCCGAGTAGGTGAAGCCGTGGCGCAGGAAGAAGTCGGTGTCGGCCTCGAGGGCGGCCCGCGGTGCCGGGCCCACGAACACCCCGCCGAGCGGTTGATAGCCGGAGGTGACGGCTTTGGCGAACGTGACCAGGTCGGGTCGCACCCCGAACCGGTGGGCGGCGAACCAGTGGCCGAGACGGCCGTAGCCGCTGATGACCTCGTCGAACATGAGATAGGCGCCGTGCTGGTCGCACAGGCGGCGTACGGATTCGAGGTAGCCCTCGGCCGGCGGATAGATGCCGCCCGCACCCTGCACCGGCTCGACGAGCACCGCAGCCAGGGTGTCGCTGTGCTGGGCCATCAGCGATGCCAGCGACTCGACGTCGTCGGCCGGCACCTGCACGACGTCGCCCACGTACGGTCCGAAGTTCTCGCGGTTGGGGGCGATGCCCTGCGCGCTGGTGCCGCCGTACGCCGTGCCGTGGTAACCGCGCACCCGGCTGATGATGAGCTTGCGCTGGGGCTGGCCCGCCTGCACGTGGGCCATGCGTGCGAGCTTCATCGCGCTGTCGACGGCCTCGCTGCCCGAGCAGCAGAAGAACACCCGGCTGTCGGCCATCGGGGCGATGTCGTGCAACTGCTCGGCCAGTTCGTCGGCGGGGCCGTTGGTGAACGGGTCGAAGCAGCTGTACGCCTCGAGGGTGCGCATCTGTGTGGCCACCGCGTCGGCGATTTCGCCCCGGCCGTGGCCGACGGCGCAGTACCAGAGGCTGGCCATACCGTCGATCAGCTCGTTCCCATCGGCGTCCCACAGCAGTGCACCCTCACCCCGCACGATGCGGATGAACGACTCGCGGGTGGGTTTGGCGAACGGGTGCAGGAAGGCCGACGGCATGCGCGGACGGTACCATCCGCCGATGGACAACGTGCAGGGCAAGACAGCAGTGGTCACCGGTGCGGGCTCGGGGATGGGCCTGGCGTTCGCGCAGCGCTTCGCTGCGGCGGGCATGAACGTGGTGCTGGCCGATGTGGAGGTGCCGGCGCTCGACGCGGCGGTGGCCGCCATCACCGCCACCGGGGCGCAGGCCATCGGGGTGCCCACCGACGTCAGCGACGGTGCCGCAGTCGACCGTCTCCGCGACGCCAGCATCGAGGCGTTCGGCCGCGTGCACGTGCTGTGCAACAACGCAGGCGTGGGCGGCAGCATGGGTGGCGGCGAGTGGGTGAGCGAGGCCGAGTGGCGGTGGGTGCTCGACGTGAACCTGTGGGGCGTCATCCACGGCCACCGGGCGTTCCTGCCCCACCTGGTCGAGCACGGCGACGGCCACATCGTGAACACGGCCTCGATGGCCGGTCACTTTCCCGGCCACTCGGCCTACTCGGCCAGCAAGTGGGCGGTGGTGGGCATCACCGAGGGGCTGTACCACGACCAGCGTCTGCGGGCGGCGAAGGTGGGCGTGTCGTGCCTGTGCCCGGGGTGGGTGAACACGGCCATCATCGACTCCACCCGCAACCGGCCTGAATGGGCGGCCCCGCGCGGCACGGTCGAGCCGACGCCGATGGAGGAGTTCGTGCGGGCCTACGTGGCCGACCAGATCCGCTCGGGGATGGCGCCGGAGAACGTGGCCGAAATGGTGCTCGACGCCATCCTCACCGACACGTTCTGGATCTTCACCGACATGCAAATGGTGGCGTCGCTCGAACCACGTCACCAGTCGGTGCTCACCGCGACGAACCCGCCCGATCGCGACTTCGGCGCGTAAGGCGCATCACCTCAGGCAGGCGGGAACCCCAGCAGCGCGTTCTCGATCAACTCCGGCAGTGCCGGGTGGATGTAGTACTGCTCGGTTGCCATCTGGTCGACCGTCTGCTGGGCGTTCATGCCCTGGATGACCTGCTGGATGAGGCTCGACGCGTGCGGGCCGATGATGTGTGCGCCCACCAGGCGGCGGGTGGCGCGGTCGGCGATGAGCTTGCAGAAGCTGGTGGTGTCTTCCAGGGCCCAGCCGTAGGCCACGTCGCCGTAGCGCTGGGTCTTCACCATCACGTCGATACCGGCCGCGCGGGCTTCCATCTCGGTGAGACCCACGGCGGCGATCTGCGGGTTGGTGAACACCGCGTGGGGCACGAAGTCGTGGTTGACCGTACGCAGTTGCTCGGGGTTGGCGAGGTTGTGGGCCACGACGCGCATCTCGTGGTTGGCTACGTGCTTCAGCATGTGGGGCGAGCTGATGTCGCCGAGCGCCCACACCCCGGGCACTGATGTGGCGCCCGTGGCATCGACCGCCACCCGACCGTCGGGGTGCACGGCCAAGCCGCCCGCAGCGGCGTCGACGGTGTCGCTGTTGGGGGTGCGTCCGGTGGCCACGAGAAGGTGGCTGCCTGCCACCACGGTGCCGTCGACGAGGTGCACCTCGACCCCTGCGGTGGTGCGCTCGACGTGGTCGATGTGCTGGCCGAGGCGCAGGTCGAAGCGCTGCGCGAACGCGGCAGTGATGGCTGCCGACACGTCGTGGTCTTCGGCGCGCATCAGTTGCAGGCTGCGCTGGATCATCGTCACCTTCGCGCCGAACGCGCCGAACACGTGCGCCAGTTCGCAGGCGATGAACCCGCCGCCGAGCACGATGAGGTGCTCGGGTACCTCGTCGAGACGCATGATGTCGTCGCTCGTGAAGTAGCCGACGTCGGCAAGACCGGGAGTGTCAGGGATCGTCGGTCGTGCGCCTGCCGCAAGCACCACGTGACGGCCCTCGATACGTGTGACCGACCCGTCGTGGCCGGCCACCTCGACCTGACGGGGGCCGACGAACCGCCCACGGCCGGCGTGCACCGTGACGTTGGGGCAGTCGTGCCGGCGGTAGCGCTCGCCGCCCGCGGCGATGGGGTCGATGCGGCCGAACACGCGGTCGCGGATGTCGCGCCAGCGCACCTGCTGCACGCTGGCGTCGATGCCGAGGTGCGCCGAGTGGGTGACCGAGTGCGCCACATCGGCAGCGTGCACGAACATCTTCGTGGGGATGCACCCACGGTTCAGGCAGGTGCCGCCGAACACGCCCTCTTCGACGATGGCGATGCGCCAGTCGTCGAATGCCGGCCCGATGATCGAGTTACCGCTGCCGGTGCCGATGATGACGAGGTCGTACTGCTCCATGCCCGGCACGCTACCGGTGTGTGGTCACCGGGGGCTCGGACTCGACGGCGTTCCACATGATCTCGTCGGGGGTGCTCATCAACTGCCGATACACGGGCGCCGGGTACACCAGGTGCGGGCCGGGGCCGTCGAGGGCGGGCTGCGGCACCGGGTCGGCGGGCCGCTCGAACGAGGCCGGATTGCGGTAGCGGCGCAGGTCGTCGTCGCTGATGCCGGCCAGGGCCTGCACCTCGGGGTCGACCCAGGCGATGCCGTCGATGGCGCCGCCGTGGGTGATCTCGAGCGCCAAGCCCTCGGGCCCGGCGAAGTAGATGCTCTGCACCATGCCGTGGTTCATCGGCCCCATCACCGGAACGCCGTGGGTGCGGAGGCGATCGCGCATTGCGTACAGGTCGTCGAGCGTGTCGACGTTCAGCGCGAGGTGCTGCATCGTGCCGGCGGTGACCGTGCCGCCCGCGTTGCCCGCGTGCGTGACGCCCAGCTGCACCTCGGCCGGATTGTCGGGGTGCTGCTGGAAGGCGATGTAGCAACTGGGGCTCAGCTCCACGAACGCGTGGAACGTGTTGGCCACGCCGTGCATCCAGTACAGGGCCTTCAGCTCGCCGCCGAGCGTCTCGGTGAAGAACTCGATCTGCTGTTTGATGTCGCGGGTGGCGATGGCCAAGTGGTTGACGCCGTTGGGGTGCAGTGCCATGCCCGCAGGCTAGACCCCTGGCTGATGCAGGGTGGTCGACACCGTCACTGGGGCAACCGTGCGCGGCGCGTGCCGCGGCCAGGGACGCGCCGCCTCGTAGCGGGCCGCCACGGCGAGCAGCAGGTCTTCGCGGTGGCGAGGCCCGATGATCTGCAGCCCCACCGGCATGCCGTCGGCAGCCAGGCCGGCGGGCACGCTGATTGCGGGCAGGTTGGCGAGGTTGGCGAGCATGCCGTGGATGACGGCCATACCGCCGTGGCCGGCGACGCCCGCCACCTCGGTGGGCATCGGCCCCTCGGCGGCGAACGCGGTGCGGCACACCATTGGGGTGACCAGCAGGTCGACTCGGTCGAACACCTCGGCCATCGTGGCGACGATCTCGTCACGGTGCCGTTCGGTGCGGGCGATGTCGGGCGCGGTCACGGCCGGTGCGTGACGCCAGCCGCCCGCGCTACGCGGGTCGAGTTCGTCGAGGCGCTGCTGCCACAGGTGCGGTTCGTGGCCGACGAACATGTCGACCACCTCGAAGCGCACGTAGGTGCCGATGTAGTCGCGCATCGCCAGTGCCGGGTCGACAGCCCGGGCGCCGAGTGCATCGACCAGCGCGTGGTACGCCGACTCGCACACGGCCGCCACCGATGGTTCCACCACGGCGAAGCCGAGGTCGAGCGACCAGCCCACCCGCAGGCCGTCGAGCGGCAGCCCGTGCAGCGCGTCGACGTAGCTGCCCGCGGGTGAGGCCAGGCAGGTGCGGTCGCGTGGGTCGGGGCCGGCGCACACGTCGAGCAGCAAGGCGGTGTCGGCCACGGTGGTGGCCAGCGCGAAGTTCACGGCGTTCTGGGCGATGTGGGTGACGCCGAAGGTGGGCACCCGGCCATAGGTGGGCTTCAAGCCCGGCAGGCCGGTGAAGGCGGCGGGTGTGCGGATGGAGCCGCCACCATCGCTGGCCGTGCAGAAGGGCACCATGCCCGCCGACACCGCGGCGCTCGACCCCCCGCTCGATCCGCCCGGTGTGCGCTCGGGGTTCCAGGGGTTGCGGGTCACCCCGAGGGCCGGGCTGGCGGTGTAGGCCCAGGCGCCGAACTCGGGTGTGGTGGTCTTGCCGATGGGGATGGCACCTGCGGCGCGCAGGCGGGCGACGTGCATGTCGTTGTTCGCCACGGGCGGGCCGCCCTGGTACCAACGCGAGCCGCGCGTGGTGGGCATGCCGGCACAGTCCTCGAGGTCTTTCACCCCGAACGGCACCCCGGCCAACGGCCCGAGTTCGTCGACCCGTCCGGTAGCCAGCAGGCGGTCGACATCGGCAGCCGCGCGGTGGGCGCCGTCGAGGTCGAGGTGCGCCCAGGCGTTGAGGGCCGGGTTGTGGCGATCGATGGCGACAATGCACTGCTCGAGCAGCTCGCGTGCCGACATCTCGCCGGTGCGCACGAGCCGAGCAGCCTCGGTGGTGGAGAACATGGCTGCGACGCTAGTGGGCGGTCGGCGCCGGTCAGTTCTGGACGGTGCGGTGGAACTTGCTCATCAGGTGCGGCCCGGCTTCCACGGGGGCGTGGCGGGGTGCCTCGCCCGCCACGACGCACGTGGGCAGGCATTCGACCAGGGCGTGGTAGTTGGCGTTGTGGAAGAACGCGATGCTCTGGCGCCGGGTGGAACCGGCGTGGTCGCGGGGCGGGTTCACCACCCGGTGCAGGGTGGATCGCCAGCGGTTGTTGGTCCAGCGGGCCATCAGGTCGCCCAGGTTCACCACGAACGCACCGGGTACCGCGGGTACCGCCGTCCACTGCTCGGTGCGCGGGTCGAGCACCTCGAGCCCGCCGGGCGCATCGTCCTGCAGCAACAGCGTGAGCGTGCCGTAGTCGGTATGTGCACCGGCCCGCAGTTGACCGGGCAGCGGTGGCTGGTCGCGGTGCGGGTAGTCGATCACTCGCAGCGCGGCGGGCGACTCGTCGATGAGTGCAGCGAAGTGGTCGCGGGGCAGGCCGAGCGCCACGGCGAACCAGCCCATCATCCGGGCCGAGAGATCGAGCAGTGCGGTGAAGTAGTCGGCCAGGGCCGGCTGGAGTGCGGGCAGTGCGGGCGGGAACGGGGTGGGGGCGAAGGCCCACCGCTCGCCGTCGTCGGCAAGTGCCCGCGACGGCAGCACGGGCGGCCCCATGTTGAAGGTCTCCTTCAGGTCGGCCGGTGCGGCGGAATCGTCGAGTGAGCGGTTCAACGCCTCGACCTCGAGCGGGATGTATCCGTAGGCGTCGGCCGGGGCGCGCCGGGCAGCGGCGAGCTTGTCGGTGGTGGGCAGGTCGAAGAACGCACGCGCCGCCCGCCAGGCCCGGTCGACTACACCAGGGTCGACGCCGTGCCCCGTGATCTGCAGGAACCCCACCTCGGCGCAGGCGTCGCGCACAGCGGCGGTGACGGCAGAGGGTTCGCCGCCGAGGTCGACCACCGGGATGCCAGGCACCCGGATACCGGTCATGGGCGCTTGATCCGGTGCGGCCGGGCGAAGATCGCCTTCAGGTAGCCGCCTTCGGGGAATCCGATCGGGTGGTCGAGGGCGTGCCCGGTGCGGGCCACTTCCTCGAGGTCGTAGCCGGCGGCTGCGGCGGCGGTGTGCACGGCGCGGGCGAAGTCGGGCTCGGTCACCCGCGACGAACACGAGGCCTGCACCAGCAGCCCGTCGCGTTCCACCAGCGCCAGGCCGAGGGTGGTGAGCCGCTGGTAGGCGGTGATTGCTTTGGGTACGGCCAATGCGTTCGACGCAAACGACGGGGGGTCGATGACCACGATGTCGAAGCGGGTGCGGGCAGCGGCGAGCCGCTCCATCACGCCGAACGCCTCGCCCACAGTGGTGTCGTAGCGGCACGCGGCCACGGCGGGCTGCGTGGCATTCAGCAGCATGTTGGTGCGTGCCGCCTCGATGGCGAACGGACTGGAGTCGACGCTGTGCACGCTGGTGGCCCCACCGGCAGCGGCGTGCACCGAGAACCCGCCGTTGCACGAGAACAGGTCGAGCACCCGAGCTCCGGTGGCCATCGACCCGACCCGGATGCGGTTGTCGCGTTGGTCGAGGAAGTGTCCGGTCTTCTGGCCGCGCACCACATCGGCTTCGAAGTGCAGGCCGTGTTCAGTGAACGGCACCGCCTCCACCACGGGTGGCCCGAACAGCGACAGGCCCTCGTGCAGTCCCGGCACCTGCACCTGGCGGGCCAGGCGCAGTACCAGCGAACGCGACGGCAGCGCCTCGATGATGAGCGGCACCAGCGTCGACAGGTGTGGCACCCACGCCGCGGAGTAGAGCTTCAGCACGGCCACGTGGCCGTAGCGGTCGAGCACCAGGCCGGGCAGGCCGTCGTTCTCGCCGTGCACCACCCGGTAGCCGGTGGTAGCGGTGGGCGTGCCCGCCGACTCGGCCAGCGTGCGGCGCCGGGCCACCGCCTCGGCCAGACGGCCACGGAACCAGTCGGCGTCGATGGCGACCGGTTTGCCCTGGTGCAGCACCTTCACCCGGATGGGCGACTCGGGGTCCCACAGGCCGATGGCCACGAACCGGCGGTCGTCGTCGAATATCACTGCCAGATCGCCGGCCGCGCCCTCGCGGCTGACCGAGATGATGGAGCCGTCGAACAGCCACGGGTGCCCGCCCCGCAGGCGGCGCACCGCATCGGGGGTGACCCGCAGCGCCAGACGCGTCTCGGCAGGGCGGGGCAGGGAATCGAGCACGTTCACACCTCTATCGTGCCCGATCCCCGCGGCATCCCGCGGATCGGGCACGATAGGGGGATGCGCATCCTGCTCACCAACGACGACGGCATCGATTCTGTGGGGCTGCACATCCTCGCCCGGGCGATGCGCCGCCACGGCGAGGTGGTCATCATCGCCCCCGACCGCGAGTACTCCGGCGCCAGCGCTGCCCTCGGCGCGCTGCACCTCATCCAGCCCGAGGTGTACCGCACCCAGGTGGAGGGCATCGACGAGGCATGGGCTGTCACCGGCCCGCCCGCGCTGTGCGTGATGTTCGCCCGCCTCGGTGCCTTCGGTGCGCCGTTCGACCTGATCGTCTCGGGCATCAACCCGGGCGCCAACGTGGGTCGCTCGGTGTACCACTCGGGCACCATCGGCGCCGCGTTCACGGCCCGCATCGGCAATATCAGCGGTGTCGCCGTCAGCCAGGCCGTCACCGGGTTCGGGGTGGAGGGCCAAGGCTGGGACGAAATGCTCATCGGGCAGAAGTGGCACACCGCGGCTGCCGTCGCGGACGCGTTCGTGGAGGGCCTGGTTGCCGATATGCCGTCGGAACCGGTGGTGGCCAATCTCAACGTGCCCAACTGCGAACTGCACGAGATCGAGGGCTGGCGCCACGCTGCGGTGGGCACCCAGCCGCCGCGGTCGATGTCGAATGCCACGCTCGAGCCCAAGCATGGTCACGACGGGGCCTTCCACGTGCGGATGAGCTGGGGTACTCAGGTGGAGCTGCCGGTCGACACCGACGGCGGCATCGTCGAGCGCAACAGCGTCGCCATCAGCTACCTCAGCCGCATCACCGCCGACCAGCGCAGCGACCTCGGCCAGGCCGAGAAGCTGCTGTCGGGGCTGCTCGGCGCACCGTGACGGGCGACGTCTTCGGCCAGGCGCCCCCGCAGGTGACCGACGCCGATGTGGCGGCCGGGTTGCGTGTCGACTTCGGACTGAGCGGCAGCCTCGCCTCGCTCGACAGCGAACGCGACCGTAACCTGCGCCTCACCGGGCCCGACGGCGAATGGGTGGTGAAGGTGGCCAACGTGGCCGAGCACCCGGCCACCCTCGACCTGCAGCACCGGGCGCTCGACCACGTGGCGCGGGTCGATCCCGCGTTGCCGGTGCCGCGGGTATGGCACACCATCGACGGTTCGCCGACGGCGCGATGGACGAGCGACCAGGGCGAACACCTGGTCCGCTGCGTCACCTGGCTGCCCGGTCGGCCGCTCGCCACCGTGCCCCGCACCGACGCGCTGGAGCGTCACCTCGGCCACGTCCTCGGGCGCCTCTCGGCGGCGCTCGTCGGCTTCAGCCACCCCGCGGCGCATCGGCCCGACTTCCTCTGGAACCTCGACCGCGCCCAGGACGTGCGGCCGTGGACCGCCGATATCGCCGACCCCGCCGACCGGGCGCTGGTCGAGCGGGCATTCGAACGCCACCTCCGCCGCGCCGTGCCGCTGCTGCCCCTGCTCCGGGCCGCGGCGGTGCACCACGATGCCAATGACTACAACGTGTTGGCCGACGGCGACGAGGTGACCGGCTTGATCGACTTCGGCGACATGCTGTTGGCCCGGCAGGTGAACGAACTGGCCGTGGCCCTGGCCTACGCACTGCTCGACCAAGCCGACCTCGTGGCCGTCACCCGCCGGGTGGTGGGTGGCTACGTGGCCGAGTTCGCCCTCGACGAACGCGAACTGCAGGTGCTGTTCGACCTGGTGGTGGCCCGCTTGGCGATGAGCGTGACCATCTCGTC
>JBAXSU010000310.1:0-2335 GCA_037130535.1 Actinomycetota bacterium
AGAAGACCTTCACCGGTTGGCTGCCGCGGTTGGCGCAGCGGTGCGGCTCGGTACTGGTGAACGCAAAGCTGTCACCCGCCTCGAGCGTGAACTGACGATCGCCCACCCACAGCTCGAGTGTGCCGTTCATCACCATCCCGGCCTCGGCCCCGTCGTGTGCGTAGAACTCGCTGTCGGCACCGGGGTGGATGGTGCTGATGAGCAACTCCAACGGGCCACTGAGGTTGGGCGACAGCAGTTCTTCGGTGATGCCCAGGCCCGTGAACGTGAGGTTGCGACGGTTGCCGACGCGCACGATGACGTCACGTTCGTCATCAGGACCTTCACCACCAGCATGGAAGAACCAGTTCATGTGCACGCCGAGCGTGTCGGCGATGTTCTTCAGCACACCGATGGGCAGGCGCGACACGTCGCGCTCGATCTGGCTGAGGTAGCTGACCGAGATGCCGACGGCCGACGCCACGTCGTTCAGCGTGCGGCCGTGGGCCTTGCGCAGTTCGCGGATGCGACCGCCGATGGGCGCGCTGGCGTCGTAGGCCTCGTCGCGCTGTGGCGACGTCGCCTCATCCGCGGAGCTGAGCGCCCTGATGGCCATGCCGTCCCCTTCCCTGCCGATCAGGTTCGCACACGCGCGGACTTCGGGTCGTAGAACGAGTCGATGCTGGCGGTGGCGCCGATGCGATCGCCGGCCACTTCGATCTCGTACTCCCCCGCCAACACCCAGTCCTTGTCGGCCAGGCCGTCCGGATTGGTGACGTAGCCCATGCCCAGCGACGCATCGACGTGATGGCCGTACATGCCCGAGGTGATGTGACCGACGATGACGCCATCGCGCCAGATCGGCTCATTGTGGTACAGCAGGCGGTCGCCGTCGTGAAGGCGGAACTGCACCAGACGCTTGCGCAGCCCGGCCTCCTTCTTGGCCAGCAGTGCCTCGCGGCCGATGAAGCCGCCCGGCTTGTTCCACGCCACCACGAACCCCAGGCCCGCTTCCAGCGGGGTCTCGTCGGGCGAGATGTCGTGCCCCCAGTGGCGGTACGCCTTCTCCATGCGCAGCGAGTTCAGCGCGTGGTAGCCGCACAACTGCAGACCGAACTGGTCGCCGACGGCGACGATCGCGTCGAACACGTTGGTGGCGAACTCGGTGGGGATGTACAGCTCCCAACCAAGTTCACCCATGTAGGTGACGCGACTGGCCCTCACGCGGGCGTAGCCGAGGTCGATGATCTGCGACGTGCCGAACGGGAACGCCTCGTTCGACAGGTCGTAGGTGGTGAGCGACTGCAGCAGGTCGCGCGAGTTCGGGCCCTGCACGTTCAACACGGCCATGCCCGACGTGACGTCGACGGCGACACAGCGAGCATCGGCGGGGGTGTGGTCCTTCAACCAGGCGAAGTCGCGCACCTGCGTGGCGGCGGCCGTCACCCGGCGATAGGGGATAGGGCGGTCCACAGGTTGGGCCGGAGGGCTGTGTCGATCGCCGGGTGGGCTCAGCAGCAACTCGGCGGCTCCAGGGATGGGGGTCGCCACGTATGGTTCGGTCGATGCCGGACCGAATCTTCGCCGAGCCGCGACTCGCAGCGATCTACGACGAGATCGACGGTGACCGTTGCGACCTCGACCTCTACGAATCCATCCTCGACCAGGTCGGCGCGCGTAGCGTGCTCGACATCGGGTGCGGCACCGGCGTGCTGGCCTGCCGGCTCTCGCCCCGAGGGATCACGGTCGTCGGTATGGATCCGGCACGGGCGTCGCTCGACATCGCTCGCCGGAAGCCGGGCGCTGACCTCGTCACCTGGGTGTTGGGCGATGCGAGCACGCTGCCGCAGCTCACGGTGGACGCGGTCACGATGACCGGCAACGTCGCACAGGTCTTCGTGAACGACGACGAATGGTCGGCCGCGTTGAACGCCGCGCATGCGGCGCTTCGTGAAGGTGGCCATCTGGTGTTCGAGACGAGGGATCCCTCCTACCGTGCTTGGGAGGAGTGGACCCGCGAGCAATCGTTCTTGGTCACGGACACCTCAGCTGGCCGCGTTGAGCATTGGGTCGAGCTGACAGAGGTTGCGTTGCCGTTCGTGTCGTTCCGTCACAGCTACCGATTCATCGATAGCGGTGACTTCCTGACGTCGGACTCGACGTTGAGATTTCGGGATCGAGATGAGATCAGAGCGTCGCTCGGCGCCGCTGGATTTTCGATCGAGGAGGTGCGCGACGCTCCCGACCGGCCGGGTCGCGAGTTCGTCGTCATCTCCCGCTCGACGCCGACCTGACGCGAAGCCGGCGGTAGGGGGCAGTCATGGAAGGTAAGGGTGGGAGATGGGTTGCCCTGCTG
>JBAXSU010000311.1:0-2313 GCA_037130535.1 Actinomycetota bacterium
CCGATCTCGAACACCTCGTAGGCAATGCCCGGGTCGATGTCGAGCGGGATGCCCGGCTGGGTGACCACTGCAGCGCGCTTGGCGTGCTTCGGCAGCAGCGATGCCAACTCGTGGCGGGCACCGTGACCCACCACCACGTCGTACGAGCGATCGCCGAGGGGAACCTGCACCGTGCGCAGCCCAGCACCGCTCGACGCAGCACTGCTCATCGCAGCACCGCCTCGGCCACATCGGCCGCGCTGCGGCCATCGACCCGCACGATGAGGTGGGCGACCTCGCGGTACAGCGGTTCACGATCGGTGTGCATGCGCTGCAACGTACCCGCCGCATCGTCGTCGAGCAGCGGACGGTGGGCACCGCCGCGCACCCGCTCGACCAACGTGGCCGGGTCGGCGCTGAGCCAGACGACCCTGGCACCGGAATCGGCCAGCGCCGCCCGGTTCTCGGAACGCAGCACCACACCGCCTGCCGCGGCGATGACCGCCGGCTCGGGTTCGGCCAGCGACTGCACCAGCACCTCGGTCTCGAGTGCGCGGAACGCCCCCTCGCCGTCGGCGGCGAAGATGTCGCGCACGGTGCGACCGGTGCGCTGCTCGATGACGGTGTCGGTGTCGATGAGTCGCCGGCCCAGCCGCTCGGCCAGGATGCGCGCCACGGTCGACTTCCCCGAGCCCATCAGGCCGACGAGCACGACGTGCTGATCGGCCGCGATCACGACGAGCGCAGCGACGCCTTGAATGCGTCGGCGTTGCGCACGAACTCGGCCACGCTGTCGCCGCCGAACTTGCGCTGTGCCTCGGCGGCCAGCACCAGTGCCACCATCGTCTCGGCCACCACACCCATCGCGGGCACTGCGGTGACGTCGGTGCGCTCCTTGAAACTGACCGTTTCCTCCTTGGTGACCACGTCGACGGTCTTCAGGGTGGGTCGGTTCAGCGTGGCGAGCGGCTTCATGGCCGCGCGCACGACGAGCAACTCGCCGGTGGTGATGCCACCCTCGGTGCCGCCCGCAAGGGTGGTCTCGCGGCGGTAGTCGCCTGCCTCGGCGTCCCACGAGATGGCGTCGTGGGCCTGACTGCCGCGGCGGCCGGCCACCTCGAACCCTTCGCCGATCTCGACACCCTTCACGGCCTGGATGCTCATGATTGCCTGTGCCAGTTGGGCATCGATCTTGCGGTCCCAGTGCACATGGCTGCCCAGCCCGACCGGCACGCCGTAGGCGAGCACCTCGACCACACCGCCCAGCGAGTCGCCGTCCTTGGCGGCGTCCTTCACCTCGGTGACCATGGCGTCTTCGGCCGCGGGGTCGAAGCAGCGCACCGGCGAGTCGTCGACACGGGCAAGGTCGGCCATGGTGGGGCGGTCGGCAGCCTTCGAGCG
The DNA here is from genome assembly GCA_037130535.1 of Actinomycetota bacterium. GTDB lineage: Bacteria > Actinomycetota > Acidimicrobiia > Acidimicrobiales > Ilumatobacteraceae > VFMC01. The sequence continues at coordinate 1,381 of JBAXSU010000311.1, forward strand.
AGCGGCGCCCATCTGGATGACGTGCGACAAGATGTCGACGCCCAGCGTGCCGAGCAGTTTCTTCGCCACCGCACCGGCAGCCACGCGAGCAGCGGTCTCGCGGGCACTGGCCCGCTCGAGCACGTCGCGGGCGTCGGTGAAGCCGTACTTCTGCATGCCCACCAGGTCGGCGTGACCGGGCCGAACCTGGGTGAGCGGATCGGCGGTGACGCCCGGCGCCGGCGACATCTCCTGATGCCACTTGTCGCTGCGGAACCACTCGCTGTTCTTGATCTCGATGGCTACCGGCGAACCCAGGGTGCGGCCGTGGCGCACACCACCGACGAGGGTGAGCTCGTCCTGCTCGAAGCGCTGTCGCGGACCGCGGCCGTAGCCCAGACGGCGGCGGGCCATCTCGGCCTGGATCTCGTCGACCGTGATCTCGAGCCCCGCGGGGAGGCCCTCGATGATGACCACGAGGGCCTGGCCGTGTGATTCACCCGCGGTGAGATAGCGCAACATCGCCGGTCAGGCTATCTGCGCGGCGGCGGCGCGAGCGGCGAGCTCGTGAAGTGCCGCGGCACGCATCACCGCAACATCGGGCAGCACACCGAGCCACAACTGCTGCTGCAGCGCGGCCTGGTGCACCAGCATGCCCAGCCCGTCGACCGTGGTGGCCCCGGCTGCCCGTGCCGCAACCAGCAGGGCCGTGTCGAGCGGGTGGTAGACGAGATCGGCCACCACCTGGCCAGCGTGCAGCAGCGCCGGGTCGACGGGCAGTGCGTCGCTGCTCCCGCCCACCGATCCCATGCCCACTGATGTGGCGTTCACGACGATGTCGGCCGCGGCGATGTGCTCGCGTGCGCCCACCGCACCGGCGCGGCCCGCCAACGCAGCGGCGACCGCCGCCTTGTCGGGCGTGCGGTTCACGACGGCCACCGACGCAGCCCCGGC
>JBAXSU010000312.1:0-2291 GCA_037130535.1 Actinomycetota bacterium
CGAGTTTGGTCCCATCTCTCGACTGGACAGCGAACACATCAGCGGAACGGGAGGGGACTGCCCAGAGTTTGGTTGACGGTGGTTGTGGGCTTCAGGCCGCCTCGAGGTGGCGGTTGTGGACGGCGAGTTCGAACTCGACGGGTGTCAGTTTGCCGAGTCGGCGTTGCTGGCGTCGACGGTTGTAGGTGTGTTCGATCCAGGTGATGATCGCAAGCCGCAGTTCGTCACGCGTTACCCAGTGGCGACGGTCGAGGACGTTCTTCTGCAACAAGGCGAAGAACGATTCCATCGCTGCGTTGTCGCCCGCGGCGGCGACGCGGCCCATCGATCCTGACAACTTGTTGGCCTTGAGGACGGCGACGAATCGCCGTGCGCGGAACTGGGACCCCCTGTCCGAATGAACAATGACGGTGCCGACAGGTGACCGTCGTGCGATCGCGGTGCGCAGCCCGGTGACCGCCAGGTCGGCGGTCATCCGGTCAGAGAGCGCGTAGCCGACGATGCGGTTCGAGCACACGTCCTTGAACGCGCACAGGTAGAGCTTGCCCTCGGTGGTGCGGTGCTCGGTGATGTCGGTCAACCACACCTGATCGAGACGCTCCGCGGTGAAGTTGCGTTCGACGAGATCGTCATGCACCGCCGGTCCGGGTGTCTTCCCGGAGCCTTTGCGGCCCTTGCGGGTCGTGGTCGACCAGATCCGCTGCTGACGGCACAGACGGTGCACCCGATTCTCCGACACCCGATGCCCGGCACGTTCGAGCTCGTCGGCAAGGAACCGCTATCCGAACTCGGGATCGTCCGCGTGAGCGTCGACAAGCGCCTTCACCAACTGCGCGTCGTCCCAGTCGCGATCGCTGACAGGGTTGGCCTGCCACTTGTAGAACGCCTGCCGGGAGAACCCGAGCACCTCGCAGGTCACCGCCACAGGAACACCCTCGGCGGCAAGGTCACGGACCAGCGGGAACATCATTTTGGGAGCGTCTCGGCAGCGAAATAGGCCGCAGCACGACGCAGGATCTCGTTCTCCATCTCCAGACGGCGCATCCGCCGGCGGAGCTGGACCAGCTCGTTCTGCTCAGCAGTGGTGAGCCCATCCTTGATCCCGCCATCGACGTCGGCCTGGGCCAACCATCGCTTCAACGTCGCCTCGGAGATCCCGAAATCGGCAGCGACCTCCGCACGTGTCGCCCCGCCTCTTCGGGCGACCGCCACGACATCAGGCTGGAACTCTTCGGGGAACTTCTTCGGCATGGGAACATCCTTCCCGAACGGCACCGCCGCTCGATAGAGATGTCAACCAAACCTGGGGCAGTCCCTTCTTTGGTGAATTGCGACGCGTACGTCGCGCCTGTGCCGCAGGGTGTGACATCGGCGGGCGAGTCTGGAAACTGGTTGACCCGCCGCTGGGGGTCTGCCACTCTTGGTTCGACCGGCAGTCGGCTGGTGCCAGGTCACTCGTCCTGGGCTCCTGTGTTGGGGGGTCTATTTGACGTATTGTTCGAATCCCGTTTCTGTTGGCCCAGCGTTCCGGCACGGCGCGCATGGTTCGAGCGGCCTTTGTCCGTGTCGTGATCCGCTCGGGAGCGAGGTGCGGGGGTTGCCCGGGTGCTGATGTCGGGCTGGTGGCGAGGACTGATCGATGTTCTCGCGGACCGCGCCCAGTTGGTGTCGGTCGAGCGGCGCATCGATGGTGTGCCGGGCGTGAGTTGGGTGGAAGGCGCGACCGACGGGACCGGATTGGTGGCGGTTCGGTCCGATGGGTCCACGACTGGACTGCTGGTTGCCGACAACGGTGACTTAGCGCCGTGCTCGCTGGAGTGGCAGGACGCGGCGTGGCCTGACATCGCCTGGTCGCAGGGTGACCGGCCGCGTTGGTTGACGGCCGACGAGTTGGACCGCGCACTCGACGGACCCGTTGCGGCGGGTCTGGTTCGTGGCCGTTTCGGTCATCTGATCGAGGTTCGTCCGGCTGGTGGCGGGGTTCGTTGCATCGTGCTGTGGTGTGGTGGCTGTGCCGGTGACCACGAGTTCGGTTCAGGGGTCGGCATCGACGGTGTGTCGGTGCGGGAGGTGGCCGCGGCGGTTGTCCAGTTGGATGAGTCGGGCGACGTGCTGCGGTCCGAACCGTGGCTCCACGAGGTCGACACCGAGCCGACTGGTCGAGGCGACGGCCCGAGGGTCGGCTCTGTGGCGGGCTACGTCGCCGCTGATGCGGCCGGTGTTGCGGCTGGCGTTGGCGACAGTCGACAGCTGTTCGGAGCGGGCGAGATGGCACGGCGGTCGGGGCGGTG
>JBAXSU010000313.1:0-2267 GCA_037130535.1 Actinomycetota bacterium
CAATGGCCCTGGGCCTCGACCGCGGCGGCAACGACGTGATGACTCGTCGGCCACGACCCGTCGACGAGAAGATCCTCACCAAGCCGCGGTGGGCTGCCACGGGGCTCGCCGCAGTGACGATGGCACTGGGCACCCTGGCCGTGCTGGCCTTGGCCCCGGACGCCGACACCGCCAAAGCTGGAGTGGCCACCGTGGCCGGGACGATGGGTTTCAACACCTTCGTGCTGTTCCAGTTCTTCAACATCCTCAACGTGCGCAGCGAGCAAGGCACGGCGCTCAACCGCTACACGTTCAGCAATCGACTGCTGTGGCTGGCGCTCGGCGCGGTGATCGCGCTGCAGGTTGCGGTCACCCACGTCGGGCCGTTCCAGCGTCTGTTCGACACCACGTCGATCTCGGCTGAGCAGTGGCTGATCTGTATCGCCATCGCCTCGTCCGTGCTGTGGCTCGAAGAAGCCCGCAAGTTCATCGTCCGTCGCCGCGCCGGCAGCGCCGCCTGATCTCCCACTCCCAAGGAGGAACCATGAAGTGCCCCATCTGCTCCGACACCAACCTGGTGATGACCGATCGTCAGGGCATCGAGATCGACTACTGCCCGGCATGCCGCGGCGTCTGGCTCGACCGTGGCGAACTCGACAAGTTGATCGAGCGTTCGGCCGGCGCGGCAGCAGCAGCAGCACCCCAGCCGGCAGTGATGACCATGCCGGCCCCACCTCGACAGAAGGACTGGGACGACGACGACTACAAGCGCCAGTCCCCGTACAAGAAGAAGAAGTCGCTGCTCGGCGAACTCTTCGACTTCTGACTCCGTCCCCCTACGAAAGGAACTGACACCCCCATGTCTGCCAACACGCTGAAGACCGGCGTGCTGCTCGCCGGTCTCGGCGGCCTCATCGTCGCCGTGGCCGGCCTCATCGGTGGCGGCAGCGCCGCCTCGCTCACCATCGGCCTCGCAATCGCACTGGTGATGGTGGGCGGCTCGTACTGGTACAGCGACAAGCTGGCCCTCCGCTCGGCCCGCGCCACGGTGATCACCGAAGCCGACCACCCCGAGTTCTACGGCATGGTGCGTTCGCTCGCCGAGCGCGCCAATCTTCCGATGCCGCGGGTCGCCATCTCGCCGAGCGAGCAGCCGAACGCGTTCGCCACGGGCCGCGGCCCGCGCCACGCCGTGGTGTGTGCAACGAGCGGACTGCTCGCCTCGATGCCACGCGACGAGGTGGAGGCCGTGATGGCGCACGAGCTGATGCACGTGAAGCATCGCGACATCCTCATCGGCTCGGTCGCCGCGGCGATCGCCACGGCGATCAGCTTCATCGCCCAGATGGCGATGTTCGCATCGATGTTCGGCGGTGGCCGCGACGACGAAGATCGACCCAACCCCATCGCCATGCTGCTGGTCTCGCTGCTGGCTCCGATTGCGGCGTCGCTCATCCAGATGGCGGTGTCGCGGTCGCGCGAGTTCGAGGCCGACCGAGGTGCTGCCGAACTGCTGGGAACCGGCCGCAACCTCGCCAACGCGCTCGAGCGGATCGAGGTGCTGGCAGTCCAGCGACCGATGGCCGTGGCGCCCGCTCAGGCGCAGGCCTACATCCACAACCCGCTGGCCGAGGCCCGCGGCAGCCAGGGCCAGCAGATGGCTCGCCTCTTCTCCACCCACCCCGCCACCGACGAGCGCGTCCGCCGCCTGCGGACCATGTGACCCCCCGCACCCCGTCGCGATGAGCACGCTGCGCACCCGGTGCGCACACCGCTCATCGCGGCGGGCGTGGGCTCGGGCGCGATGAGCAACACGTGCGCCTGGTGCGCATACTGCTCATCGCGGTGGGGGTCAGAGGCGGAACAGGTCGTCGAGCGACGAGCCGGAGCCGGCAGCCGAACCCGGCTCGGCGTCGTCGCTGAAGGCGGCGTAGCCGTCGCGCTCGAGTTGGTCGGCCAACTCGGGACCGCCGCTGGCGACGATGCGGCCCTTCACCAGGATGTGGATGACATCGGGGCGCAGCTCTTCGAGCAGGCGGTTGTAGTGCGTGATGACCAACGCACCCAGACCCTCGTCGGTCATCGCTTCGATGCGGCGGGCACAGTCGCGCAACGCATCGATGTCGAGGCCCGAGTCGAGCTCGTCGAGGATGGCGATGCGCGGCTGCAACACCGCCAATTGCAGGGTCTCGTTGCGCTTCTTCTCGCCGCCCGACAGGCCGACGTTGAGCGCGCGGTGCAGCAGTTCGCGAGCATGGCCTCGCAGTCGGGCCGGCGGGCGGGGGATG
>JBAXSU010000314.1:0-2256 GCA_037130535.1 Actinomycetota bacterium
GACGACAGCCCCGATCCGGCCCGACGTTACGTCGGTCATCAGCCGCTCGTACTCCGGTCGGCGCTTGCCCGAGTAGGCCGATACGTCGTTGTCCACGTACTCATCGACCACGGTCCAACCGCGAGCCGCCGCCAACTTCCGGCAGTCTTCGAGCTGACGCGTGACCCCCTGGGCCGTGCCGTCAGGATCACTGCTGATCCGGGTGTAGATGCCTGCTTGAACCTTGGTAGCCATAAGCAGGCACACTAACGATTGACCGACAACCTGACCCTGCTCTGCTCCCGTCATCACCACGCGGTGCATGAGGGTGGCTGGACGATCGTGAAGAACCCCGGCATCGACCCGGGCTGCCCCACATGGCTCACCTTCGAACCACCCGACCCCGCCCCCAAGCGAACCCAGCCCTGAAGAAGGGCCGGCACGCACACGGGATCCATCGGCAAGGACCGAGACCGCACCAGTCCACGGTGAGCGGTCCCCGTGTCATGCCCGGAACCCCTGACGCAACCCGCGCCTAACCGGCAATAGGGCGCGGTCGGCCTGGCAAGGTTGGCACGTGACTGGGGACCGCTTCGCCGACCGACTCGACGCTGGCACGTACACCGACGACCCGGTCGTCGGTGTCTACAGCGAGGATCCCGGCGAGGCATCGTCGCTCTGGGTTCCGGAGCGGTTGTTCGATCGTCTGGTGCTCCTGGCCAGGGCCTACGGCCTGCACACCCTGCCGTTGCTGGGCGAAAGCGAGCCCGTGCGCCTGAACGGACCGATGATCGCATCGTTGGTCGATGAGTTGGACTTCGTTCGAGCCCGTGTGGACGACCCACTCGTGACGACCTGGGCTAAGCAGATCTCCGACAGGGCCAGTCGAGCGCTCGCCGACCCCGAGCCCATCCTCACGGTCGAAGGTGAGTAGCGCCGAAGTGCCGCTATCGCTCGCCGGTCGGGCTTCACGCGGGTCGTTCAGCGATGAAGACAAACTCGAGCCCGGGCCGATCAGGAGCGTCTCGAACTTCCACCAACGAGAACCCGGCGGACGTGAGCGAGGTTTCGACCTGATCGCGAGTGCGGAACCTGAGCGTCGACTCGGAGGTGAAACGCAGCCCTCCGACCTCGAAGGTTGTCGTAAAGGTCACGAACTGCGCAGTGACATCCACGACCTCTGTCCAGCTCTCGACCACACCAACGTCGGGCACGAAGGCACGTGTCAGAGACTGCTGCTTGGTCCATGACTCCCAGGCCCTTCGCGATGGGTCCCTCACCTCGAAGATGATCCGGCCGCCGCGACGAAGGCTTCGATGAACGCCGCGCAGGACTTCGTTCCACTCGACGTCGTCAAGAAACACCTGAACAACGTTGCCTGTCATCGTGACCAGGTCCACTTGCAAAGGCGGCAACGCCGTTGCGTTCGACAAGATCCACCTGACTCGATCCGCAGCCGGCTTTCCCCTCGCGACCGCGAGCGACGCGGCCGCCGGGTCGACCCCGACCACGTCTAGACCGGAGGCTGCCAAGAGGCACGCAAACGTGCCCGTGCCGCAGCCGATGTCGAGGATCGACGAGGCTCCGAACTCGGTGACGATGGCGACGTAGTGATCGAGATCGTCACGGACTGGATCGAGGGGATCGTAAAGTGCGACAAGCCTTGGATCCTCAAACTGGATGTCGGCCATGGCAAGGGACGCTACAGCGGCATCGGGTGGCGTTCAGCGCCAAATCGACTGTGAGCGCGAGGTGCCGCTATCGCCCGGGTGTTGCTCGCCTGCGGTGCGAGGGGGTGGGCGGCGTCAGACCGGGAGCTGGGTGATCTCTACCGTCACGCCGAGGCTCTCGCTCGCGCCGCCGGCGTAGATGCCCTTGAGCGGCGGGACGTCGGCGTAGTCGCGACCGCGGGCGACGACGACGTGCGCCGATCCCACGGTGCGGTCGTTGGTGGGGTCGAAGGCCTCCCAGCCACCGTTCCACACCTCGACCCACGCGTGGCTCTCGCCGAACACCGTTCGCCCGGGCGTCTCCTCCTCGTCGTGGAGGTAGCCGCTGACGTAGCGCGCGGGGATGCGCAGAGAGCGCAACAGCGAGAGCAGCGTGTGCGAGTAGTCCTGGCAGACTCCGCCTCCGATCTCCCACGCCTGCGCTGCCGTCGTGCGCACGCCCGTCGCGGAGTCGTCGTACCGGATCCGCGCGCGGGTCGCGTCGATCGCGCCGTGGATGGCCTCCTTCGGCGTGGCCAGAGCGCGCAGGTCCTCCACGATCCCCGCT
>JBAXSU010000315.1:0-2222 GCA_037130535.1 Actinomycetota bacterium
CAGCGCCGATCCCCGACGACCTCTGGGACACCCTCGCCGCACTCTGAGGTGGTGCCGGCCGATCGGTTCGGCGCTCCCTGCGACCCCTTCGACGACCCTGTTCCTCGAGGTGTTGGGTTGTCGCTCGACGAAGCGTTCCGAGTGTTGGAGGCCATCGAGGATGCCCGTTTGGAGTTACGGGAACGCGGCACAGCTCCCGGGTTGCAGGACGAGCTCGCCACGGTGATCCGGATGCTCCACGGTAAGTTGGGCTTCGAGGAAGGGGGTGTGCAATGAGCGAGCATGAGGTGCTTCTCCCGGCCGAAGCCGCGCAGCGGCTGGGCGTCCCGACTCGCGTGGTCGTGCAGGCGATGTACGAGAAGCGGCTTCCGAGGGTCAGGCTCGAAGACGGCACGCTCGGCATTCCTGCAGACGCGCTCGACTCCTTCCAGGTTCAGACCGCATAGCGAAGAACTGCTGATCGGGGCGGTTGACGTATGGTGATGCGTGACTATGATTCTGGTCATGTCTGACGTGCTGCCGCTCGCCGAAGTGAAAGCCAAGTTCTCCGAGATGGTCGACCGCGTGGAACAGCAACACGATCGCATCACCGTCACCCGCAACGGCCGGCCTGCGGCGGTGCTGATGAGTGCCGACGACCTGGCAGCGCTCGAGGACACCCTCGAGTTGCTTTCGGATCCTGCGGCCATGGCCGACATCGAGCAAGCTCGCCGCGACGTCGTGGCAGGCAACACGGTCTCGGCCGACGAGATCCGAGCGAAGTACCTGCACGAGTGAGCTCTCCCCTGTGGGCGCTGCGAGTCGCAGCCTCCGCGGAACGACAACTCGCTCGGCTTCCCGAGCGTGTCGCCGCCGCGGTCGTGGAGTTCATGGTCGGCCCGATGTGTGAGAACCCACGCCGAGTTGGCCACCCGCTGCAACGCGAGCTCGCAGGACTGTGGTCGGCGAGACGCGGCGCGTATCGCGTCGTCTACGAGATCGATGATGAAGCAACGACGGTCACCGTCCTTCGAATCGATCATCGGTCCGACGTCTACCGGCCCCGGTAGCACCTCGCCAGAGCTGCTGCTCGGTATGGGTCGACAGGTCAGCCCTGAGTGGGCATGAAGTGCCTCCTCACGATCTCCCCACCTGACACACCGAGTCCGGCATCGAACTCCATCCACCACCGAGGCCTAGAGCCCGGGCCGCCACCGGCAGGCGTTCGGCGAGATCAGACGATCTCGTGTCCTGCGGCGCGCAACCGTCCGGCCAGATGGGTGATGTGGGACGGCCCCACCTCGCAGCAGCCCCCCACGATCGTCGCCCCCATGTCGACCCAGGCCAGTGCGAAATCGCCGTACTTCTCGGGCGTCAGGTCCTCGCGATGGGTCAGTTCCTTGACCGTCGGTGCGTCCTTCAGGTAGTTGTCGCTGATGTGCGTGAACCCGTTGGCGTAGGCCCCGAACGGCAGGCCCAGCCCGCGAAGCTCTCCCAGGGCCGCCGCCATCGCCTCGGGAACCGAGCAATTGGCCAGCACCGCCGTCACGGGATACTGCGCGACGACCCCGGCCAGATCCGCGACAGGCTCGCCGGAGCGCAGCTTCGTGCCGTCCTGATCATCGACTGAAACCGACAACCAGACCGGCTTGCCCGACTCCTGCGCTCCCTGTGCCACAGCCTCGGCCATCGCCAAGGAAGCCATCGTCTCGCACAGGATCATGTCGACATGCGGCCCCAGGATCCGCGCCACCTCGGCGTACTTCGGCGCGGCGACCTCTACCGGTTCGGCCAGATCGGGTCGGTAGCTCGCCTTCAGCGGCCCGATCGACCCTGCGATCCGCGCCGCTCGCGCGCCGCGCGCCTCATGCGCTTCGACCAACGCCCGCAAGTGAAGCGCGTGGAACAGGTGGTCCAGATCGAACCGCTCCAACCGGTCGTGGTGAGTGGCATAGGTGTTGGTCGTCGCCACCGTTGCGCCTGCGGCGAAGTAGTCCTCATGAATCGCCCGCACCATCCCGGGATGATCGATCATCACCCGTGTCGCCCACAGCGACGTCGGCTCGTCGCCCGAGCGCGCCACGAGCTCTTGCCCCATGCCTCCGTCCAGAAGCGTGATCTTCGTCATCGTCGTCTCCCCCTGCGCGCCGCTGCGGCGCGACCTGCAAGGCCAGGGCCTCGCTCTCGTGCGGCGCGCCTTCCAGACCGTACTCATCGCCCTCGACCGCAACGAAGAGACGCGG
>JBAXSU010000316.1:0-2210 GCA_037130535.1 Actinomycetota bacterium
CGACGACGACGCGATGTCGCGGATTGCGCCGGCGGCCGCCGGGTCGCCGGTCTGTTCAGCGACCGCAAAGGCCGCACCGACGGACGCCTCAGCGGCCGAGACGGCTTCCGACGGGAGGCCGAACGGGGTGAGCAGTTCGACGATCCTCGGTCAGTAGGTCGTGGCGAAGATGCTGCCGATGATGGCAACGCCGAGTGTGCCTCCGATCTCGCGACTGGTGTCGTTGATCGCCGAACCGACCCCGGCCATCTCACGCGGGAGCGATCCCATCACCGACTCCGACGCCGGACTGGTGACGAGCGACAGCCCGCTGGCCATGAGCACCATGCTGCCCACCACCGTGCCGAAGTAGATCGAGTCGGCCTCGAACGTGCCGGCCCAGAGCTGCGCGATCCCCATGAACAACAGACCGAACGGCACGACGCGCTTGGGCCCGAATCGAAGCGAGAGTCGTGCCGCGATCGGGGCCGTGACGCCCGCACCCACGGCGAAGGGAACCGTTCGCAGGCCGGCTTCAAGTGGGTCGTAGCCACGCACGAACTGGAAGTACTGGGTGACGAGGAACGTGAAACCGAAGAGCGAGAAGAAGGCGATGAGAATCGACGTCGTCGCCGCGGTCACTCGCATGTCGCGGAACACCCGCACGTCGAGCAAGGGATGCGCGACACGACGCTCGCGCACGACAAAGGCCCCCACGAGGACGGCCGTGACGATGAACCCGCCAATGGTGGCTGCGTGGGTCCAGCCTCGATGCGGGCCCTCGATGATCGTGTAGACGAGCAGTGACACGAACGAGATCGAGAGCACGAACCCCGGGATGTCGAGCCGCTCCGCGCCCGGATCTTTCGATTCCGGCACGAACCGCCCCTGCAGGACGAGCGCGATGACGACGATCGGGATGTTGATCAGGAACACCGACCCCCACCAGAAGTGCTCGAGCAGGAACCCGCCGGTCACCGGGCCGAAGGCGACAGCCGCTCCCGAGACCGCCGCCCACACACCGATCGCCTTCGCCCGCTCGGTCGGGTCACGGAACACGTCGATGAGAATCGCCAGTGTCCCGGGGAAGACCAGTGCTGCGCCGACACCCATCAACCCGCGCGCAGCGATCAGCTCTCCAGAGGAATCGGTGAACGCAGCCCACGCCGAGAACAACCCGAACAACACCATGCCGATCTGCATCATGCGCTTGCGGCCGAATCGGTCTCCGAGCCCACCGCAGGCCAGCAGGAGACCGGCGAAGACGAGCGCATAGGAGTCGACGATCCACTGCAGTTCGCTCGTCGAGGCGTCGAGCTCGCGGGCGAGGGTGGGGATCGCGACGTTGATGATCAGGTTGTCGACGACCACGAGGAACACCGAGAGGCTGAGGATCGCCAAGATCCACCAGCGGCGTCGCTGCACGGTCGGGTTCGGGTGGGTCTGGAGGGTTGCTATCGCCATGTTGACAGTGTCTACTCTGCACATTGACAGCGTCAAGTGGCTAGCGTCACAGCATGGCCCCGACACTCAAGGACAAGGTGATCCTTGCGGCAGTCGACTACATCGCCGAGTTCGGCCCCGACGGGCTCTCGTTCCGTCGCATCGCCGCCGACGCCGGTGTCAGCCACCAAGCCCCCTACCACCACTTCGGCGACCGTGACGCGATCTTCGCCGAGATCGGCCTCCAGGGCTTCCGCAAGTTCACCGCCGAACTGACGGCACCGGTGCGCGACGACGAAGCCCCGGAGATCGCCTCGCGGATGCTCGATCGCTACGTCGAGTTCGCGCTGTGCAACAAGGGGTACTTCCGGGTCATGTTCCGGTCGGACCTGTGCCACATGAGCGGGTCCCCCGAACTGCGGGCGGCCGCCGACGAGGCCTTCGGCAGCCTCATCACCGCGGTCACCGAGATGCTCGGCGAGTCGGCCTCGGTCGACGACATCGGCATCACCGCCACCACCATGTGGTCGGTGGCGCACGGGCTGGCGACGCTGCTCATCGATGGACCGCTCGAGAACAACATCGGTGCGGTCGCCGACCGACGAGCACTCGTACGCGCCGTCGCCAAGCGCACCATGTCGGGCTTGGCACATCCCTGACCGCGTCGACTCCGCACCGACCCGCCAAGCAGTCAATCCTGCGGTGGATCAGGTGATCGAGCAGCGACGCGAGGCCGCATCAAGTGGGCGAGGGGGGACTTGAACCCCCACATCCTTTCGAATACTGGC
>JBAXSU010000317.1:0-2174 GCA_037130535.1 Actinomycetota bacterium
AACCCACCGCGCTCTACTCGCCGACCTCGCTCCGACTTGATAGGAGCGTCAGAGAGAGCCGAGCGACTCCGTGAGCATCTCGATCGTGCTTCAGCGGTCAGGTGGCAGCAGACGGCTTCTTCGAGCTGATGATCTGGATGAGATTCCCGCAGGTGTCGTCGAACACGGCGATGATGGCCGAGCCGATGTTCCAGGGCGGCATTGTGAACTCGACGCCTGGTCACCGCGTGTCAGCCGCCGGATGCCGCCGTGAGGCTCGTTGCCGACGACGCGTCGGAGAGGGCGCGCGCCAGCAGGAAGGCTGCAAGGATCTGGATTGCGCCGCCGATCGCGAAGGTGGCGGGGACGCTCGCCACGGAGGCGATGGCACCACTGACCAGTGCGCCGATGACGATGACCCCTCGTGTGAACATCCGAGTCGACACGTTGACTCGACCGAGGAATCGGTTGTCGGTGAGGCGTTGCTGCAGCGACCGGGCGACAGGGATGCGCACGCCTGCGGGCACGCCACCGAGGAACCAGATCGCGGCAAGCGCGACTGTCGACGAGGGCACCGCCATGGCCACCAGCGCGAGCCCCTCGAGGCAGGTCGCCGCAGCAAGCGTCGTTCTCGTGCCGAACCGTTTCGATACGGCACTCCCCATTCGGGTACCGAGGAACGCACCGACAGCGCCGCACGCCAGCAGCACCCCGTACGACCACGGCTCTCCGCCCGAGCGCTCCCGAATGAGCAACACCAACAGGCTCAGGGGCACCGCAGCACCGACGTAGAACACCATCGTCGCCGTCGTGACGGGCCACAACACCGGATGTGAACGCAGGTAGCGAAGGCCGTCGGCAGCCTCGGCACGCAACGATCTCGACTCGACCCGTTCTGTTGCGAGCAACGACGACCGCGCCGCCGAGGAGGGCAGCGTGGGAAGCCGACGGAATGCCAGCACCGACCCGAGGTAACTGATCGCATCGACCAGGAACGGGAGCCACGGCGCGAACCCGAACGCGGTTGCCCCGACCGGTCCGCCAGCGAAATCGTTGGTCACGATCTCGACGCTGGCGATGCGCCCGTTGGCGACATCGAGCTGCTCGTCCGCGACCAACTCAGGGACGAGCGCCACCACGCACGGGTCGACGAGGATCTCGCCCGCAGTGATGAGGAACGCAACGACACACAGGTGCCAGATCGCAATGAGGTCGGAGGCGACCAGGGCAGCGAGGACAGCCATCACCAGGCCCCGCCACAGCTGCGTCGTCACGATCATCCGCCGCCGATCGTGGCGATCCACCAGTGCACCGCCGAGCGGGGCAACCGACACCCAGGGCAGGAACTGCGCTGCCGTCACCGCACTGACGAGCACCGGAGACGAGGTGAGCTCCGCCGCCAGAAGCGGCAGTGCAGCGAGCCTGATCCCGTCGCCCGTGTTCGACACCAGCGATCCGATGAACAACGCCCGGAACCCCGACCCGAGCGAGTCGTCCGACGAAGGCACCTGGGCAACCTAGCCCGCCGAGCCGACCTCCCGACTCGGATGACGCGACCGTCACTCGACGTGGGGCGAGTCGAGCCACTCTTCGAATCCGAGCCGCTCGTACAGCTTGATGGCGGACGTGTTCGATGCTTCGACGCGTAACGCGATGAACTCGTCGTGGGCCGCCACCGCCGACGCTGCAGCAGCCAGGAGTGTCGTGGCCAATCCAGCTCGGCGGTGCTCCGGTGCGGTGAACAGCTCGATGATGAACGCGCAGTCTGGAGTGTCGTCCCATGGCGTCCGGTGGACGGTCATCACTGCAGCCACGAGTTCATCACCGTGAACGATCACCGGCGACGCCTTGTGGAGGTACGGTCCGTACTCGCCCGCGAACGATGCTGCCACGTCTGCGATCGCCTCGGCCTCGGACGAGCTGGCATCGCCGGGTGGGTACGCACGGAAGTAGAGCGAGCCCAGTTGGTGCAGATCCCCGATGGTCGATGGACGAACCATGAAGGCGTTCGAAGGCAGCGACGTCGTGATGCCAGCCACGGTGGCCACGTGAGCTATGAGCGTGAGGTTCACCACGCGGCAAGTGTTCCATCCGGTGCTCCTCACCGCGCATGGAAATCGGCCGGCGTCTCTCATTCCTCTGGCGCCCCCGGCAGGGATCGAACCTGCGACCTGCGGTTTAGGAAACCGTTGCTC
>JBAXSU010000318.1:0-2095 GCA_037130535.1 Actinomycetota bacterium
CGTCACCCGCGAGCTTGTCCGAATCGTCGGCGAGACGCCCCAACTTCTCCTGTACGTCGGAGATGTCAGCGACGTAGCGGACCCGTTCGACGAACTCTTCAGCCACCGGTCATCTGCCGATCAAGACCACAGACCGAGCCCGGTCAATCCGAGCTGCCGGGCGAGGAACTGGGCGAGCACGTCGCCGTCCTGGAACTTCTCACCGAAGTAGCTCGACATGTTCGGAATCGCAACGGAATCGAGCACCCACAGCCGGGCGAAACGGTCGCCGATGTCGGCCGCGATCGCGCCGCTCGAGCCACGCCCGATCAGATCGTTCACACGCGCCCGGGCGCTCCGGTTGACGAACCGGCTGAGGTTGCGGACGTTCAGCAACGTCGGGCGCATCTCGAACGCGGCTCGACGGTCCGCCGGCCACGCCGCGGCGTGCAGGGCTTCGATCTGCTGGGCCAGCTGCGCTGAAGCGAACATCGTCACCGGTGACGGCACCCGTGACGCGTTGATGTTGCGGTCAGCGACACCGCGCAGCACCCGCAGCACGTCGGCGGTGGCTGCGGCCCGGTTGGGGTCCGCCAGCAGGTCAGGCATCTGGTCGGCGACCTGACGGGCCGCGGTTGGTGCGTCGAGCCCTTCGAACTCGGTTCGTGCCAGCGGAGCCCAGTAGGCGCGGGCGGCGAGCTGCTCGGCGGTCGGGATCGGTGCCGGTTCGCTGTTCAGCGCCTCGATCTCGGCCAGGTCGGCGACAGCCTGAGCATCGATCGCGGCGGCACCGTCCTCGATGTCACTGACCAGCCGGTCACGAGCCGGCCCGAGCCGATCAACCAGCACCATCAGGGTGTCCGCCATCCCGCCCGGTCTGACACCGTTCGCTCGAGGAACACCGAACGGCATGTCAGCACCGGCCGCGATCGGCCCGCCAGCGAACAGAACTCGACCGTCCGCGGCCTTGCCCGAAACGGCCTCACGGAGGCGTGGCGCGAACCCGGCCACCAGGTCCTCGAGCCGGGCGAACCCCGCTTCGTACCAATCACGCGGCTTCATGCGACACCGCCGATCCGTTCGACCTCGAGGCCGTGCACACGAGCCGCGGTCGCCTCGATCTGATCCGCCACAGGGCCCGGCTCGAACACCTGCCCGACCAGCAGCCAGATCGAATGCGCCGTCCCGAAACCGTCGACCACGCTCACTGTCACCCCGGGCGGCTGCACACGCTCACCAGCCGTGACCGGCACCGCTGGGGTCGACACGATCCGTACACCGCCGACCAACGTGGCCGCCTTCGCGACCGGATCGGGCCGCACCGCTGGAGCCGGAGCGGCCGGCAGTTCAGCCAGCCCCGTCACCAGCTCGAGCGCCGCCACCCGGTCCTCGAGCGTGACCGGCCGTCTGACCGGCTCGAAACTTGAATCCATCACGACACCTTCCGTTCAATGGCCAGGTCGATCACCGATGGCCGCCACAGAAGCCACCCGGCGGTGCTACGGCGGGCCGGGAGCCTGCCTTCATCGGCAAGTGTCCCGACCCACCGAGCACTGGTCCCGAGGAGCTCGCCGGCTTCCGCCGACGTGACGCACTGTGCCAGCACCGTCGCCGGTGAAGCGCTCTCACTTCCGACATCGGAAGTGATCGCCCGGTGCGCATCATTCGCCGCGATGACGGCCCGAAGATGACCGAGGGCGTCACCAACCGCCGGCGATGCCCGCCACCCGGGCCGCTGCTCGGCGTAGGAACGCAGACCGATCATCGCCAACTTCTCGATCAGCTCTGCAGGACGCGCCGCGAGCTCGACCACCAGAACGCCACCCGCACCGACACGCACCACCGGCCGCGCCATCACCCAGCACCGCGAGCCTTTCGGAACGGGCGACGCTTCCGCGCCTCGTGCCGGCACCGGTCCGAACACCACGCCGGCCCGGTCTGCGACCGACGGTGAACACGCTCGATCAACACCCCGCACCCCGCACACGGCACCGTGAACGGCACCTGAGGGGTAGGCGAAGCCGGGGGTTCACGAAGTTCCGTGGTCACGTCGGTCGAGAAATCACTTGCACCCGACGGTGGTGCGGAGGGGCTTCGGCGAGACCCCACTAGCCGG
>JBAXSU010000319.1:0-2068 GCA_037130535.1 Actinomycetota bacterium
TAACCTGCCGCAGCGCACCGGTCAGACACAGGCCGGTGCCCGACGTGGTGGTGCTGTTGTCGGCAAGGTCGATGACCGTGACGGCCACGTTCCGATTCGTGCCAGTGAACCCGGCGGCGATCCGGTAGCTGGCCGTCCAGAGGCCGTTTTTCAGCGTCGCCGGCACCGACTGCGGGCCGCCGAAGCGGCTGAAGTCCATGGTCACCGAGCCGAGCGCATGGCTGTTGTTGTCGCCGGTCCGCGTGTCGTTCCACGTTGCCGTGACCGTGTCGAGCGGCTTGAACACCCCGCCCCCGGCGGTGCCGCCGGCGACCCGGATGTTGGCGGCCATCACGACCGGCGGCAGGCTGTAGACGAGCGCCCCGTCGGAGGTGACGGACGTGGCGTTGCCCGCCCGGTCGATCGCCTTCACGGTTACGAAATACCGCACGTTGTCGCTGAGCGACAACGCGCTCGTGCTGGCATCGGTCGCCGTGCCCACGCTCGTGAAGGCCATCGCGTCGGTTCCGCCCAACGTGGTGCCGATGGCCCACTCATAGCGGTCGATCCCGCTGCCGCCCACGTCGGCGTATCCCGACCAGCTGGCGCTGAAGGACGTTGCCGACTTCTGGTAGGTGATGTCGCTGCCCACGGCGGGCCCGTCCTTGACCGTTCCGGCGCTCGGTGCGACCGAGTCCGCCATCACGCCGTCGGACGTCACCGCGGTGCTCACGTTGCCCGCCTTGTCGATCGCCCGGACGCTCACGTAGTAGGTGGTGCCGCTCGTCAGCGACAGGCCCGACCGCGTTGCTCCCGTGCCGGTGATGCCGTCGGTCGTGAAGGCCAAAACGTTTGTTCCGCCCGGCGTGGTACCGATGGCCCACTCGTATCGGTCGATGCCGGTGCCGTCGCCGTCGGTGAAACCCGACCAGTTGGCCGTGATCGTGGTCAGTGACACCTGGAAGTCGATGTCGGCGGCCTGGCCATCGACGACAGCCCCACCAGTCGGCGGGTCGACGTCCGAGATCAAGGCGACGTCGTTGCCGTTGCCCGCGGTGTACATGAGCCCGGACATCAGCGTGGTGCCCTCACCATCGACCACCGTCACGCTGCCAAACCGGCCGACGACGGAGTCGGCGGCGGTGTCGTTTCGGATCACCACGACCGGGGTCGTGCTCGGGACAAACCCGTCCAAGGCACTCACTCGCACCGCTGCGTCTTTGCTGACCGTGATCGAGCCGTTGACGGACAAGGCGTCGGCCGCCGTCGGGGTCACCTCGAGCACGAGCGTCGAGCCGGCCTCGAACACGAGCGAGCCGGTGGTCAGGGAGCCGATGGCACCGGACTCCGCGCCGACCATCAGCGTGCCGCCGTCGGCGACGGTCACCGTGCCGGCCACGGTGCCGGTGCCGCCCAAGATTCCGCCCGTCACCGTCACGGCGCTGCCAGCCGCCGTGCTGCCTGCGACAAGGAGCGTGCCGGCCTCGACGCGGGTCGCGCCAGTGTAGGTCTGAGTGCCGCTCAGGACGAGCACGCCGCCGCCGAGCTTCCGCAGCCCACCGGCACCGGTGAATACGAGAGCCAGCGGCACGGTCGAACCCTGCGCCACCTCGATGCCCACCGAGCCCTCGCCCAGCGCGATCTGCTG
This sequence comes from Actinomycetota bacterium, assembly GCA_037130535.1. Taxonomy (GTDB): domain Bacteria; phylum Actinomycetota; class Acidimicrobiia; order Acidimicrobiales; family Ilumatobacteraceae; genus VFMC01. Next base: position 1,628 of record JBAXSU010000319.1, read on the forward strand.
CACGCCCGTGAGTTGGTCGGTGGCATCATCCACCTGATCCAGCACCAGCACGGTGCCATCGGTCAGTTTCAGCTTGGAGGCATCGTAGGCGACGACCGAGCGGGAGAGGCCCGCCAGAACGCCTTCGCTCGCCCCGCCATCGAGCAGGATCTGATCCGACTGGAGCCGCAGCACTCCCGACTCGCTGAACGTCACCCGGCCGCCCACCTTCACGAGGTCGCTGGCGGCGGCCGTGGGGCTCAGGTGCAGCCAGGTGTTGCCCGTCAGGAAGAGTTCCTTGGTCAGGGCGGTCGAGAAGCCCGCTGGCGTGGCGATCAGCGACAGCGTGCCGCCGTGCTTCTTGCTCTGGTCGTCCTCGTAGCCGGTCGAGGCCAAGGTGATGCGTGCGTCTGCCTTGAGCACCGTGTCGGCCAGGAATACGAGATCGCCGCCGGCCGTAAT
>JBAXSU010000032.1:0-23673 GCA_037130535.1 Actinomycetota bacterium
GCCCCACAGGATCCCGCTTACAGACCGACTCACCGTCACCACCCGAGTCCCAGCCACCCACCCGAGTCGCACACGCCCACCCGAGGATCGTTCGTACACCCGTGGGCCAAACAACACTCGGGCGGCCTCAGCGCGTGGCGACCAACTCCCCGGTGCGCAGAGCCCGGCGGCGACGCGCCGGATCGGCCAGGCCGAACAGTCGCCAGGCCCACACCAGCAACGCCGCGCCCGCTGCTTCGAGGGCCAGGTTCCACCATTCGCGGGCCACCACCGGCAGCGGATGGTCGCCGAATCCACCCGAGGCGGGCCACCAGAACACCTCGGTGGTGCTGAACGCGCCGTCGAACACGATGTGCAGCAGCACACCTATGGGCAGGCCGAGCAGACGTTTACGCCACGGCCGATTGCCGACGGTGACGGCCATCACCACGATCAACAGTCCGACGGCACCGCCGAGGCTGTGCAGCACCCACATCCGCCCGGCGACCGCATCGACGATGTCGGGCAGCAGGGCACCGACTACCAGGAACCGGTAGTCGAACCGCGGGTCGCGGAACACGAAGTACACGGTGAGCACCGAGGTGGCGGCAAACCAGAGCAGCACGGCGATCGATCAGACGACGACGAGGCGACCGCAGTTCGGGCACTCGGGCAGTTCGCCCGCCTGCGCCGACCGCAGCTGTTCGAACTCGCCCTGTGACATGTCGACATGACAGCCGCTGCACGATCGGCCATCGATGCTGACGAAACCCACGCCACCGTGCCGCTTACGGGTGGCGGCGTACATGTCGAGCGCTGCCGAATCGAGCGCACCAGCGGCGTCGGTGCGGCGCTCGGCCACCTCCTGCTCGACCGCTGCGAGCGCAGCCAGCGCATCGTCGAGCGCGGCGCGGGCCACAGCGATCTCCTGGTCGAGTGCCGCCTCATCGGCCGCGAGGCGTTCGAGCGCCGCTTCGGCGTCGGCCTGCTGTTCCATCGCCTCCAGTTCGGCGTCGTCGACGAGCGACCGCTTCGCCCGCAGACCGTCGATCTCGTGGGTGAGCGCTTCGGCCTCGCGCGGGGCGATGATGGTCTTCATCTGCGCCTCGAGGCGGGCACGCTGCTTGTCGAGCTGAGCACCCTCGTGCTCGCCCGTTTCGATGGCCGCCTGGGCAGCGTCGATGGCCGCCTGCTGGCGAGCCTGCTCGGCGCGCAGCGCGGCCAGGCGCTGTTCGACCTCGGCCAGTGCCGCACGTTCGGGTAGTCGGGCCCTCCGGGCCGCGAGCTGGTCGAGCTCGCTGTCGATGCGCTGCAGCGCCAGCAGGGCCGGACCGGGCAGGTTCACTTCTGCTTCTTCGGCGGCAGCAGGGTGACGGTGGGCGGGATCTCGCGGCACGCCACCACCGGCTGCTTCACCGGCACCGACGGCAGCGGCGCACGCGGATCGAGGATCTCGGGCGGGATGGTCGTCGCGTCGGGAAGGAGTTGGAGCACCACGGGTTGCACCGTAGTCGGTGTCGTCGGACCAGGCTCCGGTGGAAGCGTGGCGTCCGGATCGTTCGGGTCGAGCGTGGGTGCCGGCGGAGCGGTGGTGGAGGTGGTCGTCGTCGCCGATGCACCGGGAATGATGAACTCGCCGCGCACGATCTCGAACACGCACTCTTCGCCGGGCAGGAACAGGCGGGCCGCCTTGCGCACCGACGCCGGCGGTGGGTACCAGTCCTCCACCGCCAGTCCCGCGATGGCGGGCTCCTGATAGGCACCCCAGATGCGGGCCGGATACGTGCCGCCCTGTACTGCGTCGACGCCGTCGAGGTCGTAGAACTCGGGCACGTTCTCGCGAATCATCGGCGTGTACCCGTCGGGGTCGCCCACCCACACGGCCGTGGCCAACTGCGGCGTGTAGCCGACGAACCACGAGTTCGTGTTGTCGACCTGGGTGCCGGTCTTGCCCGCCGCCGGGAACGGGAACTCGGCTAGCGACCGGCGCGCCGTACCCCGCGTGAGCACACCTTTCAGGATCGACGTGGTGGTGAGCGCCACGCCGACGTCGAGCACCTGCTCGCCCAGGCTCTCGTGCGTGTACAGCCGAGTGCCGTCGGACTTCATGACGTAGTCGACGTAGTACGGCTCTTGGTGCAGGCCGTTGTTGGCCAACGTCTGGGCACCCGACGCCATGTCGAGTGGGCTCATCTCGTTGGCTCCGGTGGCGAAGCTGGCGTACGGCTCGATGGGCCGGCGGTCGGCTTTCGGCTGACTGCGGTACAGGTACGACGACCGCGACATGCGGTACACCATGTCGACCGTGCGGTTCAGGCCGACGATCTGTGACAGGCGCGCGTACGCACAGTTCAGCGACGACCACGTGGCCTGCTGCAACGAGCCGAGGCTGCCCGCAACACCGTCGTCGATGACGAACGGATTCTTCGGATCGCCCGGGTTCGGCAGCACACACCCACGCCGGCCGTCGATCTGGTCGTCGGGCTGCGCACCGGCCTGGATGGCAGCCGCGAGGATGAACAACTTGATGCTCGACCCGGTCTGGCGCGGCACCAGCGCCATGTTGATCTCACTCGTGCGCTGCACGAAGCCACGGCCGCCCACCATCGCCCGGATGGCGCCGGTGCGAGCGTCGAGCGACACGATGGCGGCATCGATGCCCACCTTATTGTTGGGCAGCTGGTTGCGGGCCTGCTCGGCCAGCACCTGCAGGCGCGGGTCGAGGGTGGTGTGGATCTCGAGCCCGCCGCGGTACAGCAGGTTCGCCCGCTCCTGCTCGGTGTCGCCGAGGATGTTCGAGCGCTCGAGCAGATACTCGCGCAGCGCTTCGCTGAAGTAGGTGGGCTTGGTCGACCGCGTGGGTAGTGCCTGCAACCGCTCGGGGATGGGCCACGTGGCAGCCAGTTCATCCGCTCCCTCTGCCGGCACCATGCCCACGTCGACGAGCCGCTCGACCACCTGGACGAACCGGGCGCGGGCCCGCTCGGGCCGACGGATCGGGTCGTACCCCGACGGCGAGCGGACAAGCCCGGCGAGAAACGCCCCCTCGATCATGGTGAGCTCGCCCACCGGCTTACCGAAGTACACCTCCGAGGCCGCTTGCAGGCCGTAGGCGTTGTTGCCGAAGAAGATCGTGTTGACGTACCGCTCGAGGATCTCGCCCTTGGTGAGCTTCTTGTCGAGCATCAGGGCGTAATGCGCCTGCAACAACTTGTACCGACCGTCGCGCTGCAGGCCGGCCAAGAACTCGTTCTTCACCACCTGCTGGGTGATGGTGCTCGCACCCTGGCGCGGCGCGTCGCTGGCGAAGTTCGACAGCGTGGCGCGGATGAGGCTGCGCACGTTCACGCCTTTGTGTACGAAGAACTCGTTGTCCTCCACCGCCAAGATGGCGCCCAGCACATCGGTGGGCACGCTCGACAACGCGATCGGCTGACTGTTCTGGCGTTCGAACACGGCGATCACGTTGCCGGCGACGTCGTAGGCGATGCTGCGCTGCGACAGCGACTCGAACTCGGGCAGCTCGACCGGCAGTTCCTCGTGAGCGTTGGCCACCTGCCACAGGCGCGGCGCGGCCCCGACCACCACGGCGGTGATGAGCAGCGCTCCCGCGGCGACGATGGCTGCGAGACGGAGGAACCAGGCAACGGACCGCACGACAACCGCACGCTAGTAGTGCTCGCTGCTGCCCAGGGGTCACCCCCGAGAGGGGCTCCGACGTACCCGGGACGGCACGCGTTCGAGGGCTAGGGTTCGACCATGTCATCTCCACGCCCCTTCCGATTCGGTGTCCAGGCGAGCGGCACCGCCGACCGCAGCCAGTGGGTCGACCTCGCCCGCCGCAGCGAAGCGCTCGGCTACGACGTGCTGACGATGCCCGACCACTTCACCGAGCAACTCGCTCCGGTGCCCGCGCTGATGTGCGCCGCCGACGCCACCAGCACCCTGCGCATTGGTGCGCTGGTGTGGGACAACGACTACAAGCATCCCGTCGTACTGGCCAAAGAACTGGCCACGCTCGACGTGTTGTCGGAGGGTCGGCTCGAGATCGGCATCGGCGCCGGATGGATGATCTCGGACTACGAGCAGTCGGGTATCCCCTACGACCCCGCCCGGGTGCGCATCGACCGGTTCGAGGAAGGCCTCGAGATCATCAAGCAGGCCATGGGGCCCCAGTCGTTCTCGTCCACGGGCAGCCACTACTCGATCACCGACTACAACGGCATGCCCAAGCCGGTGCAGGCACCCTGCCCACCGATCCTCATCGGTGGCGGCGGTACGCGCGTGCTCGGCATCGCCGCCCGCCATGCCGACATCGTCGGCATCAACGCCACCATGCACACCGGTGTGGTCGGGGCCGAGACCTTCACCACGATGACCGCGGAAGCGGTCGACGACAAGGTGGCCATCGTGCAGGCAGCCGCGGGCGACCGGTTCGATCAGATCGAGATGAACATCCGCGCCTTCCTGGTGAGCATCACCCCCGACCGGGCCGGCGCGATGGCGATGATGGCCGGCGCACTGGGTGTGGAGATCGAGATGATCGAACAGACACCGTTCGCACTCATCGGGCCGCCCGAGGCGCTGATCGACGACCTGCTCGCGCGACGTGAGCGCTGGGGGTTCTCGTACGTGATCGTGGGCGAAGGTGATGTCGATGCGTTTGCGCCGGTCGTCGCGGCCCTCGCCGGCCGCTGAGTCGCCCGCAACGGCGCCGACAGTCGCACTGTTCGGCGCCGGCATGATCGCCACGGCACACGGTGCTGCAGCGCGTCTCGCGTCGATGCCGGTGGTGGCCGTTGCGTCCCGGTCAACCGAACGCGCCCGAGCACTCGCCCACGAGTTCGACGCTGTGGCAGTGCACTACGACGACCTGCGCAGCGGCTCGGTGGCCGCCGACATCGTCGTCGTCGCCACACCGCCGCAGTGCCATGCCACCGACGCCATCGACCTGCTCGACCACGGCTACGCCGTACTGCTGGAGAAGCCGTTGTGCCGCACGTTGGCCGAAGCCGACGCGCTGGTAGCCGCCGCAGCCCGCAACGGCAACCGCCTGCTGTACGGCGAGAATCTCGCCTACGCGCCGGTGATCCAGCAGTTGATCACCCGCTCCACCCGGATCGGACCGCTCACCGCCATCGAGGTTCGATCGCTCCAGGGCCTGCCCACCTGGGGCGACTTCACCACCGACGACTGGGGCGGCGGTGCACTGTTCGACCTCGGCGTCCACCCGCTGGCGGTGGCGCTGCTGTGCGCCAATGCAGCCGGCGAAGCAACGCCCTCGTCGGTGTCGGCGACCCTGCGCGGCGGGATGGGCCACGGCAGCGATGAATGGGCCGAGGTGCACCTGCATTACCCCAGCGGGCTGGTGGCCCGCGTGGAAGCGAGCTGGCAGGCCGGCCCCGCCCCCATCTGGGACGCGCAGGTGTCGGGCGCAGCAGCTGTGGTGCGCGCTGAGGTGATGCCGGAACCGGCGCTCGAGCACAACGGCGAACCGGTGCCGCTGCCCGCCACGACGACTTCGATCGCGCCACTCGAACAGTTCGGCTACCTGGCGCAGGTACGCGCGCTGGCGGCCGACCTCGCCGCAGGCGATGAGCCAGTGATGAGCGCGACGTTCGGTCGCCTCGTGCTGGACGTCGTGTGCGCGGCCTACGCCTCGGCCAGGCGCGACGGTGGTCCGGCGGAACTACCGTTCACCGGACCACGCGACTTGACGCCACTCGAGTTGTGGAGGCGAGGATGACCCCCGCCCGGCACTCAGAGTGCCTTGACCTTGCGGGCTTCTTCGCCCTTGCGGCCTTCGCCTACTTCGAACTCGACTCGCTGCCCCTCTTCGAGCGAACGGTATCCCGCTCCCTCGATGTTCGAGAAGTGCACGAAAATGTCGGCCCCGTCTTCACGCGAGATGAAGCCGTAGCCCTTCTGAGCGTTGAAGAACTTGACGGTTCCGGTTGCCATGATGCCTGACCCTGCTTTCTCGGGAAGCACACAACAGCAACCCGTAGGTGCAGCCTATCGGCGTTTTCGCCACCTTGATCGATCGTGCCCCGTACTTCTCGCACCTCGTTTGCGAAGATTCCTCGGGCTCGCCATCGTTGTGAATTGTCTGTTGGCCACGGCATGCAGCGATGCACCAGCGGCCAGGGACGTGCCACCATCCACCGTCGTCAACCCATCGACCGGCGCACCCGCCACCGCGGTACCGGCCACGCCGCCACCCACGGCCGCGCCCACCACCGAACTGGTCGACTCCGACCACTACACGTCGCCTGGCTGGGTTGCCGCCGAGAACGCGCTGCCGGGCGACCCCACATGGCGCATCGACGACGACGGATCGAACCCCTTCCGCGCGCTACCCGAGGGCTGGGTGGAGGGTTACGCCGATCGCACGAGCGCCGAGTTGGGCGACTCGGTGACCCTGTTCGTCGACACGCCGGCCGCCACGTTCACGGTACGGGCCTATCGCATGGGCTGGTACGACGGCGACCGAGCACGACTGATCGCCACGAGCGGCCCGCACCCAGGGCGGCGCCAGTCGCCGCCCGTGCTCGACCGTGTCACCGGTTTGGCCGAGGCACCCTGGCAGCGGTCGACCACACTCGCCATCGACGGATCCTGGCCGCCCGGCGCGTATCTGCTCCGACTCGACACCGACGCCGGCGGCGCCCACTACGTGCCGCTCACCGTTCGCTGGCCCGGGGTCGCCGCCGACCTCACCCTGGTGAACGCGGTCAGCACCTGGCAGGCCTACAACCCGTGGGGCGGCTGCACGCTCTACGACTGCTTCAACAATCTGGCCAAGCAGCGCGCCGACATAGTCAGCTTCGACCGGCCGTACAGCGCGTTCTACGGCCGCGGCTCGGCCGACTTCCTCACCCACGAGTTACCGCTCATTGCCTTCGCCGAACAGCAAGGCATCGACGTCGAGTACATCACCAGCATCGACCTAGACCGCGACCCGGCACTGGCAACTGCCCATCACGGGGTCATCACCACAGGCCACGACGAGTACTACTCGCGGTCGATGCGCGACGCCCTCGTCGACGCACTCGACGAAGGCGTGAACCTGGCCTTCTTCGGTGCCAACGCCATCTATCGGCACGTCCGGTTCGAGCCGGGGGCCAACGGCGCGACCGACCGGCGGATGGTGAACTACCGCAGCACCGACGACCCGGCCACCCGCACCGACCCGATGCTGGCAACCGTGAACTGGCGTGAACCGCCGCTCCAGGAACCAGAGGCCGAGATCGTCGGCATCGAGTACGGCTGCGCCGAGGCCCGCGCCGACCTGGTGCTCACCAACACCGCCGGGTGGGTGTACCAAGGCACCGACGCGCGCAACGGCCAGCGCCTGCGCCGACTGGTAGGTGTCGAGTTCGACGAACTGGCCCCGGGCGACATCACACCACCCGGGGTGGAGGTGTTCGCCGCGTCACCCGTGGTGTGTCGCCAGTTCCGATACCAACAGGTCACCGTCTATCGCTCAACCGCCAGCGGTGCTGGTGTGTTCGCTGCCGGCACCATCGACTGGAACTGCGGCCTCGACGGCACCTGCCCCGGCATCGAGGCGTTCAGCGTCGTGCGCGGGATCACGGCAAATGTGCTGGCGGTCTTCGCGTCCGGACCCGCGGGACGCCTCCATCCCAGCACCGAGAACGCTGCCCGCTACCGGGTCGGCGACCCCACGCCCGTCGGTGGCGGCGGCGGAAGTGATGGCGGCGGAAGTGGTGGTGGTGACGGCGGCACCACGGTTCCGCCAGACACCAGCGCTCCGCCCGACACCGCTCCCCCGCCGGCCTCGGACCCCACCGATCCATGACTTGTCGCCCGAGGGCGCGCTGCTACGGTTCGCACTCGGGGATGGATGCCATGGCGGGACGAGCGAACAGGCGAGCAGCACGATGGGCCGTGGGTGCCCTTGCACTCGCGTCGATCATCGCCGTCGGCTGCGGCGACACGGCCACCATCGGCTCGATTCCCTACACGCCCGCCACCCCCGGAACGCTGCGAGTCGCCACCGCGCTGCCAGCACCCGGATTCTGGGAAGGTGGCGACACCCCCGAGTCGATCACCGGGGGCTACGAGTACGAACTCGCCACGCTGCTGGCCGACCGATTCGACCTCGAACTCGAACTCGTGGCCGTGCCGTTCGACCAGATCGCGTCGGGCGACCTGGCCGGCGCCGATATGGCCATCGCGCAGATCAGCCGAACCAGGTCGAGAGCGCTGCTCGTCGACTTCTCCACCCCGTACTTCGACACCGCCATCGGTGTGCTCGCCACCACCGGCGACGAGATCGACGACCTGAAGGCGGCCCGCGAACGCACCTGGGCGGTGGTCGACGGATCGATCGAGCAGGCATTCCTCGACGAGATCGTGCTGCCCGACAGCGAGCCCGTCGTAGTGGCCGACGAAGTGGCCGCTGCGGCCGCCATCGAAGCCGGTGAGGCCGAGGCAGCGCTCGTCGACCTGCCCAGTGCCCTCATCATCGCCGGCCGTTCCGACCGCCTGCAGGTGGTGGCCCGGTTCGTGAACGAGCAGCAGTACGCCATCGCGCTACCGCGAGCGGGCGCCGACCGTCACGACAACCTCGACGCCGTCGACACGGCCGTGCGTGCGTTCGCCGCGAACGGCACGCTCGACGACCTCTTCGACGAATGGCTCGACCCGCGCTTCGAGTCGTCACCCGATCGTGTCCCCGTCATCCCCGCCCGCACTCTGAGGAGCGCCCCGTGAAGTTGCTCGACCTGCACCCACCCCACGGCACGGCCTGGGAACTCGTTCTGGCGGTCATCGTCCTCATCGTGGCGCCGCCGCTGTTCGAGAAGCTCCGCATCCCGGGGATGATCGGCCTGCTCGCCGGGGGCTGCATCCTCGGCCCCAACGTGCTGGGTTTGGTGAGCGACTCGACCGGCATCGTGAAATACCTCGGCACGGTGGGCCTGCTGTACCTCATGTTCATGGCCGGCATCGAGCTCGACCTCGGGGTGTTCGCCCGCTACCGCAAGCAGGCCATCACCTTCGCACTGCTCACCTTCGCACTGCCGGTCGGCTTCGGCATGGCTGCCGGCTTCATGGTCGACTACTCGTTCGCCTCGGCGCTGCTGCTGGGCTCGCTGTTCGCCTCGTACACCCTCGTCGTGTATCCCATCCTGCGCAACATGGGCCTGGCCGCCAACAAGGCGGTGGCCCTGTCGGTGGGTGCCACGGTCATCACCGACACCTTGGCGCTCATCGTTCTGGCCGCCGTGTCGGGGTACACCCGCGGCAATGCCAGCGGGTTCGAACTCTTCGTCCAGATCAGCCTCGGCTTCGCTCTGCTCTCGGCGTACTGCTTCATCGTGCTCGAGCGACTGGCGCGCTGGTTCTTCGCCGGGCCCGGCCGCAACCGCAGTATGCGCTACCTCTTCGTGCTCGCAGCGATGCTGTCGTCCGGAGTGCTCTCGGAGGTAGTCGGCATCGAGGCGATCGTCGGCGCCTTCTTCGCTGGCCTGGCACTGAACCGCCTCGTGCCGAACGAGGGCGAGTTCATGGAGCGCATCGAGTTCTTCGGCTCCACCCTGCTCATCCCGCTGTTCCTGGTGTCGGTGGGCACCATCATCGACCCGGCCGTGATGATCGACCCCAGCACCCTGGCGCTGGGTGGCCTGTTCACGGCCGCTTGCGTGCTGGCCAAGTTGCTGGCTGCCGTCGCCTGCAAGCCGTTGTTCCAGTTCTCGTGGGATGAGATCGGGGTGATGTTCGGGCTCTCGGTCGTGCAGGCCGCCGCCACGCTTGCAGCCACGTTCGTCGGCTTGGAGATCGGTCTGTTCTCGATGGCCACGGTGAACGCCGTGATGATCGTGATCGTCGTCACGATGATCATCGCCTCAGCCTCGGCCCAGGTGTTCGGACGCCGGTTGCCGAAGCCACCGATCGACACCTCGCGACTGGGCCGCAGTGTGGTGCTGCAGATCGACGATGCTGCCGAGGCGCAGGCCCTGCTGGGCCTCGTGCGACGCCTCGCCGACCGCGATGGCGGTGTGGTTCGGCCCATCCTCGTCGTGCCCGATGGTGCGCCACAGCCCGACGAGGCGCAACTCCAGGCCCTCCATCACGCCATCGACAGCACAGGCGCCGATGCCGAACTCACCGTCGTACACGACGCCTCCGTGAACGACGGCGTATTGCACACGGCACAGGCCACGAAGGCATCGCTCATCGTGGTGCCGGCCGCGTCGCAGTCGTGGCTACCCACCTTGTTCGAGGCGTCGCAGCACAGCCTGGTGTCGTCGAGCGACGCCCCGACGGCCATGGTGCGGCTGGGACGCAGCGAGGTGCAGCGCGTGGTGCTGGCGCTGAACAGCGCGCAGGCAGCGCGACCGTCGAGCGCCGGACTGCAGGCAGCGCAGGTGGCCGCTCGGCTGGCAAAGGGCGGCTCGCTCGTCGTGGTGTGCGCAGCCGACCCCGCTGAATCGCTCGTCGCCATCTGGCAGCAGGCCGACATCGTGCGGGTGGAGAGCACCCACGACTGGTTCGCCGCCGATGGCCGGGCCAGCGACCTGCTGGTGATGCCCGGTGGGCGCAACGGTGCGCTCGCCACCGCCCGCCTCAGCAAGGTGGCCAACGGAGTGGGCGCCACGCTGGTGGTGGTGGCCGACCGGGCCTCGGTGTCGGCTCCCGGCGGCACCGCCGAGGGGCTGGGCATCATGCCCAGCCGCTCCGTCTAGGCACCGAGGCAACATCCCGAGTGCTCAGCCCCGAGCGTTCATGCCGGGCACCGCTAGCGGGTAGTCGCTTGTCGCTCTGGCTGTGATCAGATAATCTGATCCTGTGATCGAGGTGACTGCCACCGAAGCCTCGCGGCGATTCGCCGACCTGCTCGACGGCGTCGAGCACCGAGGCGAGCGCTACACGATCGTGCGGCGCGGGCGCGTGGTTGCCCAACTCGAACCGGCGGCAGCAACCACCGGTGCCGAAGCGAAGGCGATCCTGCGCCGCCATCGCCCCGATTCGACCTGGAGCCGTGAGCTCGCCGAGATGCGCGAACAGCTCACCACCGAGGAGCGGTTCTGACGCAGTTGCTACTCGACACGAACGTGCTCATCGAGGTGGAGCGGACCTCGATCGACCTCGATGCGCTGATCGCCGACGACGACGAACCCGCCGTGGCAGCGATCACCATCGCGGAACTCGGTGTCGGTGTGGAGATGGCCACGGGTCGGCGGCGTCGTGCCCGCAGCGAGTTCCTCGACGACCTCATCGACAACCTGCCGATCATCCAGTACGACCTCGGCGTCGCACGTGCGCACACCGACTTGCTGGTGGCGGTTCGCGCGCTCGGTCGCCCGCGAGGGGCACACGATCTGATCATCGCTGCGACAGCGTTGGCCACCGGACGGATCGTGGTGACGTCGGATCGACACAGTTTCGACGACCTTCCCGGGGTGGAGGTCCGTCGACCGACGTGACGCGAGCACCCCGGTGCGGGTGGCTCAGAGCAGGACGGGCAGGTGAGCGGCCGAACGATCGGAGATGGTGGGCTTCCAGGTGGGCTCGCCCGCTGGCCGCAGGTGAGGGAACCGCTGCACGAGGCGTGGCAGCGCGATGCGTGTCTCCAGGCGGGCCAGCGAGGCGCCGAGGCAGAAGTGCACGCCGTGCCCGAACGACAGGTGCGGGTTGGGTGATCGGTCGAGCAGCAATTCGTCGGCCCGGTCGAACACCCGCGGGTCGCGGTTGGCGGCCAGGATGGTGAGGAACACCGCTTCGCCGGGCTCCATCGAGCAGCCACCGAGCTCGGTAGGTTCGGCCACCACGCGCATCATCGCCTTGGCCGAGCCGTCGTAGCGCAGGAACTCCTCCACCGCGGTTTCGACCAGATCGGGCTCGGCCACCAGGCGCTCGCGCTGATGCGGGTGGTCGAACAGTCCCACCACCGCGGTCGACAGCAGCGACGCCGTGGTGTCGTGACCGGCGAACAGCAGTAGCGAGCAGGCACCCAGCACTTCGTGGTCGGCCAGGTCGGCCGAGGTGGCCAGCATGCTGACCAGATCGTCGCGAGGGTCGGCTCGCCGTTCGGCCAGCAGGTCGCCGAGGTGATGGTGGAACTCGGTGCCGGCAGCACGGGCCACCTCCTCGTAGTCGGACCGACGGGTGGCACCGAACACCACCACACCGAATCGCTCCGACCAGTCGGTGAGCCAGCCGCGCAGATGGTCGGGCACCCCGAACAGACGGGCGATCACGGCGGCAGGCAGCGGATGGGTGAACGCCTCGACCAGATCGACCTCGTCGTCCGCACCTCTGCGCTCGGCGAGCCGATCGAGCAGGGCGTCGCAGGCCTCGGTGACCGCCTGCTCGAGCGGGGCCACCGCCTTTGGTGTGAAGCGCCGTGCGAGCGGCGCGCGCAGGCGCGTGTGCTCGGGCGGGTCGTGGAACAACATCCAGCCGTCGAGCAGTTCGATCGCCGCCGCCAGCGCCTCGGCCCGGTTGCCCGACAGCCGGCTGCGGAACGCGCCCATGCGCTCAGTCGACAGAGCACTCGACCGGAACGCCGCATCGAGTTCAGGGTGGCCGAGCACGATCCACGCCCGGTGCCGATCGCTCCACGCCACCGGGGTGCGGTCGCGCACCCGGGCGAGGTAGCGGTGCGGGTGGGCGATCGCCTTGGGGTGCTGCAGGTCGAGGTCGGCCACCGGTCCGCGCGTCGCCGGTGCGCCGGTACTCACAGAGGTCGCATCCGCAGACCACCATCGATACGGATGACCTCGCCGTTCAGCATCGGGTTGGCGACGATGTGCTCGACCAGCGCGGCGAACTCGTCGGCCGCACCGAACCGCGATGGGAAGGGCGTCTCGTCGGCGAGCTGCTGCTGGAACTGCGGCAGCATGCCGGATGCCATCGGGGTGTCGAACGAGCCCGGTGCCACCGACACCACCCGGATGCCATACGGGCCCAGGTCGCGCGCCAACGGCAGCGTCATCCCGGCCACCCCCGCCTTCGATGCGGCATAGGCGGCACCGCCGGTGACCCCGTCGAATGCGGCGATCGACGACGTAGTGACGATCACCCCGCGCTCGCCGGTCGCCGTAGGTTCCAGCCGACTCATCGCCCACGCCGCCAGCCGCACTGCGTTGAAGGTGCCGACGAGGTTCACTCGCACCATCCGTTCGAAGTCGTCGAGCGAGTGCGGGCCACTGCGCCGTACCACGCGGCCGCCCTGCGAACCGAGCCCGGCACAGCACACCAGCACGCGCAGGTTCGGCACCGTGGCTGCGAGAGCCTCCATCGCCTCGGCATCGGCCACATCCACCGGCGTGGGGCCCTGGAGATCGGCCACCACCACCTCGGCACCGCCAGCACGCAGTCGCTCGACCGTGGCGGCACCGAGGCCCGAGGCCCCACCGGTGACCAGTGCTCCGACGCCCCCCACATCCATCGACCCAGTATGGCCGCCGACGCGACGGCCGCGTGCCGGCGCTTGTGATGTGTGCGTGGGCGCAGAGGGACTCGAACCCCCGACCTTTGCCTTGTAAGGGCACTGCTCTGACCAACTGAGCTATGCGCCCGGTGTCACCGGGACGGCCATGTTATCGGCCGCGGCTGCAGCGGTACCCGGTGCGCTCCTGCCCGAGTCGGGTTGTCGACTTCGGTACCGCAGCGGTGCCCTGCTCGACACGCGGCGGCCGTGACCGCTCAGGCGAAGGTGCGGCGCGCAGCGAGGAGCGCGTCGAGCAACACAGGCGTCGCTGCCGCCACCGGGGTGCGGCGCGCCGCGTGGTCGAGCACCACCAGGTCGCGGCCGTGCAGGTCGACCACCGGCACGCCGGCCTCCGCGCACACCAGCGTCGCCCCGGCATGGTCCCACACCCCGTGGGCCTCGACCACACAGTCGACATAGCCGTCGAGTGCACCCGCGGCGACGGCGCAGAGATCGAGCGCCGCGGCGCCCAGCATGCGCGACTGCCACGACCCGAGCGGACGGGGCGGCACCCCGTTCAGGCCCACGACGGCTTCAGCAAGGTTGGTGCATCCCGAGCCGCCGAGCCGCTGCCCGTCGCACCAGGCTCCCCCACCACGCTCGGCCCAGAAACGCACCCCGCTGGCCTGGTTCAACACCAGCGCCGCGGCTGGGCCCGTCTCGTCGACCAGGCACAGCGACGTGGCGAACCACGGGATGCCTCGGCTGGCGTTGGTGGAGCCGTCGACCGGATCGACGATCACCCACTCGGGGCCGGTGCCGGGCTGCACGCCGCTCTCCTCCGACACGATGCCCACCCCGGCTCGCCGCAGCACGGCCAGCGCCGCGTCGTCGGCACGCAGATCGAGCACGTATTGCCCTGGCCTCAGTCCACTGAACCCGTGCTCGCGATTGGCACGCAGCGCGGCGGCCACCGCGTCGGCAGCATCGTGCAGCAGGCTCAGTCGGTCGGTCACCACGCCCCTGCACGGTAGTGTCATCGCACCGGGCAGCAGTGCCCCTCACGCTGAAAGGAACCTCGTGGCCGTCATCGACGTCGCCGGCTTCGTGGCCGACCTGAAGAGCCACGCAATCGACCACGGGTTCCATGTCCACGACGAGCGCCATTTCGTCGAGACCTATTCGCTCCGTCAGCTGTGGGAGGTCGACCTCCACCCCGAGGAAGCCTGCAATGGCCCCATCGACCTGCACCTGTCGCTCGAGGTCGACCCTCGCGCCCTGCTCGGCTTCGAGGACGAGGTGATGAAGATGGACGACCCCGACGACGATCCGCCGCTCGGCTTCTCGTTCCCGCTGATGTTCACCTGGACGCTGCCGCCACTCCCCCGTCCTCCCGACCTGCTGGTGCTGGCCACCGACATTGCCGGTGTGGGCGGCCCCGACCTGCCGGTCGAGGTGTCGGCCATCGACTCGTTCGCCAGCGTCACCGATGCCCCCGAGCGCAGCCTGTCGCTGGTGGCCCGGATCACCGTCGAACTGTCCGACGTCTACTCCGGTAACGAAGAGGCGTTCTGCGACACACTCATCCGCTGCCGCGATGTGAGTCTGTACCTGCTCGATCACGCCCCCATCTGGCTCGACCACTGATCCTTCCCGTCCCCGAAAGGCACCATCATGCGCGTCCGTGAACTGCTCGACATCCTCCGCGACCAGTCGCCCGACCTCGAGGTCGAGTTGGCACTGGTGGCGCCCGTGGAAGACGACGAGGCCACCATCACCGTCGACCGGTTCCCGGTCGATGGGGTGCTCCCCTGGCTCGACGAAGACACCGGCGAAGAGGTCCTCTGGCTCATCGGTGGCGACGAAGACGACGTCGATGCCTTCCTCGACGCCATCGAGGAAGACGGTGGCGACCACGAGGGCCACGACCACCCGAACTGATCGACGGGATCACGCCGTCTTTCGGTGACTCGAACTGTTCGATCCTCACCCCTGATCCCTCGAGGTAGCCGCCGAGCAGTTCGACGGTGGGTCCGGTGAGGTCAGCCATGGCCGTCGGGAGAGCACACCCGACAGACCCGGCCAAGCATCGTGCGTACGGCTACAGCGGCTCGAGCGATACCAGGCGCAGTTCCATCTGCTCGCGGTAGTTCACCATGCCCACCGCCGAATCGGAGATGCCGGTGACGTCGTCGATCCACACCACCGGCAGGCCGCCGTCGGTGAGCCACAACTCGCGCGTCGAGTCACCGCGTGTGGAGCCCGTGCCCACGATGACCGCGTGTACCACCGTTACCGGTACAGGGGCCCCGTCGAGCTCCACGGTGTCGCGGCGCACCACGGTGACGGTGCGTTCGTCGACGATGCCGCTGCCCGCGCACGTGACCGGGCTCAGCGTGCCGATGGCGCCACCGGGTGGCACCAGCCAGGCGTCGTCGCCGCACTCCTGCGACCGCTCGTCGTCCTGTCCGTAGAAGGTGTGGAACCCGCCGTAGCGAACGAGCCGAACCCCGCCGGCATCGAGACACACCTCGAACCATTCGCGGCGTTCCTCGAGCGGCATCCACTCGAAGCGGCGGCCACAGGATGTGGCGGTTACCGCCAGCGCCGACTCGGCGGGATAGACATGGGTCGGCTTGTCGAGCACGTCGATGCCCTCGCTGCCGCTGCTGGCCACCCGGTACACGCCGACCGCCGGCATCGGCGAGGCGACGACGACCGTGATGGTGGGACCCTGCGACACCACCGTCGCGTCCACCGTTGAGGTGGTGGTGCTCGCCACGGCGCCCGACGTCGTGCTCGTCGCCGTGGTCTCTGACGT
Organism: Actinomycetota bacterium; assembly: GCA_037130535.1. Lineage (GTDB taxonomy): Bacteria > Actinomycetota > Acidimicrobiia > Acidimicrobiales > Ilumatobacteraceae > VFMC01. The sequence continues at coordinate 16,203 of JBAXSU010000032.1, forward strand.
GGTGGTGGCAAACCCGGCGAGCACCTCGTCGACATCGACTGGCGTGGTGGAGTTGCCCCAGCGGTGCGCCGCCCACACAGTGCCCAGCGCCACCGCAGCGAGGGCAACGATGCCTGCAGACACCCACCGGCGCCGACGCGACCAGCCGCGTGTGCTCGGTCCCCCGACCGGCTCGTCCATGATCCGCACTGTATGGCACCCGTCACTGCGATCCGACGGGCCGAACCGCCCCGCTTCAGCGGGCCATCAGCCAGACGAACGTCAACACCTCGGGTGGGGCGGGTGGGTATCGAACCCACGACCCAGGGATTATGAGTCCCCTGCTCTGACCACTGAGCTACCGCCCCAAAAACGCCCACAGGGCCCCGTTCGGGACCCTGTGGCTTTGCTCCGAGGGCAGGGCTCGAACCTGCGACCCGCTGATTAACAGTCAGCTGCTCTGCCAGCTGAGCTACCTCGGAAGGACGGGGAGAATCTAGCGGATCACCGGTGCCGCCACACCACATCTCGAGCCGAACGAACCAGCGCAACGAGCGGCCATGACCGTTCCCCGTGGTCAGTCGTTGTCGAGCAGGTCTTTCAGTTGCGAACCGCGCATCGGGTGGCGCAGTTTGGCCAAGGTCTTGGCCTCGATCTGACGCACCCGTTCGCGCGTCACCTCGAAGGCCCGGCCCACCTCGTCGAGGGTGCGTGGCTGCTCGCCGTCGAGACCGAAGCGCATCCGGACGATCTCTTGCTCGCGTGGCGGTAGTTCGCCGAGCGCCTGCTCGACGGCCTCGACCAACGCCTTGCGGATCACCTCGTTGGCCGCCCTGTCGCCGCCGGCGTCTTCGATGAAATCGGCGAGGTTGGCGTCGTCGCTGTCGCCTACCGGCGAGTCGAGCGACAGCGGGTCCTGCGAGATACGCAGCAACTCCTCCACCCTGTCGCTCGACATGCCCACCCGTGCGCACAACTCGTCGAGCGTGGGTTCGCGTTCCAACTCCTGGTGCATCTGACGCTGCGTGCGCAGCACCCGGTTCATCGTCTCGACCATGTGCACCGGGATACGGATGGTGCGGGCCTGGTCGGCGATGCTGCGGGTGATGGCCTGACGGATCCACCAGGTGGCATAGGTGGAGAACTTGAAGCCCTTGGTGTAGTCGAACTTGTCGACCGCACGCATCAGCCCGAGGTTGCCCTCCTGGATGAGGTCGAGGAACTGCATGCCTCGCATCGTGTAGCGCTTGGCGATGCTGACAACGAGACGCAGGTTGGCCTGGATGAGTTCGCTCTTGGCCTGCTGACCCGCATGCACCAGCCGCATCAACCGACGCCGCTCGACAGCATCGAGATCGGGCTGGTCGATCGCCAACGCGGCGGTGTTGCCGTCGACCACCGCCTTTGCCAGGCGGCGCTCCTCGTCGCCACTGAGCAGCTCGACCCGGCCGATCTCTTTCAGGTACATGCGCACCGGATCGCCCGTACCGACCACCGAGTCGTCGCGCTCGGCCGCCCGGGCGGCGCGACTGCGGCGCCGCTGCGCCAGCAGGCGCTCGGCATCGCCACCTGCCTCGGCTGGGGCGTCGTCGGCGCCGACAGCCAGAGGTACCACATCGACCACATCGTCGATCGACTCGTCGATGACGATGCCCTGCGACTCGAGCGAGACCGTGACCGCTTCGATGACCTCGCCGCTGAGCTCGACCTCGCGCAGCACGAGGGAGATGTCGTCGGCGTGCACCACGCCATCGCCCCGCCCACGAACGAGCAACGCGTCCCACTCTGCGGCATCGATCCCCGCGAACGGGGCCCCGCCCGAGACCATGTCGACTCCCACGTCGGTCACACACGCTCCTCGTTGCGTCCTGCGAGCCACCCTAGCAACAGGGTGGCCGCCTCGGATGCAGTCGCCGGATCGTCGAGCCCCTCGAGCGCCAGCTTCGCCTCACGGTGGACCTTCATCGCCTCGACATCGGTGATGTCGATCGGATGACGCAGTTCGCGACGAACAGCAGCACCGATGAGGTTGCAGGCCTCGACGAACGGGTCGGCATCATGGTCGGCCACCGCCGCGCGCTCGAGCACCTCACGCGCCTCAGGGTCGGCCAGTTCGAGTGCAGCGTTCAGGTCGCCTCCTGCATCGGCCAGGGCGAGGAACGCCCGGCGCACCGTGTCGTCGGCGAACAGCGACTCGATGAGCCACGCGGCGATGTCGTTCCAGCGCTGCAGCAGCATCGACACGGCGACGAACTCGGCGTTCTCGGCAGAACCCACCCGGCGCTGAGGCGCCACCTTGATGTCGGGCCGCGACGATCGTGTGACGGCTGCCTTCACCACATCGTTCTCGGGCAGACCCACGTGCCCCGCCACCTCGATGGCGTACAGCTTGCGGATGTCGACGTTGGGATGCTCGTTCACCACCGCCATGGCATCGCGCGCCGCACCCACGCGATCTTCGTTCGAACGCAGCGGCCGTGAGCCGAGCACACGGTCGAGACGGAACTTCAAGAACGGCACCGCCTTGTCGACCGCTTCACGCAAGGCGTCGGGGTCGGTGAGGCTGAGATCGCCGGGGTCTTTCCCCTTCGGGAAACGAGCCACCGACACTCGCATCTGGTACTTCTGCTCCCACTCGTAGAACCGTGCGGCGGCACCCTGGCCTGCACCATCAGCATCGAAGGCCAGCACCACGTTGCTGGCATACCGCTTCATCACCCGCACGTGTTCCTCGGTGAGCGCCGTGCCACAGGTGGCGATGGCCCGCTTCACGCCCGCACGATGGAACCCGATGACGTCGGTGTAGCCCTCGCACACCACCACCTGGTCGCTGGCCACGATGTCGGGCTTGGCCCAGTGCAGGCCGTACAGCGTGCGCGACTTTGCGTAGATGGAGGTCTCGGATGAGTTCTTGTACTTCGCCGGGTCGGTGGAGCCGGGCAGGATGCGGCCGCCGAAGGCCACCGGCTCGCCGTTCTCGGTGAAGATGGGGAACATCACCCGGGCCCGGAATGCGTCTTGCATGCGACCGGCCTTGTTCACGAACCCCAGCCCGGTCTCGCGCAGCATCTCGGGCTGCACACCGATGGCTGCGCACAACTCGTCCCACCCGTCGGGTGCCCAGCCGAGCTTGAACGTGCGGGCCGTGTCGCCGGCCAGACCGCGCGAGCGCAGGTAGTCGCGGGCCTCACGCGCATCGGCGCTGCGCAGCAACCGTTCGTGGTACCAATCGACCGCCTTGGTCATCACCTCGACGAGCTGCTTGCGGCGCTGCCGATCGCGGCCCTCGCCACCGGTGGTGTAGCGCAACTGCATGCCCACCTTGCCGGCCAGGTGCTCGACCGCGGTGACGAAGTCGACGTGCTCGATCTGCTGCACGAAGTTGAACACGTCGCCCGCCGCACTGCACCCGAAACACCGGTAGCGACCCGTCTCTTCGCGCACGTTGAACGAGGGCGAGCGCTCGCCGTGGAACGGGCACAAACCCACCCAGTTGCGGCCCACGCGCCGAAGCGCCATGTACTGCTGGACGATGTCGACGATGGAGACCGATGCCCGCAGACGCTCGAGATCCTCGTCGACGATCGCCATGGGCCGAGGTTACCCCGAGGGTGCGCGACCCGGGACGGGTCAGCGTTCGTCGGTGGGCGGCAGCGCTTCGACCTCGCCCTCGACCAACTCGATCGTGTCGATGTGCGGCTTGCGCTGCAGCGACATCAGGATCGACACACCGAGCACGAGTGCGATGACGAGCAGCGAGACGGCCGTTGGGATGTGATACTCGATCGGCTTCTGGGCGATGATCATCTTCACCCCGACAAAGGCGAGGATGATGGCCAGGCCCTCTTGGAGATAGCTGAACCTGGCGTGCATATCGGCTAGCAGGAAGTACAGCGCGCGCAGGCCGAGGATGGCGAAGGCGTTCGAGCTGAACACGATGAACTGCTCGCGGCTCACCGCCAGCACCGCCGGCACCGAGTCGACCGCGAAGATGACGTCGGTGGCCTCGACCAGCATCAGCACGGCGAACAGCGGCGTGGCCACGCGCTTGGCATTCACGCGGGTGAACAGCTTCTGCCCGTCGAGTTCGTCGGAGACCGGCACCACCTTGCGCAGGATCCGGAGGAAGGCGCTCTGCGACGGGTCGACCTCTTCGTCGCTCTTCACGATCATCTTCACAGCTGTGAACAGCAAGAACGCGCCGAACACGTAGAGGATCCAGTCGAACTTCTCGATGAGGGCCACGCCCGCGAAGATGAACACGGCGCGCAGCACCAACGCCCCGAAGATGCCCCAGAACAACACCCGGTGCTGGTACTTCCCAGGCACCTTGAAGAACGTGAAGATCAGTGCCCACACAAACACGTTGTCGATGCTGAGGCTCTTCTCGATGAGGTAGCCCGAGATGTACTCGGTGCCTGCCGTGCCACCGAAGGCCCACCACACCACGAAGGTGAAGGCCAGGCCGATCGAGATCCACACCGCCGACTCGATGGCGGCTTCCTTCGTGGAGACGTCGTGCGCCTCCTTGTGGAACACCACCAGGTCGATGATGAGGAGCAGCGCGATGAACGCGACCAACGCACCCCAGCCCCACAAGGGAACCGAGATGTCGGCGAAGTTCTCGTCCGTCGAACCGGCCGCGAACAGGTGCAGCACGATCAGTCTCGGCTGAACAGGCCGGCCACGCCGCCGGACGTGCCCGAATTGCTGGTGCCCAACGCAGCGGTGATCCAGCCGAGCAACTCGTTCGGGTTGCGGGTCTGGGTCCACACCCGGCCCGGGCCGGCGAAGTCGAACACCAGGCCCTCGCCGCTCTTGAACATCTGCACCACACCGCCGGTGGCCTTACGAATGCTCATCTGCACCGAGTCTTCGTAAGCGACCATGTGGCCGGTGTCGACGGTGATCGACTGGCCAGCCTCGAGGTTCCACACCTCGATGGCGCCATATGCCCCGAACACCACCTTGCCGGCGCCGCCGACATGCACGATGAACCCGCCCTCGCTACCGAACATGTTCTTGAAGCCACCCCACTGGGCGTCGATCGAGACGGTGGCCTCGTTGGCGAGCCACGAGCCCTTCTGCACGAACAGCGCCCGGCCGGCCTGCACCTCGTAGAACGCGGCGTCACCGGCGAGGCGCGACGCCACATCGACGAAGCCCCCCTGCTGGGGTGCCGTATAGGTGCTGACGAAGAAGCTCTCGCCGCCGAGCGCAGCGCGCTTGAGCGACTTGAACACACCGCCCTCAGCCTTCGACTCGAGCGTCACCCCCGACGACATGGTCATCATCGCCCCGGCCTCGACCTTCACGGGCTCGTTGGGGGCGAGGGACAGACGGGCGACGGCGTATGCCGGACCTTGACGGACCTGGACTTCCATGGCGGTACCTCCGGTGATGGCGTCGTCGACCGAGCGGCAACGCGTCTGGTTGTCTTCTCTGATGCCGGCGAGGGCTACTTCGTTTCAGTCTTCGCGGTACCCGATGACCGGGTGATGACGGCCTGAGCCGCAGCCAAGCGGGCGATCGGCACACGGAACGGGCTGCAACTCACATAATCGAGACCGGCATCGAAGAACAGCTGGATGCTCTCGGGGTCGCCGCCGTGCTCGCCGCACACGCCGAGCTTCAGGTTCTTCTTCACCGCACGGCCCTGCTGGGCGGCCAGCTTCACCAACGCGCCCACGCCATCTTGGTCGATGGTCTCGAACGGGTTGCGCTTCAGCAGACCCTGCTCGAGGTATGCCGGCATCATCCGGCTCTCGACGTCGTCGCGGCTGAAGCCGAACGTGAGCTGGGTGAGGTCGTTGGTGCCGAACGAGAAGAAGTCGGCCGCTTCGGCGATCTGGTCGGCGCGCACGGCAGCGCGGGGCGTCTCGATCATCGTGCCGATGGTGACGTGCGGCTTGTTCTTCAACTTCTTGGTGGCGGCATCGATCTCGGCCTGCACCCAGCCGCGGGCGAGCTCGAGCTCTTCACGGTTGACGGTGAGGGGGATCATCACCTCGACGATGGGGTTCTTGCCCTTCTTGCGCAGCGCCGCAGCGGCCGCCATGAGCGCCCGCACCTGCATGCCGTACAGGCCGGGCTTGATGACACCGAGGCGTACACCGCGGGTGCCGATCATCGGGTTGTGCTCGGCCCACTCCTCGGCGGCCTTCAACTCGGCCTTCTCGCTCTTGCTGAGACCGGTGGTGGCCTGCTTGATCTTCAACTCCTCCACCGACGGCAGGAACTCGTGCAGCGGCGGGTCGAGCAGACGCACGGTGACGGGCAGACCGTCCATGGCCTCGAGGATCTCCTCGAAGTCGATCTGCTGCACGCGGCCCAACTCGGCCAGCGCAGCGTTCTCCTCGGCCGGCGTGTCGGCGAGGATCATGCGGCGCACCACGGGCAGGCGGTCGGGGGCGAGGAACATGTGCTCGGTGCGGCACAGGCCGATGCCCTCGGCGCCGAGGGCGCGGGCCTGATCGGCGTCGTCGCCCGTGTCGGCGTTGGCGCGCACGGCCAGCTTGCCCTTGCGCACGGCGTCGGCCCACTGGAGGATGACGTTGAACTCGGGCGGCGGCTCGGCGGCCTGGGTCTTCATCTCGCCGAGCACCACTTCACCGCTCGAGCCGTCGATGGAGATGAACTCGCCTTCTTTCACCACGACGTCGCCGACGCTGAACTGCTTGCCCTCGATCTTCACGGCCTCGGCGCCCACGATGGCCGGGGTGCCCCAGCCGCGGGCCACGACAGCCGCATGGCTGACCAGACCGCCGCGGGCGGTGAGGATGCCCTGGCTGACCATCATGCCGTGCACGTCTTCGGGGCTGGTCTCGTTACGGACCAGGATGACCTTTTCGCCTCGCTCGTCGGCATCGACGGCATCATCGGCGGTGAAGTAGACGCGGCCCACAGCGGCGCCCGGCGATGCCGCAAGGCCCTTGGCCAGCACCTTGCCCTTGCCGGCGAACTGGGGGTGCAGCACCTGGTCGAGGTGTTCGGCGGTGACGCGCATGAGCGCCTCGTTCTTGGAGATCTTCCAACGCGCCGCGCCCTTGCCCGAGCCCTTGGTCATCTCGACTGCCATGCGCAGCGCAGCAGCGCCGGTGCGCTTACCCACGCGGGTCTGCAGCATCCAGAGCTTGCCCTGATCGATGGTGAACTCGGTGTCGCACATGTCTTGGTAGTGCCGCTCGAGCCGGTCGAAGATGGCGAGCAGTTCTTTGTGAATGACCGGGAAGTGCTTGGCCATCGCATCGAGGTCTTCGGTGTTGCGGATACCGGCCACCACGTCTTCGCCCTGGGCGTTGACGAGGAAGTCGCCGTACGGCTTGTTGTCGCCGGTGGCCGCGTTACGGGTGAAGCCCACGCCGGTGCCGCTGTTGTTGTCGCGGTTGCCGAACACCATCACCTGCACGTTCACCGCGGTGCCCAGTTCGTGGCTGATCTTCTCGCGCACGCGGTACGCGATGGCGCGAGGACCGTTCCAGCTCTTGAACAC
>JBAXSU010000320.1:0-2065 GCA_037130535.1 Actinomycetota bacterium
GTCTTGGTGTTCTGGTACGGGGTGCTGAAGAACTTCGGCAGCGCGGCGCCCCAGTACTGCTGCACGTCGATGGTGGAACCGCACAGGGTCTGCTCGAGATCGGAGGCGCACGCCTCGGCGGCCGCACCGCCACCCAGGCCGTTCGCCGCACTCGTGGTGCCACCACTGCTACTGCCCTCGCCGCTGAAGGCACCCGACATGAACAGCACCGCGAGCGTGATGATGAGTCCGAGCACCCCACCGCCGGCCTTCATGCCGGCGGGCATGCCACCCAGACCACCCATCCCTGGGAACCCGACTCCACCGCCACCGCCACCCTGCCCGCGGCGGTCGTCGATCATCGAACTGTCCTTCGACCGGATCTTCGTCATCGTTGCCCTACTGCATCGAGCCTCGGCGCACTGTGCCCCCGGCGGCGTACCGCGGCAGGCTACCGCGGCGGCCTTGCGCTGCGAATCGTGTCAGGCTGAAGCCGTGCACCTGCCCCTCGACCTGCACTCGACTGCGTTCCTCGAGGACCCAGCGCCCACCCTGGGCTGGCTGCGTACCCACGATCCGGTACACCACTCGTCGTATGGCTACTGGTTGCTCACCCGGTACGACGACGTCGCCGCCGCCTTCCGCGACCCACGGTTGTCGAGCGAGTGGACGAAGAAGCGGGGCGAGCCTGCACCGTCAGACGCGATCGACCCCTTCGCGCAGGCGCAACAGGTGGTGCTGCATTCGTTCAACATGAAGGACCCGCCCCACCACACCCGCATTCGCGCCCTCGTACAACAGGCATTCAGCCGCGTCGCCGTCGACCAGCAACGCGACCGAGTGCACGGCCTCGTCGACCGCTGCATCGACGCCGGGCTGGCTGCGGGCTCACTCGACCTCGTCACCGAACTGGCCTTTCCGCTCACCATCACCATCGCCTCGGAGATGATCGGCATCCCCGCCGACGCCCAGCAGCAATTCCGGGCCTCGTTCGAAGACACCGAGCGGCTGGGCGACCCCACCGCCAGTGCCGAGCAGCGCCAGGCGGGCCGCGACGCGCTGGTGTGGCAGGTTCGGTTCATCGCCGATGTCGTCGCCCAACGTCGCCGCACGCCTGGGCCCGATCTGGTCAGTGCGCTCGTCCAGGCCAACGAGCACGGTGCCGTCCTCACCGAGTCCGAGATCGTCACCGCGCTGCTCACGCTCTACAACGCGGCCGGCACCACCACTGAGCGGATGATCTCCAGCGGCATGCTGCTGTTGCTGCAGCACCCCGACCAGCTCGCCCTGCTTCGCCGGCAGCCCGACCTGCTGTCGGGCGCGGTCACCGAGATCCTCCGGTTCCATCATCCGAATCAGCAGACCACCACACCGCGGCTCGCGCTCGACGACGTCGAGATCCGCGGCCGCGTCATCCCCCGCGGTTCCACCGTGCGCCTCGGCACCGGTGCCGCCAACCGCGACCCCGACCGCTGGTCCCACCCCGACCGCTTCGACATCACCCGCCCCGAACTGGTGTCGCTCTCGTTCGGCCAGGGCATCCACTACTGCATCGGGGCGCCCCTCGCTCGCCTGCAAACCCAGATCGCCGTACGGCGACTGCTCGACCGCTGCCCTGACCTTGCGCTCGCCGAGGGCGACGTGCGTCACGACCCGCGCCGTATGGACCGCTACGAGCGCGTGACGGTGCGCTGCTGAGCAGTGTTGCGCCTCAGCGCAGCAGCGCAGCCAGTGCCGCCACGGCCACCACCAACCCGATGGCCGCCATGACCATGCTGCGACCACGGGGTGCCTGTTCGAGGTCGCCCTCGCTGCGGGGCTGAGCGGGGGGCCGCACGAGCGCCAGCAGGTTGCCGGCGAACAGTGCACCGCCCAGTGCCAGCAGCAGCCACACGATGAGGTTCTCACCCAGGAAGGCGGTCTCGGCCATCACCTGCCCAGTCTGCCCGCGCCGCGCCGCGATCGAGATGGCTCTGGCGCAGGCGGTCCGGAACTTTCTCCGTCAACGGGTTGACATACGAACTGGTGTTCGTGTAGGGTGCCCAGTGTTCCGATCTTCCCCTCGGAACCAGATCGAACCCGTTCG
>JBAXSU010000321.1:0-2065 GCA_037130535.1 Actinomycetota bacterium
CGGCTCGGTTCAGCGCGCGGCCGGCGACCCCGGCGGACCGACCGGTGGCGCGCGCGTTGATCGCCTCGGGATCGATTCCCGGCTGGTTCGCCGCCAACTGCCGCAGCCGCTGGTTCAGGTCGATCTCGCGCGCCTGCAGGAACCGCTGCAGGCCGGCCGCATCGGCCAGCAGCCCGGCCACACCAACCTCGTCGAGTACCGACGCATCGGCATCGGCAAGACGGCGGAACCGTTCGACCAACGGCACCGCAACCCGGCCACCCGGAGGGAAGGCAGGCGCGCCGGATGCCACACCCGTACTGCAGACTGGCAACGGACCTGTGTTCACGCGCACCCCCTCACACCCACACACAGCGGGTGACCAGCATTCGACCGACATGGCGGGAACCCGACGGGCGGGTTCGATCTGGTTCCGAGGGGAAGATCGGAACGCCTGCAACCCTATACGTACATGTGTTCGATGTCAACCAGTGTGGCGAGAATTTCCGGACAAATCTCCGGCGGCACGATCGGCCCGCTGCCGTGAGGGTGCTCCAGCACTCACAAGGGCAACTGGTCGGCGATCGCCTCACCACTCGAGCCGAAGGCCAGGGCGTCGGCGAGGTCGCGGTCGGTGAGGTCGATGCCGTCGAGCAGCAGTCGCATGCGGCGTCGCGGGTTGCCTCCGCCGGCACCGGCTCCGTCGCTGCGGGCGATGCCGCTCATCGACCTCAGCAACACCTTCCGCACCACTTCGGGGCGGGCACGGGCGAGGTCGATCGGAAACGGCGTCCCTGCTTCGAGCGTGCGCTCCTCGATCGGAAGGTGCTTCATCCGGTCGGTGTCGAGGTGGGCGGCGGTCAGTTGCGCCCCGAGCGAACCCAGTCGAGCGAGCACGAGGTCGAGCCCCTCGACGTACTGGGTGTTGCGTGCCGACGTCGTGCCCTTGGTGCCGCCGGCGCTTTCGATCACCACCGTCGGCTGTCCGTCGACGGTCTCAACGACGAACTCGGCATCAACGGCGCGGCCGCCCACGTGGGGCATCCGACGCTCGCCGAGGTCGAGCCGCCCCTTGCTGCGCAGGTAGCGATGGAGTCGATAGTCGACGATCTCGCGCACCATCGTGTCGAACACCTCGCCATCGGCGGCGGCGAGATCGAGCTGCAACTCGAACCTGCCATCGACCACTGCGAACCACGGCGCTCGGCCCTCGCCCGATGTGTTGGTCCAGGCATTGATCGGATTGGTGCGCCAGTAGGCCAGCCATTCCTGGTCGCTGGGCGATGCCGGGTTGGCGAACGAGCCCTTGGTAGCGACGACGTCGTTGCGCAGGCGACGGTCACGCATCACTTGCCAACGCGATGTGAGCGCCACGTCAGGCAGTCGCATCCCGGTTCGGAGGGCACCGGCGTCGAGCATCGCCAACACAGTGATGAGCTTGCAACTCTTGTCGTAAACTCCGAATTCGAGGTTGAGCAGAAACTCGTGGGCGGTCTGGTGCACGAGCCGTTCCGCATCGGAAAGCAAGCCAGCGGCGGCAAGCGCACCAAACCAGCCACCACCCTTCGAACCGTTCGACACCATCTCGCCGAGGAGAAGCGACACCTCGAGCGCTGTCGGGCGAATGCCCTCGTGCTCGTCTGCCCACTCCAGCAGCAAGTCGACGATCCGGCCACGTGCCGAGGTGCGGGCCGCCAACTGGCGGAACAGCTCGATCAACTCGGTGTCGACCACGATCGAGCATCCGGACGGAGGGGTGCCGTCGCCGCCCTCCAGATGATCGATCGCCTTGCGGGCGGTTGCACCGGGCTTCCCCGTCAGTTCGGCCAGCAACTTGACCTTCAGGAGGAAACTGCGGTGGTTGCCCACCAGGTCGAGCACCTCCAAGCGCTTCTTGGCGGCCGCGCGGCGCAGGCCGCGGCCGAGTTGCCGGAAGAAGACGATGGGCGACTCGGCGGGCCTGAGCAGCAGCACGGTATCGATGGCCGGCACGTCAACGTCCTCGTCGAACAGATCGACCGTGAACACGATCTCCAGGTTGCCGGCAATGGCGTGAACCTGCTTCTCGACACGGTGCGTCTCGTGA
>JBAXSU010000322.1:0-2058 GCA_037130535.1 Actinomycetota bacterium
CACGCCGGCCGGCAACGGGCCCGGGGCACGCATCGGTTCGCACAGCCACAACGGGCCACCGGCTGCTGCGCGCCACGGCAACGTCCAGGTGAGGATGTCGTTGCGCACCCCGGTGGCCACCACCGGCCCCACATGATCGGCCACGGCCGGAGCGACCGTGCCCGAGGTCTTGCCGCTGCGTGGCGGTGCCAACACCAACACCGTCGACTCCTTCGGCACCCACACCTCACGCCCGCTGTAGCGCTCGGTGCCCAGCCGTAGCCCCGACCGGCGCGGATCCCGATCGTGGGCACCGAGGATCACCTTCGAGCGGGCCACCACCGCTGCGCGCGAGAACCGGTCGAGATCACGCCCCGCCGCCAACCCGCGCCGCATTGCCGACGTCCGCCGAGCAGAGCGGGTGGCAACCAGCAACCCGACCAGCAACCCGAGCACCAGCACGCCGACGGTGGTGACACCGAACCGCAGCCCGTCCACACCCGAGCCGGGCAGCCGGTCGGCGTCGAACAACCGGCTATAGGCGGCCACCAACGACGACAGCGATGCACCCGGCCGCCACCCCGTCGACGACCACCACCAGGCCGACAACGACGGTGCCACCCACACCACCACCGCTGCCGACCCGAGTGCCACCCAACGCCCCCACCCGGCGATCGGCGACATCGAAGCCGCAGGTCGCCCGGTCACGACTCCAACCGCCCCGACACCTGGAACACCGCTCGGTCCGACTCGATGGTCCACACCCCACCGGCAGGCGCAACCAGTCGGACGCTTCCGCCGCCGGCCGTTGCCGACCACCCGGCCAACGCCCCAGCCGTCAGCTCGACTGCCACGTCTGCGGGGTCGTGGATGCCGGGGGCGGCAACGACCGTCACCTCCACGGAGACCGAGTCAGTCGAGCCCGGTGTCGGCGGACGGCCAAACTCCACTGACACCACATCGACCGAGCCGCCCAGCGCATCCGCCACTGCCGTTGCCGTCGACTCGATCTCACCACCGTCGGGCTCAGTGCCCCGCCGCACGAGCTCGACGCCGATAGCGACCAGACCGGGATAGCGCGGGTAGCTGCACCCATGAAGACGCCACCGCACGCCCGATGGCTCAACCGGTTGGAAGATGCGCTCCTCGCACGATGCGCCGTCCACCGCAGTCGTCGCGGCCACAGGTGGCTCAGCGCCATCCAGTCCGGCGGCATGGGCTAGTTCGTCGAGAACGGCATCACGCGAGCCAGCCACGCCGAGTTGCGCCAACCACTGCAACCCCACCCGTTCGCGCCAGCCGTCGGCTCCACGGCGGACGTCGAGTTCACCGGCCACCAACCGCACTCCGTCGCCCACCAACACCGGCAGACCGGCAACACCGAACCGGTCCATCCACGAGCTGGTCGACGCCAACTCCCCGCCACTTCGCAGGTAGGCGTCGACCACCTCGGCTGGCAGCTCAACCGACTCGACCCACACCTCGCCAGCACGAGACACCACTTGCCCGGCTCCGGGCGCGGGGATTGCGACCAAGGTCGGTGATGGCGAGGTTGTCGGCAAAGCACTCGACGCACCCACCATCACTGGCTGCTGGACAGAGCACGCGGACACCGTCATCGCACCCAGCACCGCCGACAACGCCGCCGCCCGAACACGCCGACGGCCCAAGCGATCAGCCCACACGACGCACCTCCCGGTCCATCGACTGGCGCACCGAACGCGCCCAACGCTGACCGGCCTGCATCTCCGCCGGTGTCGCCTGCTCACCAAGCACCTTGGCCCGAACCCAACTCGCCGAACGCGCCGGCACGTCGATCGACCGCAGTACCTGGCACACATCGAGCCAGCGCTCGACCTCTTCGAACGGATCGCTCGCCGCCGTGGGCGGAGGCAGCGACCGCACCCGCTCCTGGCGCGCCTCGTGTCGCTGCGCCCGGCGAACCGCTACGCAGGCGGCAGCGAACAGCTCCCGCTGCTCCACCACGCCGGCTGCCACCCGCTCCCACATCGCCGCCCTGATCTCGGCATCGAGGTCGGGCAAGTAGCGCCAACGGCGATGCAACACCCGCCGCCAGCG
>JBAXSU010000323.1:0-2042 GCA_037130535.1 Actinomycetota bacterium
CGATGGTTTCTTCGGTACCTCTTTGGCGTTTGGGGAGGTTGGTCGCGTCAATGGGGATGCGTGTGAACGCGCATCGCCTAAAGGAGGCCAGTGATGGGAATGCGGGTGTTGTTGACGTCGGCTGCGGCGCTGATGGTTGTGGCGGCCGGCTGTTCGTCGTCTGATTCGTCGAAGGTTGCACCAATCGAGGTCGCGGGAAGCAACTCCACGATCGCGATGGTGGAGTCAGGAGAGTCGGCGGACTGGGTGGACCGCGTGCGCGACGCCACGGTGCGCATCGAGGCGGAAGGAACGCTGATCCAGCCTGCGGTTGGCGCTCCGACAACGGTGCTCGGGTCGGGTTCGGGATTCGTGTATGACTCGTCGGGTCTCGTCGTCACGAACAGTCATGTGGTGGCGGGCGCGGCGATCATCAAGGTGTTCACCGATGGCAGTTCGACGGCGGTTCCTGCAACCGTGGTGGCAACCTCGGAGTGTTGGGATCTGGCGGTGTTGTCGATCGGGGCGACGGATCTGCCGGTGATCCCGTGGAACGTCGACGGGTCGAGCACAGGCACGATCGTGCGAGCGGCCGGCTATCCGGGCGGCAGTCCCGAGTTGGCGTTCAGTCAGGGCATCGTGGCCAACGACAAGGCCTTGGGCGCCACACCCTGGGCATCGGTTCCGGCACTCATCCAACATGATGCAGACATCGAAGGCGGCAACTCGGGTGGCCCACTGGTGGATGGCGATGGCCAGGTGGTGGGCATCAACGTCGCCTCGTCGAGTGTCGGCAACTTCGCGATCCCGGCCACCGACGCCGCAGCGGTGGTGGGCCGACTTGCGAACGGTGAGAGCGTGTCGTCGATCGGGGTGAATGCGCAGGCCGTGCTCGATCCACAGACCAACGAGGCCGGTGTGTGGATCGGTTCGGTCGAGCCGGGCTCGGTTGCAGCGGCACTGGGTCTTCAGCCCGGCGACGTGGTCACGCGCATGAAAGGACTTCGTGTTGCGCTCGATGGCACCCTCGCCGACTTCTGTGGCGTGATCAACTCGGCAGGTACCACGCCGATACCGGTCGAGGTGCTGCGCGGCGATGAGCAGTTGGCAGGCGAGATTGGTGGCCGCCAGTTGGCGCCGGTGTTGACCGAGGTGAGGAAGACCACGCGCGGCGACGAGCAGCCGACCACCCCCTCGGGCCCACCGCCAGCGGGCACTCCGTACACGGAGTACGAGACAGTCACCGATGACACCGGTGTGCTGTCGTTCGATGTGCCGAAGGCATGGCTCGACCATCACACCGAGGAGGTGCACTTCGGTGGCGCTGACCGTCCGGCAATCAGTGCGTCACCCGACTACGAGGCGCTCGACCAGGCGGCGGGCACCACGTTCGATGTGCCCGGCGTGGCAGCGATCGTGTTCAGCGTCGGTGACACGATGGAGGTCACCTACGACACGATCACGTCGGCGTCGCCCTGGCCCTACGAGTGCAGTGTCAGCAAGAAGCAGTCCTTCGATGACGGTGTCTACCGGGGCGTAATGGGTGCGTTCGCAGGCTGTGCAGGGAACAGCATGATGTTGTCGATGGCGATCGAACGGATCGGCACCGGCAAGTGGATGCTGCTCAACGTGTTCGCCCCAACCATGGCCGACCTCGAGGCAGCGGCTCGGATCGTCGAGACATTCGACCTCCTGCCGATCGAGGGCGACATGACGGACGCACCGAGCACCAACACAACGCTGCCACCGGTGAGCACGCCGGCTGCTCCGTCGCTGCCGGCCACATCGTTGATGGCCCCAGGCAGCGTTCCGGCTGAGTTGCAGCCAGCGTTGCAGGTGCTGAACCAGATCGGTGTGCCTCAAGTGCGGATCCTTTCCGACGGGCCGGCGGTGGCGGAGAACCTGCTCAGTTACTGGTTCCTCACTCCGGCCGACGTGACGGCGTTGTCGTCGTGGCTTGCTGGTGTCCCAGCACTAGTGGGCTGCACCGACACGAGGCTGGCGGCTCCGACCGCGACGGTGCCGAACACCGACACCCAGATGCGGCTGGCCTGCACGGTCAC
>JBAXSU010000324.1:0-2027 GCA_037130535.1 Actinomycetota bacterium
GGGTGTCGGGCGAGTAGGGGCAGTGCAGCGACACCACGTCGCTGGTGGCCAGCAGTTCGTCCATCGACACGTAGGTGGCGTCGAGCTCGGCGACCAGTACTGCATCGCACGGCTTGCGGTTGCTGTAGGCGATGGTCATCCCGAAGGCCTTGGCGCGACGGGCGAGCGCGGCACCGATCTGGCCCATGCCCACCACGCCGAGGCGGGCGCCCTGGATGCCCGAGCCGAGCATCATGAACATGCCCCACTGCCACGGCTCGCGTGAACGGATGAGCCGCTCGCCCTCGGCCAGGCGGCGGGTCGACATGAGGATGAGGGCCATGGCGATGTCGGCTGTGGCATCGGTGAGCACACCCGGGGTGTTGGTGGCGATGACACCTCGCTCGCGGCACGCGGCCACATCGATGTTGTTGTAGCCGACCGCCACGTTGCACACGGCCCGAAGTTGCGGCCCAGCGGCATCGAGCAGCTCGCCGTCGATGCGTTCGGTGAGCAGCGCCACCACCACATCGGCGCCCGCCACACGGCGCAGCAGTTCGTCGCGCGAGATGGGGGTGGGTTCGTCCCAGTCGAGTACGTGGTGGCCTGCGGCGCGCAGCAGGTCGATGCCGGGCTGGGGGATGCGACCGGTGACGACGACCGTGCTCACGACGCCACCCACCGGCGCAGCAGGCCGAGGCCCTCGGTGATGTCGTCGGCCGAGATGCCCGAGTAGGCGAGGCGGATGTACTGCTGCTCCTCGCCGGGCTGTGGGCGGCCGAAGTGGCGGCGGGTGCAGAACGACACGCCGGTGTTGTGCAGCGCTGCGGTGGCGAACTCGCCCACGTCGGTGAAGCCCTTGGCCGCCATGGCCTGGGTGACGTTGACGAACAGGTAGAACGTGGCCTCGGGCCGGGCGGTGTGCATACCGGGCACTGCGTTCACCGCGTCGACAGCGGCGTCGCGGCGGGTGCGCAGGATGTCGACCAGGGCGGCTGGGCCCGACTGGTCGCCGGTGATGCCTTCGATACCCGCCCATTGCACGAAGTGTGCGGTGCACGACTCGTCGTTGGTGTTGAGCTTGGCGATCTGCTCGGCAACGGCGGTGGGGCCGATGGCGGCGCCGAGGCGCCAGCCGGTCATCGCGAACTTCTTGGAGAACGTGTACAGGATGACGGTGCGCTCCTGCATCCCGGGGATGCTGGCGATGCTGCGGCTGGTGCCGCTGTAGCGCATCTCGAAGTAGGCCTCGTCGGACAGCACCCACAGGTCGTGCTTCATGGCCAGTGCGGCGACGGCCTCCATCTCGGCATCGCTGCTCTCGGCCGACAGCGGGTTCTGCAGGTCGTTGTAGAAGATGGCCGTGGTGCGCGGCGTGATGTGCGACTCGAGGTACTCGAGGTCGAGCGCGAACCCGGTGGGAGTCTCGACGTAGCGGTAGGGCACTGCGATACCGCCGAAGTATTCGATCTGGCTCTCGTAGATCGGGTATCCGGGGTTCGGGTACAGCACCTCGTCGCCGGGCTCCATGACGGTTTGGATGAACTTGCCGATGACGGGCTTGCCACCGGGTTGCACGACGACGTTGGCGGGCGAGAACTGCAGGCCGCGGCGCGAGCCGACGTCGGCAGCGAGGGCCTCGCGCAGCGGCATGATGCCGGCTGCTGCGCAGTACCCGGTCTTGCCGTCGGCGATGGCTCGGTCCATCGCCGCCACCACGTTGGCGGGGGTGGGCAGGTTCATGTCGCCGAGGTGGAACGGGAACACCCGGTTCCCCTTGGCCGCCCAGTCGGCGGCGGCGAGTGACACAGCGAAGGCGGTCTCGGTGCCGAGGTTGGACAGGCGGGTGGCGAGGTGCATGCCCCGATTGTACTTTTCGTACACCTCGTTCGGGGTATCTCGCGGTGGCGGGTTGGTGCGGCGGCCTCCCTGGCCGCTACACTGCCCGGGTTCTTTGACAACCCACTGATCCGGAAGAGCAACGGAGACTGCAATGAGCAAGGCGAAGTTCGAGCGTACGAAGCCGCATGTGAATATCGGCACGATGG
>JBAXSU010000325.1:0-2019 GCA_037130535.1 Actinomycetota bacterium
GAGGGGAAGATCGGAACACCGAGCACCCTACCCGAACACCAGTTCGTATGTCAACCCGCCCGGGAAGAAAAGTTGCGGACGTCAGTCGCGGGGGTCGGCGGTGCAGGCGGCGCCGTCGCACACGTCGACGAGGGTGTCGTCGAACAGGAAGGCGGCCTTCTGCCGGCGCACGTCGGGGTCGGCGCGCGGGTCTTCGTGCGAGTCGCGGCTGGTGCGCGGTGGCGTGTTGGTGAACGGGATCGGGTCGCTGCCGGAATCCCACACCACGATCGCCGAGCCGTTACTCGGGTACACGGTCGACTCGAGACCCCAGCCCGGCTCGTTCTCGGCGCTGCGTCCGTCGGCGGTGACCGGTCGGTGGATGGTGGCGCCCATCGCCCGCGCAGCGACCAACGCCGACAGCTCGGTGACCTGCCAGTCGCCGAACGCCACGTGCAGCAGTACGTCCTTCGCCGGTGTGCCCGAGTAGGGGTCGTCGGTGATGTGCTGCACGTAGCCGGCGCCCTCGCCGCGGTCCCACAGCATCTGGATGAGGGCGATGAGCATCACCCGGTCGAGGTCGTTCGGATAGGCCGGTTCCATGATCGCTTCGTAGGTGTCGAAGTCGACCGAGCGCTCGAGCAGCATCGAGTAGTTCATGCCCACCACACCGAGCACGGCGCGCTCGATGTCGGGTGACACGGCGGCGAGCATCAGCCCCATGATTCCGCCCTGGCTGTTGCCGTCGTAGTCGAGATGGGTGGTGTCGACGAGCGGTGTGCCGTCGGCCCGCTGGAAGGCGGCATCGCTGGCGAGGCCCTCGGGATGGATCATCAGCCGGCCGAGGAAGACCTGGTTGAGGACGCCCTGCTGCAGCCGGTCGGCCATCGTAGGGAAGTTCGAGAACTCGGCGAGCGTCGCCGCAGCGTTGCCGATGTCGTCCTCGCTCATGCCGGCCCACTTGGTGGCGCAGAACACGGTGTTGTGCTCGTTCGAGAAGGCGCGCAGGTTGCCGGCGCCCACTTCGCGGTTGCTGCCGAGCAGGCCGTGGCCGTATTGCACGAGGTGGGCGGGCTCGCTGCCGGCGACTGTCGCGTCGCTCACGTTGCACAGGAACGACGCCTCGACCGTGCCGTTCTGTACCGGCAGTTCGTCGCCGGTGGCGCTCACCCCGTCGCCGTAGAAGAAGCGGTTGCCCGGGCCGCCGTCGCCGGTGAGGTAGTTCGGCACGGTGTAAGTGCCCTCAACCTGGAACGCGATGCCGTCGTCGGGCGCCGGCGTGACAGCGGTGACCGTGAAGGCGGGCGCAGCGTCGCCGAGCGCTGTCAGTGCCTTGTCGCGGATGTGCAGCATTCGCTCGCTGATGTTGCGCTGGCTCGCCACCGTGAAGTCCCAGGCGAGCTGCAGTTCGTCGCGTGCGACTCCGGCGGCCTCGAGTGCGGCGAGGTTGGCATCCATCACCTCGGCCCGTTCTGCAAGGACGCTGATGTCGCCGGCCCAGCCGTCGCGGTACGCGGCGAACACGGGTGACGTGTCGAGCAGCTCGCCGTCGCCGCCTGCCAGGTTGCGCAGGCCGACCACATAGGTGTGGCCCTCGGCTAGCGGCACGGCGGGGTGGATTGCCAGCAGACGATCGGCGTCGTCGTCGGCCTTGGCGTCGAGCTCGGCCCACAGCGGCACGCGCTCGCCGGTGTCGGCATCGATCAGCACCACGGGCGTGTCGTCGGCGAGCGAGGCCTCGAGGTCGGTCCACGGCGGCAGGTTCGATGCCTCGGCGTCGAGGCCGGGCACGTAGGTGAGGATCGGGGTGTTCGGGCTGAACCCGTCGTTGCGGTTCCACTCGGTCAGCTCGACCCACGTGCCGTCAGCGTTCGCCGAGGCCGAACCCTCGGGGAACGAGACGCGCCGGCCGGTGTCGGTTGCCGGATCGTCGACCAGGAAGTGGTTGCTCGGGAACGGCAGCAGGCATTGGCGCATGTCGAGCGGGTCGCAGCCGGACGCCACGCCCGACAGCAGTGCCTCGACCGCGGCCAACTGCTC
>JBAXSU010000326.1:0-1992 GCA_037130535.1 Actinomycetota bacterium
ACCGGCCGCGGCCCTGCCACCGCCCACGGTCGACGATCGGTCCGCGTCGTCGGGTGTCAGCGGTGATAGGTGATGCGGCCGTCGCCGAAGCCGGTGGGCGGCGCGGTGAGGTCGGTGCTGATCTCGATCGCCAGTGTCTGGTCATCCAGTACCTGCACCACCACCCAACCGACCTGCGGCCCGGCGTCGACGGTGTAGCCGATGCCGTCGGGCGCCATCGATGAGACACGCTCATAGCCGTCGGGCTGGCGATTGCTCGCCTGGGCGAGCCGGTACACGACCACACCCGTTGCCGCCGTGAGTTGATCGGGTGTCGGCTGACCGTCGGTCAGGTCGATCGCCAGCTGGTGCGGATCGCCCGACTGATCGGGCCAGGCGCCGATCGAGAAGATCCAGCGGGCCGGATCGACCGGGTGCGGCGAGAGCGACAGGTGACCGTAGGCGTACGACTTCTTGCCGGGCACGGCGCCGCCCATCAGATCCTGCGTCGCCGCGGCGACGTCGGCAATCGGCCGGCCGGAGTAGCCGATGGTTCCGTCGAGGAACCACGACCCCGAGGCCGCACCGATGACATCGTGGGCGATTGGGCCCCAGCGCGGTTCGACGACGCGTTGGACCGACGCCTCCAGCGGGTCGCGTACCTCGGGCGAGAGATACGGGAAGGGGTCGACCGTGTACGGCTTCCACGCCTCACCGAAGGCATAGCTGTAGGGGTTGGCCAGCCCGGTCAACCAACTCGTGCCGTCGAAGATGTTGAAGTCGAGCGGGTTGTCGCGCTGCCGACCGAACTCGTCGCCAGCGCGCACCGGGATGCTCACCTGCACCTGACCGCCCGCATCGACCTGCGCGGCGACATCGGCGAGCACGCCGGTGAGCTTGTTCACGACCATGTAGACCGACACGAGATCGCAGCCGTGGGAGATGACCACGCGGTGGCTGGTGGGCGATCCGAGGCTGCCGACCTCGATGATCGTGCCATCGGCGGGGGCCGTCACCGGCACCTCGTCGGCATCGGTGCGAGCCGCGGGATCCTTCACCAGCGCCGCGATGCCGATGTACATGTGGTCGATCGGGGTGACGTGATCGAAGATCATCATGCCGTGCGGCATCGAGGGGGCCAGCTGATCGTTGGGTACCACCGGATGGGTGAATGCCACCGACCCCGCCGGGCACTCCGACACGGTCGGGCCGAACATGTCGGCCAGCCTCGGATACCAGGCGGGCCGCTCGGTGTAGCCGCCAGCCGGCGCGGGCGGCAGATCGGCGGGCAGGGCGTACCGACCCGTGCCGTTGTCGCAGAAGCTGAGCCCGCCGCCCGAGAAACCGATCGCCCCGTCTTCGGGGCAGGACCCACCGATGCGGAACATCATCGTGCCGTTGCCCTCACCGTCGCCCTGGCTCTCGCTCGAACCGGGACCGGAGGGTTGCATCTGGGGCTGCCACCGGAGGCCGCCATCGGTGACGGTGCAGATCAGCGTGCCGTTCTCCATCCCGGTCTGGGCGCCCTCGTCGTCGCACGGCTGGTCGGGACCCGGCTGGCCACCGTTCTGCTGGCCGGCATCGCTGCCCGTGCTGGCAGCGCTGCCCGAACCGCTGTCGGTCATCGAGCCGGTGTTCGAACCCGAGCCGGAATCACCATCGCCGCATCCTGCGACCAGGACCGCCAGCGCAACAGCAGACAGACCAGCCGAACGCACGAATCCGTAACGCATCTCAACCCCCTGCATCAGACCGCGACAGATCGTCGCAACGTTCGCCGGCGAACGCTAGGCACCGACTGTGCCGGTCGTCGCCCGACGCGCATGATGGGGATAGTTGTCCCGTCGAGCACACCGTTGCCCGAGCGCGAGGATTGAGGTGTGAACACCCTCGCCGCGCCGAACGCCACCACCGAGTTGCTGCAGCACCTCATCCGCCTCGAATGCGTGAACGACGGCCGGCCCGACTCGGGCGACGAGACGCGCGCCGCCGAGGTGCTGCGTTCCGTGGTCG
>JBAXSU010000327.1:0-1955 GCA_037130535.1 Actinomycetota bacterium
GAACCCGCGTTCTCAGCTTGGGAAGCTGATGTTCTGCCTCTGAACTACACCCGCACGGGCGGCCGGAGCCGCTCGGACCTGGCAAATCTAGCAACCAAATCGCTCGTACGGCCCGGTCGGCACCGGCTCGCCGCAGCACCGACGACTAGCGTGCAGCACGTGATCCTGTCCGACCGAACCCTGCGCGAGCAGATCGCCGCCGGCCGCATCGTGATCGAACCGTTCGACGACGCGCTCGTGCAGCCCTCGTCGATCGACGTGAAGATCTCCAACCTGTTCCGCGTCTTCCGCAACCACACCGCTGCGGTCATCGACGTGAAGGAGAACCAGGAGCGCCTCACCGAGCTCATCACGATCCCGGACGATGGTGTGTTCATGCTCCACCCCGGCGAGTTCGTGCTGGGCAGCACGCTCGAGCGCGTCGCCGTGCCTGACGACCTGGTCGCCCGCATCGAGGGCAAGAGCTCGCTCGGCCGCCTCGGCCTGATCATCCACTCCACCGCGGGGTTCATCGACGCCGGCTTCGACGGCCACGTCACGCTCGAACTCACCAACATCGCCACGCTGCCCATCACCCTCTACCCGGGCATGAAGATCGGCCAGGTCAGCTTCATGCACATGACCACCCCGGCCGAGCAGCCCTACGGCAAGGGCGCCCGCGGCAGCAAGTACCAGGGCCAGCGCGGCCCTACCCCCAGCCGCTACTGGGAGAACTTTCAGTAGGTCCGCAGTGCCGGGGCGAGAGCTGGCTCAGTCGCCGGCGACCGGCGCTGACAGCGGAGCCTCGGGCTGGGCGAGCAGTCGCTCGCCGTTCTCGATGGCCTCGAGCAGGTGGATGGAGATGTCGGCGACCTTCACCTGGTCTTCCTCGAACCCAGCACCCTTCACACCGTCGTCGAGCATGATGTAGCAGAACGGGCAGGCGGTGGCCACACGTGATGCGCCGGTGGAGATGGCCTCGGCGGCCCGCTCGTCGTTCACCTTCGTGCCGATCGACTCCTCCATCCACATGCGGGCGCCACCGGCGCCGCAGCACATGCCCTTGGTGCCGTTGCGTTGCATCTCGACGATCTCGATGCCCTTGATGCTGCCGACCACCTTGCGCGGGGCGAGATAGACGTCGTTGTGGCGACCGAGGTAGCAGCTGTCGTGGTAGGTGATGCGCTCTTCGAGCGTCGCCTGGCTGACATCGAGCTGGCCCGAGTCGATGAGGCTCTCGAGCAACTGGGTGTGGTGCACCACTTCGTAGTCGCCGCCGAGCTGCGGGTACTCGTTCTTCAGCGTGTTGAAGCAGTGCGGGCACTGGGTGATGATCTTCTTCACACCCATGCCGTCGAGCATCTCGATGTTCGGCATGGCGAGCATCTGGAACAGGTACTCGTTGCCCGACCGGCGGGCCGAGTCGCCCGTGCACATCTCGCTGGGCCCGAGGATGGCCACGTCGATACCGGCCCGCTTCAGCAGCTTGGCCATCGACTGGGTGACCTTCTTGTTCTTGTCGTCGAACGATCCGGCACAGCCGACCCAGTAGAGGTACTCGGCCTGCATCGGCTGGCCCGGGTCGAGCACGGTGACGTCGAGGCCCTCGGCCCAGTCGGCACGCTCGCCCTGGTTCATGCCCCACGGGTTGCCCTGGTTCTCCATGGCACGGTAGGCGTTGCCGAGTTCGGCGGGGAAGTTGCTCTCCATCAGCGACAAGTAGCGGCGCATGTCGAGGATCTTGTCGAGGATCTCGATGTTGACGGGGCAGATCTCGTCGCAGGCCCGGCAGCTGGTGCACGACCAGATCTCTTCGGCCGAGATGCGCTCGAACAGCGACGACGACGCGATGGTGATCTCGCCGTCGACGCTGAGCGGCGGGCTGACGTGGGCGTGCTGGGCCGATGCGGCCATCACCTCGCCGGTCTTCAGCACGATCTCGCGCGGGTCGAGCGGCTTGCCGGTGGCGTGGGCCG
>JBAXSU010000328.1:0-1923 GCA_037130535.1 Actinomycetota bacterium
GAGCAGGTCGGCGAGGGCGTCTCCGTCCCGGTCCACGCACGCGACGAAGGCACCCTCCTCGGCAAGCAGCCGTGCGGTCTGTCTCCCGATGCCGCCGGCGGCACCGGTGCACAGGACCGTTCGCCCTGCGAGCCCAAGATCCACGGGGAGCCCCTGACACATTCGTGCTCACCGGACGGCGGTGAGCAGGTCCTCTCGGGGCCGGATGCCCCGTGGCGACAGTAACGACCGCCCCGAGTCCGATCCAGATGTTGCGCCGAGTTTTTCTAACAAAGTTGCCATTGACACGGCATCGTGAGAATGCTCTACTTTCGCCACTCGCTGGAAGCAGGGCGCCCCAAGCGCTCTGGAGCAACGCATCACGACATGCCCAGGCCACCACAAGACCCGGCAGGACCCACCGGAAGGGGACGAACATGAAGCTCTCCTGCGGCGACCACTCCTTCCCGCTGCTGCGTCACGACCTCGCCCTGGACCTCATCGCAGGGCTGGGCTTCGAGGGGTTCGACCTGGCGCTGATGGGCAACAGATCCCACATCCGGCCCGAGGATGTCCGCCACGACGTCGCCGGCGCTGCGAAGCGGATCACCGCGGAGCTTGACCGACGCGGTCTCGAGCTCTCCGACGTCTTCGTCATTCCGTGGACCGACTTCGAGCGGTTCGCACCCAACTCGCCAGTCGCGCAGGAACGCCAGGCGTCTCGTGACCTCTTCGACGACATGGCCGCCCTCGCCGCACGGCTCAACGCGCCGGGTATCACGATGGTGCCCGGGATCGACTGGCCAGGACTCACCCACGACCAATCCCTGGAGCTGGCAGCCGAGGAGCTGCAGTGGCGGGCCGCTCGCCTGAGCCAGGAGGGAATGCGGTTCTCGGTCGAGTGCCACATGGGCTCGGTGGCGAGCACGCCGGACGATGTCCTGCGTCTGCTTCACCTGGCACCCGATCTGCGCCTGACCCTGGACTACTCGCACTTCATCGCCCCAGGCCACACGCAGACAGACATCGATCGCCTCATCCCCTACGCGAGCCACGTGCAGGTCCGTGGGGCGCGTCCTGGGCGCGGGCAGTGCGGACTCGAGGACAACGCCATCGACTTCGAGGACCTCGTCGACCAGCTCGATGCCACCGGATACGACGGCTTCCTCACCGTCGAGTACGTGTGGATCAACTGGGAGCACATGAACGAGTGCGACAACGTCTCCGAGACGATCATGCTCCGCGATCGGCTCAGAGCGAAGCTCGCCCACCAACCATGGACATACACGGGCTCACCGACATAGCGGGGAAGCCTTCGACGCATCACCAGCTGGCGCCGCCCCGGCGTCCCAGCACACCCGATGAAGGGAAGTGTCATGACAAGGATCGCCAAGATCAGCCGAGGCTCGTGGTGCATGTCTTTCGGCTTCAAGAACATGGCCACTCTGGACCAGACCATCCGGGTCCTCGGAGCGTTTAACTACGACGGCATCGAGCTGGGCGGCTTCTTCGACCACGCCACCCTCGAGCGCTTCCCGACGGCACAGTCGCGCAAGGAACTGGGCAAGTGGATCGCTGACAACGGCATGGTCGTGGCTGGCATCGCGCCCGGACCCTACGGTGACCTCGGCCGCCTGCCGTGGGCCACTGGGGACGACGCCGTCTACAAGGAGTACCTCGGCTGGTTCGAGGAGTTCCTGCAGTTCTGCGTGGACGTCGGTAGCCCCGCCCTGCGCATCGACCCCGGGTCGTTCGGTCCTCTCCCCTACGGAACGGACTACAACGCCACCTACGCACGCGTGGTCGAGACCTACACCGAGCACGCGGAGAAGGGTGCCGACGTCGGGGTCGCGATGCTGTGGGAGGCGGAGTGCCCGCAGCCGTTCAACAAGCCCCGCGAAGTCATCCGCATCATGAACGATGTCCCTCACCCGAACTTCAAGA
>JBAXSU010000329.1:0-1904 GCA_037130535.1 Actinomycetota bacterium
CACGTGGCGTCGGCTGTCGTACTGGCGGCGCACGCTGCTGTTCACGCTGGCGTTCATGCCGGTGCCGCTCTTCCTCACCATCGGCTGGCAGCGGGCGGTGTTCGGCCTCGACTCGGCCGCGTCCTCGCGCTACCAGTACTTGATGGCGATGCTGGTGGCCACGCCGTTCGCGTTGGCCGTCGACCAGCTCCGGCGGTTCAGCCCCGGGGCGCTGGTCGTCGGCCGGCTCCTCCTCGTGGTGTCGATCCTCACGAACGTGCGGTTCTTCGAGCAGTCGAGCGACATGTGGGCCGGCCGCTCGTCGAACACCCGCACCACCTACGAACTGATCGCCGGCTCGGGCCTGATGAGGCAGGTCGACTCGAACCTCCGGCCGGTCGAGTTCGACCCCGACGTCACCGTCGGGCGCATCCCGATCATGGTCGCCGAAGGCGTGATCACGCCCCGAACGCCGACCACTCCCGAGGAGATCGCGCTCGTGCGTTCGGTCCTCGGGCTGCCACCCGCCCCCTGACTCAGACGGTCACCGTCGAAGCCGCGGCCGGGCCAGTGCACTTCGGCCCGTTTCCCACACGGCCACGAACGGCCTTAGCCTGCAGCCATGCCTGAGTTCGCGTTCACGGAGCTGCTCCCCCTCGACCACGACGACACCCCGTACCGGTTGGTGTCGACCGAGGGTGTCGCCATGGTCGACACCCCGCTCGGACCTTTCCTCCGGGTCGACCCGGCTGCGCTCACCCTGCTGACGCGCGAGGCGATGCACGACATCGCCCACTTCCTGCGGCCGGGCCACCTGCAGCAGCTGCGCAACATCCTCGACGACCCGGAGGCGAGCGACAACGACCGCTTCGTAGCACTCGACCTGCTGAAGAACGCGAACATCTCGGCCGGCGGCGTGCTGCCGATGTGCCAGGACACGGGCACCGCGATCGTGAAGGCCAAGAAGGGCCAGCGCGTGTTCACGGCCTCGGCAGATCGTGTCGGCGGCGACGAGGAGGCGATCGCCCGCGGCGTGTACGAGACCTACCTCACCTCGAACCTCCGGTACAGCCAGATGGCTCCCATCACGATGTACGACGAGAAGAACACCGGCAACAACCTTCCGGCCGAGATCAAGATCTCGGCGATCGACGGCGACGCCTACAAGTTCTTGTTCATGGCCAAAGGTGGTGGCAGCGCGAACAAGAGCTACCTGTTCCAGGAGACCAAGGCGCTGCTCAACGACAAGACGCTGCTGCCCTGGCTGTTCGAGAAGATGAAGACGCTCGGCACCGCGGCCTGCCCGCCGTATCACCTCGCCGTGGTCATCGGCGGCACATCGGCCGAGATGGCGGTCGAGACCGCGAAGCTGGCGAGCGCCCGCTACCTCGACACGCTGCCCACCGAGGGCAGCATCCTCGGTCACGGCTTCCGCGACGTCGAACTCGAGGCCAAGGTGCTGGCGCTGTCGCAGCAGACCGGTATCGGCGCCCAGTTCGGCGGCAAGTACTTCTGCCACGACGTGCGCGTCATCCGCCTGCCGCGCCATGGTGCCAGTTGCCCGGTGGCCATGGCCGTCAGCTGCAGCGCCGACCGCCAGGCGCTGGGCAAGATCACCCGCGAGGGCATCTTCCTCGAGCAGCTCGAAACCGACCCGGCCCGCTTCCTGCCCGATGTCGAGCATCAGCACCTCGACGAGGCCGGCTCTGCCGTGGTGCACGTCGACCTCAACCAGCCGATGGACGAGATCCGCCGGGTGCTGAGTCAGCACCCCGTGAAGACCCGTGTCATGCTCACCGGCCCGATGGTGGTGGCCCGCGACATCGCCCACGCCAAGATCAAAGAGCGCCTCGACGCAGGTGATGGGCTGCCGCAGTACATGAAGGACTTCTGCGTCTACTACGCCGGGCCGGCCAAGACCCCCG
>JBAXSU010000033.1:0-23280 GCA_037130535.1 Actinomycetota bacterium
GATCGGTTGGGTCAGCCGGTGTCGCAAGTGGTGATGTCGTTGGTGGGATCCGGGGTGCCGACGGTGTCGTACACCACGAGCACCGATGGCACGTTCGCGTTCACGGTGCCCAATGGCCAATATCAGCTCCAGCTGACCACCAACAACTGCAGCAGCCCATCTGGTGACGTCCCGGGAACCGCTACAGCGGGCTGCTACTGGGATCTCGCAACCGCCGCTCAGGCCTTGCAGGTATCGGGCAACCGGAACTTCGGCGACCTCGCCCTACCAAGCCCCACCCACGTCACCGTCACCGTCGTCGACCCGGCAGGCGCCCCCGTGCCGGGAGCCGCCTTCAATATCGGCAACGTCAGCTGCGTCCGATGCGGGGCCTACTTCCCGATCGCCCAAGGCATGACCATCGGCGGAATGCCGATCACCACCGGAAGCACCACCCTGTGGAACTACACCCCACCAAGCACCGACGCATCCGGCCGCGCCACCATCCTCGTCTGGCCCAGCACCACCACCGGATCCTTCACCGTCACACCACCCCCAGCATCCGGATACGGAGCCGTCGCACTCAACAACACCCCACTCACCACCGACCGCTCGATTGTCATCGCCTACCAGTCGAACGGCTCAGGTGGCGTCATCCTGTCGGCCGTACCCGATGCCTACTCAGTTCTTTCTGGCGGGACACTGGTCATCTCCGCACCGGGGGTGCTGGCGAACGACTCCGTCAGCGCCAGCGCAACCGCGTCGGTCGTCACCAACCCCGCCAACGGTGTCCTCACCGCGTTCAACAGCAACGGTTCGTTCACCTACCGACCCAACGCGAAGTTCCGCGGTACCGACAGCTTCACGTACAAGGTCACGCAGAACGGTGTGTCGACATCACCGGTCGACGTCGTCATCACCGTCATCCCTACGTGTGCTGAGGTGAGTCTCACCGGAATCGCTGCGCAGTGGACGGGCGACGGTTCGACTGCCTCGGTGATCGGCCCCAGCTTCACGGGCACGGCGGCCTACACGCAAGGTCGAGTGGGCCAGGGATTCAATCTGACTCCGAGCACACCGCTGTCGGCCACATCGGTGGCACGGCCGACGACTGGGTTGACACTCGAGCTTTGGGTGAAGGCACTACCCGGCGCGGGCACCGTTCAGTCGCTCATCTCACGCTTTACTGGACCTGGTTTCTCTGGAGCATTCGACGACAGTCATGCATACACCCTCGATCTGTACCCGGGGAATGAGTTGGTGTTCGAGATCGACGACAACACCACGCGCTTTCCTTTGAACCTTCGGGCGAATGCGCCGCAGTTGTCCGACGGCAACTTCCACCACGTCGCTGCGACGTGGACCAACAGCACCTTCACGTTGTACGTCGACGGTGCGCAGATCGCCACGGGAGCGACGCAGGGCTTTGGCCAGCTGCAAACGGGCGGGAACACTCCCGTGAGGCTCGGTGGTCCATGGGGGTTCTCCGGCGTCATCGACGAGCCAGCGATCTGGACCCGCGCACTCACGGCTACCGAAATCGCGGCGATTGCGCAGTATGGGGAGAAGTGCTCCTGAGGCACGTGCCCGGGGCCGCGCCCAAAGCGTGCAAACGGTGTGGGTAGCGTGGCGGGATGAACGTCGAAGTGGTTGATTTCGCCGCGCCGGATGCTCCTGAGGCTTTCACTCGCTCGCTACGGCAGACGGGGTTCGCGGCGCTGGTCAACCACCCGCTCCCCCATGAGCTCGTCGAGCAGATCTACACCGAGTGGCTCGCGTTCTTCGAGAGCGATGGGAAGTACGCCTATGCGTTCTCGCCGGACAACCAGGACGGCTGGTTCGGGCGCGACGTGTCGGAGACCGCGAAGGGCAACACCGTGAAGGACCTCAAGGAGTTCTTTCACGTGTACCCGTAGGGCCAGTACCCCGACGAGGTGAGCAACGCCGCGCTTCGCTACGCCGAGATCTCAAAGGGCATCGCAGAGACGTTGCTGCAATGGGTGCAAGACAACACGCCGGCTGAGGTCGCCGACGGATTCTCCGTTCCCCTGCCGCGGATGATGGACGACAGCACCAGGGGGATGGCGAACTCGGGCTCTCGCTCTTCTGCGGCAGCGAGCAGCCGCAGCGCGGTCCCGATGTCGGGCGGCACGATCTCGGAACGTCGCACCGCAGGAGGCGTGGCCTTCACCGCGGGGTTCGCGCTCAACCAGCCCCATTTCACCGCCTGATTCAGGCTGCTCCGGATGACTGCGTGCACCTGACGCACCGACGACGGCGACAGACCACGCTCCTTCTCGAGACCGGCGTACAAGGCATCGAGCTGGTGGTCCTTGATCTTGCCGATGGGCATCGAACCCAACGCGGGCGAGATGATCGTCTTGGCCAGCCGGCGGTACTCACGTGCCGTCGTCGGCGACAGCCGCTCACCCTGGACTCAAGCCATCGCTCGACCAGCTCATCCAGTGTCGCAGCCGACGAGGTGACCTTGCCTTCGCTGACACTGGCGACCAGCGCCGACAGCTGACGCTGCGCCTCGCGTTTGGTGCCGCGTACGACGCGACTCATCTGCTTGTACTTTCCCGACACCGGATCGCGCGGCAGCAGCACGATGAGCTCCCACACCCCCGGCTGGCGTTCCCGCAACGACCCCCGCACGATGCGGACGCTAGCCGAATTCTTGGATGATTCTTGGATGACGCTCCGCCGAACGTTCCAAACCCCACGGCCCGCTCCGGACATTGAGCCCCTGAACTGGTCCTTCTCTGGTGCCCGAGGTGGGACTCGAACCCACACGCCCTTTCGGACAACGGATTTTGAGTCCGTCGCGTCTGCCATTCCGCCACTCGGGCGAGTGACGGCGACAGGCTAGCCGCCGAAGTGGTTACCCGGCGGTAAGGCACCGACCGACACCAGCAGGGTCTACAGTCACGTTCTCAGTCCGCTTCGTCCGTACCGACCCGTGTACCCGACCCAGGAGCACCGCCGAGCACATGCTTGCCTTCACCTTTCCCGGCCAGGGTTCACAGCGGCCGGGCATGGGCCGACCGTGGGCCGACCACGAGTGCTGGGAACTCGTCGACGAGGCCTCGCAGGTGGCCGAGCGCGACGTCGCTCGCCTCCTGCTCGACGCCGACGCCGACGAGCTGCGCGACACCCGCAACGCGCAGCTCACCACCTTCGTCTCCAGCCTCATCGTCCTCGACGCCGTCGAGCGCCTCGGTGTCGAGCCGAGCTACTGCGCTGGGCACAGCCTCGGCGAGTACACGGCGCTCACCGCCACCGGCGCCCTCGGGTTCGACGATGGCGTGCGCCTCGTCAGCGAGCGCGCCGATGCGATGCACGACGCCGGCCACGAGAACCCCGGCACGATGGCCGCGGTGCTGGGACTCGACGACGATCTGGTCGAGGTGGCCTGCCGCCGCGCCGACGCCGATGTGTGGGTGGCCAACTTCAACGCGGCCGGACAGGTGGTCATCGCCGGCTCACCCGAGGGCGTCGCCGCAGCCAGCGTGATCGCCAAGGAATTGGGCGCCAAGAAGGTGATGCCCCTCCAGGTGTCGGGCGCCTTCCACACCCCGTTCATGTCGCCCGCCCGCGACCGCCTGCGCAAGGCCATCGCCGAGGCGTCGCCCCGCGACACCGACGTGCCGGTGGTGTCGAACGTCGACGCGCTGGCCCACAATCGAGGCGCCGACTGGGCCTCGCTGCTGTCGGCCCAACTGATCAACCCGGTTCGCTGGAAGCACTGCCTCCTCACACTTGCTGCGCTCGGCGTCACCGAGTTCGTCGAACTCGGCCCCGGTGGCGTGCTCACAGGCATGGCCAAGCGCACGGTCGAGAACGCACGCACGATGTCGGTCAGCACTCCTGAAGAACTGGGCAAGCTGCTCGAGTGGGTGAGCTCCGGACGTACAGCCGCCACGCTGGCACACGAGGGCGAGCACCTCTTCGCCACCGAGCGTCTCGTCGTCAGCCCTGCTGCCGGTGTGTTCGATCCCGTCGCTGGTCTCGGCGAAGGTTCCCGGATCACCGTCGGCACCATCATCGGTCACCTCGGTGAGGTCGAGGTGCGCTCCGCGTTCGACGGAGTGCTGCAGAGCTACATCGCCGTGTCGGGCGAGCGAGTGACACCCCGCCAACCCATCGCCTGGCTGAGGACCATCTGATGCCCGCCGTTCCGGTGGGCGTGCGCGGTGCCGCCATCACGGGGTGGGGCACCGCCCTGCCGCCCAAGGTGCTCACCAACGCCGATCTCGAGCAGATGTTCGACACCAACGACGAGTGGATCGTCGATCGCACCGGCATCCGCGAACGCCATGTGGGCGGCACCACCGCCGGGCTGTCGGCCGAGTCGGGTCGCAAGGCGCTCGACATGGCGGGCGTCGACCCGTCGTCCATTGATGCACTCGTGCTGGCCACCACCACACCCGACCGCTGCGTCCCCGCTACTTCGGCAACCGTCGCCCACGAGCTCGGCCTGCGCTGTGGCGCGTTCGACGTGAACGCGGCGTGCTCGGGGTTCGTCTACGGCCTGGTCACCGCTCACGGCCTGATCGCGATGGGGATGAACAAGGTGCTCGTCATCGGCACCGACACCCTGGCCCGCATCACCGACTGGGACGACCGCAACACCGCCATCTTGTTCGCCGACGGCTCGGGCGCCGTGGTGCTCGAGGCGTGCGAAGGCCAGGGCCAGTTGCTCGGCTGGGATCTCGACGCCGACGGCAGCGCCGAACGCTTCCTCTACGCCGAGCTCGGCGGCCTCATCCAGATGGAGGGCAAAGAGGTGTTCCGGCGGGCCGTGCGAATCATGGTCGACTCGGCCGAGAAGTCGCTCGCCCACGCCGGGGTCACCACCGACCAGATCGCCCTCGTCGTGCCGCACCAGGCGAACGTGCGCATCATCGACGCCGCCTGCGAGCGTCTGAACATTCCCGCCGAAAAGCGAGCGCTCGTGCTGCATCACACCGGCAACACCTCGTCGGCCTCCATCCCGCTCGCCCTGTGCGACGCGCTCGATGCCGGGCGGGTGAACGAAGGCGACCTCGTCCTGCTCGTGGGTTTCGGCGCCGGCATGACCGCCGCCAGTGCCCTGCTGCGTTGGGGCGCCACCGGCCCGGAGTTGGTGTCGTGAGCCGTACCGTGCTGGTCACCGGCGCAGCCCGCGGTATCGGCCTCGCCGTTGCGCGTCGCTTTGCCGCGCTGGGCGACAACGTCGCCGTCACCTACAACACCTCTCCCCCGCCCGACGATCTGTTCGGCGTGGCCTGCGACGTCACGTCGGCCGACAGCGTCGACGCGGCGTTCAAGGCGGTGGAAGAGCGCTTCGGCCCGGTGGAAGTGCTGGTGTCGAACGCCGGCATCACCAAAGACGGGTTGCTGCTGAAAATGAGTGAGGAATCGTTCACCTCGGTCATCGACACCAACCTCACGGCCGCCTACCGCGTCGCCAAGCGAGCCACACCCGCCATGCTGCGGGCCCGCAGTGGGCGCATCATCCTGGTCAGCTCGGTGGTGGGTCTTCTCGGCGCAGCCGGACAGGCCAACTACGCCGCCTCGAAGGCAGGCCTGGTCGGCTTCGCCCGGTCGCTCGCCCGCGAACTCGGGTCGCGCAGCATCACTGTGAACGTCGTCGCCCCCGGCCCGGTGGAAACCGACATGACCGCCGCCCTCGGCGACAAGCGTCTGGCCGAGATCACCGACGCCGTGCCCCTAGGCCGTATGGCCTCGCCCGACGAGGTCGCCGGCGTCGTCGCCTTCTTGGCTTCTGCCGATGCCGCCTACATCACCGGAGCGGTCGTCCCGGTCGATGGCGGCCTGGGCATGGGCCACTAGAGTCTTCATTCACCCACCTCAAGGAGAAACCCCGTGGATCAGGAACTGTTCGCCCGCTTCAAGAAGTGCGCCGTCGAGGTGCTCTCGGTCGACGAGTCGGCCGTGGTGCCCGAGGCGAAGTTCGGCGACGATCTCGATGCCGACAGCCTCGACCTGGTCGAGCTGGTGATGGCGCTCGAAGAAGAGTTCGGCGTGGAAGTGCCCGAGGAAGAACTCGAAGGCGTCGACACCGTTGGCCAGGCCTACGACTTGGTCGTCGGCAAGCTCTGATGTCGTTGCGTCGCCGCGTCGCCATCACTGGCTACGGGGTGGTCGCACCCTGCGGCATCGGAAAGGCTGCGTTCTGGCGGGGTCTGCTCGGACCGGGTGTGTCCGACCGCAAGACCGTCGAACTCGCCGACTGGGACCCCCTCCCCTTCTTCGACAGTCCGAAAGAGGCGCGCCGAGCCGACCGCGTCGAACAGTTCGCGCTCGCTGCGGCCGCTGAAGCGTTCGAGCACGCGGGTCGTCCCGACGTGGCACCCGAGCGTTTCGGTACCATTTTCGCCAGCGGTATCGGCGGGCTCATCACGCTCGAGGAGAACGTGCAGGTGCGCCTCGAGAAGGGCGAGCGGCGTGTGTCGCCGTTCCTCATCCCGATGCTCATGGCCAACGCCTCGGGTGCGGCCCTCAGCATGCGCTACGGCCTGCAGGGCCCGAACGAAACGGTCGTCACGGCGTGTGCCGCGTCGAGCCACGCAATCGGGTATGCGGCCCGGCTGATCTCGTGGGGCATGGTCGACGCGGTGGTCACCGGTGGCAGCGAGGCTTGCATCACACCCACCGCCATCGCCGGGTTCAGCAACATGACCGCACTGTCGACGTCGGGCATGAGCATGCCATTCGACGTGAAGCGCGACGGGTTCGTCATGGGCGAAGGCGCCGCGGTGTTCATGCTCGAGGTGTACGAGGATGCTGTTGCCCGTGGGGCCACCATCGTCGGCGAGATCCTCGGCGCCGGCAGCAACGCCGACGCCCACCACATCACCGCGCCTTCTCCCGGTGGCACCGGCGCCATCCGCTGTATGCGCCTGGCGCTCGACGACGCCGGCCTCACCCCGGCCGACATCGCCCAGATCAACGCCCATGGCACCTCCACCCCGATGAACGACGCCGCCGAGGCCGAGGCCGTGGCCGCTGTGTTCGCCGGGTCGTTGCCGCCGATGACCTCCACCAAGGGTGTCACCGGCCATGCACTCGGTGCTGCCGGGGCGCTCGAAGCCGCGGCGGTGCTGCTGTCGATGGAGTACGGGCTCATCCCGCCCACCGCCAACACCACCGAGGTGCTCGACGGCGCGCCCACCAACATCGTCACCGCCGCACCCCGACCGTGGACCCCGGGTCCCACCATGTCGAACAACTTCGGGTTCGGCGGCCACAACGGGTCGCTCATCTTCGGCCCCGCCCGTTGAGCCCCACCTGCGCCGCACTCATCCGCGCCACACCCCTGGTGTAGAACGGCCCCGTGGCCATCTCCTGCGTCTACTGCGGCGGTCTGCACGACCGTGCCGACGAGGTGCGTGCCTGCTGGCAGCGCACCGAATCGGGCGAGCTCCCTGCACCGCCGCCCGTCGAGTACGAATCCGAGCCGGTCGCGTCCCTCGACATCCCCGATGATCGACCTCCATCCCGTCCGGCCTCGCCCGGCCGCACCCCGGTAGCCCGGCTGCTCGCCCAGCCCGCTCGGTGGGCAGGCCCCGAGGCGCTCGGTCGATCGCTGGTGCTGCTCGACGACCAGCCGGTACCCGAGCCCTGGCAGAGCGCCCCGCGGCTCACCATCGACGAGCGTGTGCTGCTCGATCCCGCCGCAGCGCTGCACACGCTGCGTCAGGCCCATCAGCAGCGCGCTCGCCTGGTCGTCGATCTCTCGGCATCGTTCCACCGCGCGCCTGCGGCCACGCTCACCGGGCCGCTGCACGAACTGGGTGCCCGGGCCGAACTTCCACTCGACGAACTCCACCATCTGGTCTGGTCGAACAGCGTGGTGCTCGACCACGACGGCGGCCGCTGGCCCTGGGCCGAACAGGCCGTCGCAGCCGGGGCACGTGCCACCGATGGACCAGGCGATGTGGAGGTGCCCGGTGTGGGGCGCTGCTTCATCGACGGTGGTCCGCTGCGCTTCAGCGCACCCATCGACAGCGTCGCAGTCATCCCCGCCGTCACGGTCGAGCATGGTTCGCTCGCCCCCTTCGGTACCAACGAGTCGGCGGCTGCGCTCGCCCCCGATCAGTTGGCGGCCGTCACCCACCCGGGCGGGGCGGCCCGCATCGTCGCCCCCGCTGGCTCGGGCAAAACCCGGGTGCTCACCGAGCGGGTGCGCCATCTGATCACCCACTGGCACCTCCCGCCGTCGGCAATCACCCTGGTCGCCTACAACCGGCGGGCGCAGCTCGAGATGCAGCAGCGGCTCAGCGACGTGCCCGGGGTGGAGGTGCGCACCCTCAACTCGCTGGCACTGGCCATCATCAACGGTGTCGCGCCGTTCGCGTCCCGGCCACAGCGCTGGCGCACCATCGGCGAGCGCGACGTGCGCGGCATCCTGTCGGGCTTCGTGCCGTCGCAGCGCAAGCGCAACGTCGACCCGCTCTCACCCTGGCTCGAGGCGCTGTCGGCGGTGCGGCTCGGCCTGCGCTCGCCCGATGAGGTGGAAGACACCTACGACGGCGATGTCGCCGGCCTCACCGAGGTGTACCCCCAGTACCTCGACGCGCTCCACCGCCAGGGCGCAGTCGACTTCGACGGGCAGATCACCGGGGCCGTCGGATTGCTGCTCACCGACCCAACAGCCCGCGCCACCGCGCAGCGGGCGTGCCGAGTACTGCTGGTCGACGAGTTCCAAGACCTCACCCCGGCCCACGTGCTGTTCATCCGCCTGCTGGCTGCACCCGGGTGGGCCGCGTTCGGAGTGGGCGACGACGACCAGACCATCTACGGCTACAACGGCGCCTCGCCCGACTGGCTCATCGACTACGAGGCGCTGTTCCCCGGGGCAGGCGACCACCCGCTCGAGGTGAACTACCGGTGCCCGGCCGATGTGGTGCACGCCGCCGACTTCCTGCTGCAGCGCAACACCCGACGCGTCGCGAAGACCATCCGTGCGGCCCGCACCCAGGCAACGGGCCTGCACCCCACGGCGGTCGCCGATCCGGTCGCCACCACGGTCGCCACTGTGCAGGCGGCACTGCGCCAGGGAGCCGCAGAATCCGACGTGGCGGTGCTGGCGCGGGTGAACGCCGTACTGGTGCCGGTGCAGGTGGCCCTGCACGAAGCAGGCCTCGCCGCCACCAGCGTCGCGGGCAGCGAGTTCTTGAACCGGGCATCGGTGCGATCCAGCCTCGCCTGGCTGCGACTCGCCTGCTCACCCGAGCGGTCGCTGCCCGGCGCAGCACTCACCGAAGCCATCCAGCGCCCGTCGCGCTCCATCGCTCCACGGGTGGCGTCGTGGGCCGCCGACCAACGCTCGATCCGCGACCTCCAACGACTCGCCGATCGCCTCACCACCGAGCGCGAGCAACTGGCCGTCACCGCCTTCATCGCCGACCTCGAGGCGGTGCGCACTGCCGCAGCCAACGGCGCCACCACCGCCGATGTGCTCACCATCGTCGACGACCAACTCGGCCTCGCGGGCACACTGGCCACCTTCGACCGCAACCGTCGTGGCATGAACGCGTCGTCGCAGAACGACGACCTCACAGCGCTGCTGCATCTCGCCAGGCTGCACCCCGACATCGAGTCGTTCTCGACATGGTTAGCCGACGCATTGGCCGCGCCAGCCACCGACCAGGGCGTCGTGCTGGCAACCGTGCACAGGGTGAAGGGGCAGGAGTGGCCGCATATCGTCGTCCACCTGGCCGACGAGGGACAGTTCCCCCACCGCCTGGCCGACGATGTGGCCGAAGAGCGCCGCCTGTTCCATGTGGCCATCACCCGCACCAGTGGCTCGGTCACCGTGGTCAGCACCGCTGGCCAACCCAGTCCGTTCCTGGCCGAACTGGCATCGCCGCCCACCGCCGCCGAACTGCAGCCGCCCCGCCGCATCGCATCGGGCACGCCGCCCTCGCCGCGCACCGCCGCCGCCAGCAAGCACACGGTCGCGGTAGCAGCCCTCGATGGCGCCGACTCAGTGCTGTTCGAAGCGCTGCGCGGGTTACGCGATCGGCTGCGCAACGGCAAGCCCGCCTACACCGTGTTCGACAACGCCACGCTCAACGCTATTGCCGCAACGAAGCCCACCTCGTTGCAGGCCCTCGCCCGTATCAAGGGCATCGGCCCGGCCAAACTCGAGCAGTACGGCGAGGCCGTACTGGCCGTGGTGGCCGAGCACCTCGACACCGCCTGAGCCGCAGCCTGCTGGCGGGCTACGCGTCGACCAGTACGAACATCAACTCGCACTCGCAGGCCACCTGGCCGTCGAGCAACGCCCGGCCTGTGCCCTTGCCGGCCCGCGACGACATGCGGCCCAGATCCACCTCGAGCACCAGCGTGTCGCCGGGGCCCACCTGACGGCGGAACCGGGCACCGTCGAGGCCGCCGAACAGTGGCAGCTTGCCGACGAACCGCGGGTCGGCCAACACGGCGATGGCACCCATCTGGGCGATGGCCTCGCACATCAGCACACCGGGCAGCGTTGGGCGGCCCGGGAAGTGGCCGGCGAAGAACCACTCGTCACCGCTCAGCGTCCAGCGCCCTTGGGCCGACTGTCCCGGCTGCAGCTCCAGCACCTCGTCGACGAACAGGAACGGCGGCCGGTGGGGCAACAGGTCGGTGGGGGCGGGCAGGTTGCTCATGCGCCCAACGCCTCGAGCAGCTTCACCGGGGTGTTGTTCGGGCTGATCTTGTACCACACGTTGCGCAGCACCCCGTCGCGGCCCACCAGGAACGCCGAGCGCTCGATGCCCATGTACACCTTGCCGTAGTTCTTCTTCTCCTTCCACACCCCGTAGGCCTCGGCCACGGTGTGGTCGGGGTCGCTGAGCAGTGAAAAGCCGAGGCCGTACTTGGTGTGGAACCGCAGCAGCGCGGGAACCTTGTCGGGGCTGACGCCCACGATGACGGTGTCGCCCACCTGGCCGGCGATGTCGCGCAGGGCACACGCCTGGGTGGTGCAGCCAGGCGTGTCGGCCTTTGGATAGAAGTACACGAGCACGTTCCGGCCGCGCAGCACGGCCAGGTCGACAGTGGCCCCGTCGTGATCGAGCAAGCTGAACGTGGGGGCGGCATCACCGGCGGAGAGCATGACCGCACTGTACCGAAGGCCGCCGCGGGCCACCCGAGCCGGCCGCCACCCCCCGTTGCGCCGATGACGAAAACCAGACGAACACAAGATTTCCCCTTGCGGGCACCGCCACGGAGGGTGGTACGGTCACTCTCGGCGTTCGCCCTTTCCCGATTCTTGACGCCGAATCGGTGAATCGGGCTGGGGAGAACGTCACGCCGAACCCAACACAAGGAGACAATCATGAAGCCTGGCGGCATCCCGATGTGATCACTGCGCCATTGGCGCAGTGAATCATCCAAACCCTCGGCCACGGGGTCGCGCATGAGCGTGATAGTGGCCAGGAATCGATCGCAACGTGTCGTCGAACCAGTAGTCGACGCCGATGACCTGGGTGGCGACGTCAGCGAGCACATTCCGCAACATGACCCGGATCTCCTCAGGGGGGTCCGGGTCGTGTCGTTTCCAGACCACCATCGGCACGAAGCACGCCTCACACTCAGCGGCCCAGCAGTGCTCGTCCTCGTAGTACCACTCGGTGAGGCGCGCCGCCTCGCACAGTTCGCAGGGCCGCTCGTCCACTTCCCCAGTCTGGCCGATCGCTCTACCCGGGAACGCGAACGAGGGGCCCGAAGGCCCCTCGTTGCACCCGGGGGATGTTGGGATCAGAGAGCCGACAAGTCGAGCGTCGGCGGCAGGATGACCGCATCGATGACGTGGATGACGCCGTTCGAGGCCTCCACATCGGTAGCGATGACGTTCGCACCGTTCACCTTCACGCCACCATCGGTGGTGACGGCGATGTTCTCGCCCTGCACCGACGGCACGTCGCCGGCCATCACATCGGCAGCCATCACCTTGCCGGACACGACGTGGTAGGTGAGGATGGCCACGAGGATGTCCTTGTTCTCGGGCAGCAGCAGCTTGTCGACCAGACCGGCGGGCAGTGCGGCGAAGGCCTCGTTGGTGGGGGCGAACACCGTGAAGGGGCCCTCACTCTGGAGAGTCTCGACCAGGCCGGCGGCCTGCACAGCAGCAACCAATGTCGAGAAGTCGGGGTTGGCCGAAGCCACGGCGACGATGTCGCCAGCGGCCATCGGGGCCGTGGTCTCAGGAGCCGGCAGCAGCGAGGCCACATCGAGGCTCGGCGGCACGATGACCGCGTCGATGACGTGGATGACACCGTTCGAGGCCATCACATCGGTGGCGATGACGTTGGCGTCGTTCACCTTCACACCGCCCATCGTGCTGATGGTGATGTTCTCACCCTGCACCGTGGCGACCTCGCCGTCGGTCACATCAGCAGCGAGCACCTTGCCCGACACGACGTGGTACGTCAGCACGGCCTTCAGTGCCTCGACGTTCTCGGGCAGCAGCAGGGCGTCGACCAGACCGGCCGGCAGTGCGGCGAAGGCCTCGTTGGTGGGGGCGAACACCGTGAAAGGGCCCTCACTCTGCAGGGTCTCGACCAGGCCGGCGGCCTGCACCGCCGCAACCAGCGTCGAGAAGTCGGGGTTGGCCGAAGCCACAGCGACGATGTCGCCAGCGGCCATCGGGGCCGTGGTCTCAGGGGCGGCGGTGGTAGCCGGCGCGGCGGTGGTGGTGGGGGCATCGGCCTTGTCGTCGCCGCAGGCAGCGACGAGCAGCGTCGAGGCGGCGAGTACTGCCGCGACGATGGAACGGGTGCGGAACATTGGGGGTCTCCTTGAAAGCGAGGGGGTTCACGAACCGCCGTTACCAGCGGTCGTGAGGTCTACGGAGCCGCCGCCGATGCGGATGAGAACTTCTCAGGCGTCGATGGCGGCGCGCACTTCGGCCACGTACTCGCCCACTGCCTCGGGGCCGTGCTCGAGCATTCGCCGCATCACCGACGCGCCCTGCACCACGCCGTCGGCCACCTGCACTGCCTCGTACGCCTGCTCGGCGTTCGACACCCCGACGCCCACCAGCACCGGCACATCGGTGATGGCCTTCAACCGCGCCGCCAGCGCCGTGGCCGTGGCCGCCAGCGAGGTGCGCTCGCCCGTCACGCCCAGCAGACCGACCGAGTAGACGAAGCCTCGCGCCCGGGCACACACCCGCGGCAGGCGCTCGT
The DNA here is from genome assembly GCA_037130535.1 of Actinomycetota bacterium. Lineage (GTDB taxonomy): Bacteria > Actinomycetota > Acidimicrobiia > Acidimicrobiales > Ilumatobacteraceae > VFMC01. The sequence goes on from JBAXSU010000033.1 coordinate 13,167, forward strand.
CGGGCGCCGTCGGTGCGGCCAGCATCACCGTCTCGATACCCGACGCATCGGCCGCCTCGCACCACGGACCCGACTCTTCGAGCGGCAGATCGGGCACGATGGCGGCGCTGATGCCTGCTGCGACAAGTTGCTCGGCGAAGCGGTGGTGGCCGGCGTGGTGAACGGTGTTGTAGTAGAGCATTACAGCCAGCGGCACATCGACGTCGAGGTCGCGGGCCTGCTGCAGGATGGAGATGGGGGTGGCACCTGCATCGAGCGCACGCTGCGACGCCTCCTGGATGACCGGTCCATCCATCACCGGATCGCTGAAGGGAATGCCGATCTCGACCGCGTCGGCACCCGCCTGCACCGCAGCCCGCAACGCGTGCTCCCACCCCGGCAACCCACCGGTGATGTACGGCACGAGTAACTTGTGCCCGGCTGCCCGCTTCGTGCGGAACGACTGCTCGAGCCGCCCGTAGGGGCCGTCGCTCACCCGAGGATCTCCATCATCTGGGCGACGTCTTTGTCGCCGCGACCCGAGAGGTTCATCAAGACGGTCTGGCCCTGCATGTTCGGCGCTTCACGGCTGATCCAGGCCAGCGCGTGGGCACATTCGAGCGCCGGGATGATGCCCTCGGTGCGGGCCAGCAGTTGGAAGCCGGCGATGACCTCGTCGTCGGTGACGCTGGGGTACTCGGCGCGGCCGATCGAGGCGAGATACGAGTGCTCGGGACCGATGCCCGGGTAGTCGAGGCCGGCCGAGATGGAGTGAGCCTCTTGCACCTGGCCGTACTCGTCTTGCATCAGGTAGCTGCGCATCCCGTGCACCACGCCCGGCACAGCGCGACCGACCGCAGCGCCACCGGCGGGCTCGACGCCGATGAGGCGCACGCCTTCGCAGTCGACGAAGCCGCTGAAGATGCCCATTGCGTTCGAACCGCCGCCCACGCAGGCCACCACCACGTCGGGGGTGCCGCCGATGAGGTTCTGGCACTGATCGAACGCCTCATTGCCGATGACCCGGTGGAACTCGCGCACCATCCACGGATACGGGTGCGGGCCCATCACCGAGCCGAGGCAGTAGTGCGTGGACTCGACGGTGGCCACCCAGTCGCGCATCGCCTCGTTCACTGCGTCTTTCAACGTGCGGCTACCGCTGTGCACGGCCTCGACCTCGCTGCCGAGCAGCTTCATGCGGAACACGTTCAGCGCCTGGCGCTCGACGTCGACCGCCCCCATGTACACCTTGCATTCCAGGCCCAACAGCGCAGCGGCCGTGGCACTGGCCACGCCGTGCTGGCCAGCGCCGGTCTCGGCCACGATGCGCTTCTTGCCCATCCGCTTGGCGAGCAACGTCTGACCGAGCACGTTGTTGATCTTGTGCGAGCCGGTGTGGTTCAGGTCTTCGCGCTTCAAGATGAGGCGGATGCCCAGCTGGCCACCCAGGTTCTTGCACTCGGTGAGGATCGACGGGCGGCCGGCGTAATCGCGCAGCAGCGCGTGCAGTTCGGCACGGAACACCGGGTCGGCCCAGGCGTCGCGGAAGGCTGCCTCGAGTTCCTGACAGGCAGGCACGAGTGTTTCGGGCACGAAGCGGCCTCCGAACTCGCCGAAGCGGCCGGTCGCCGAGGGTTCAGCCATCAAGGTCATGGGAGGGGGTGCTTTCAGTGTGGGTGGGGTCAGATGAACAGGGGGTCAGAACTCGTCGGCCCAGTCGTAGGGCATGTCGTCGGGGCCGCGGTAGCGCTCGACGGAGGCGCCGCGCGCCCGGTCGATGAAGGCCTTCACCTTCAGCGGGTCCTTGCGGCCGGGGCTGCGCTCGACACCGCTCGACACGTCGACGCCCCAGGGCTGCACCGTCGACACGGCCAGAGCCACGTTGTCGGGGGTGAGACCGCCGGCGAGGATGTAGCGCGGCCCATCGGGCAGATCGGTGACGAGCGACCAGTCGAACACGGTGCCCGAACCAGGGTTGGGCGCATCGACCAGCACCATGTCGGTGCCGAAGGTGTCGGCCCGGTGGGCATCGCCGGTGCCGGCCGACACCGCCTTGATGACCCAGCGCACGCCGGCACCCACCTCAGCCACCATCGCCGGGCTCTCGTGGCCGTGCAGTTGGGCGGCCTTCACACCGGAACGGGCGACGATGTCGATGACCCGTTCGGGCAGTTCGTCGCGGAACACGCCCACGGTGAGGATCTCGGGTGGCAGACGTCGGGTGATGTCGTACACCTGCTGCACCGCCACCTGGCGGGTGGAGGGCGCGAACACGAACCCGACCGCGTCGGCACCCATTGCGACGGCGAACAGTGCGTCGTCTTCGGTAGTGATGCCGCAGATCTTCACGAACATGAGATCGCTACGGTACCGCGCCTCGTAGCAGACGGACGGAGTCTGCTGGGTCCGTCGAGGTGACGAGCGTCTCGCCGACCAGTACGGCGTGATAACCAGCCGCGTGCAGGGCTGCTGCGTCGTCGCGGCCGCGCACACCGCTCTCGGCCACCTTCACCACACCGTCGGGAATGATGCCGGCCATGCGCAGTGCCCGTTCGTGGTCGACCTGGAAGGTGACCAGGTCGCGCTGGTTCACACCCACCATCGTGGCGTCGGCTGCCAACGCAGACTCGAGTTCGCGTTCGTCGTGGATCTCGACCAACACATCGAGGCCAACCTCGGTGGCGAGTCGGTGGAACCGCACCAACTCGTCGGTGCTGAGCGCAGCGGCGATGAGCAGCACACAGTCGGCACCCATGATGCGGGCGTCGCACACGTCGTGGGCCGACACCGTGAAGTCCTTGCGCAGCACCGGCAGGCTGCAGGCGGCCCGGGCGGCCTGCAGGTCGGCCACTGAGCCGCCGAAGAACTCGACGTCGGTGAGCACGCTGAGACACGACGCCCCGCCGCGCTCGTACTGACCGGCCAGCACGACCGGATCGAGCCCGATGTTCAGGTCACCCTTCGACGGCGAGCGCCGCTTGATCTCGCTGATGACGTGCAACGGGCCAGGGGCCCGCAGCGCCTCAGCGAACCCGCGGATGGGCGCGATGGCGCTCGCCTGCTCGACGAGCTGGTCGAGCGAACGAGCGTCGGCTGCGGCCACCTCGCGATGGCGGGCCAGGATGCGGTCGAGATAGGTGGCCATCAACCGCTCCGAGGGAGCCTCAGAGACCCTTGCCGCCGAGCGGGCTGAGGAAGGTCATCGCCGGACGAGCGGCCAGCACCGGGCCGAGCTTCGGGCCGAAGGCCGCGAACCACGGCGCACCCATGTGCGCGTTGAGCGCATCCTGACCCGAGTAGGCCTCGTAGAAGTACAGGACGTTGTCGTCGGTGGGGTCGCTGTTGAGCACGTAGATGAGCGTGCCCTCCTCGGCCTGCACGGCGTCGATCGCCTCTTCGATGATGGCCACCGCTTCGTCGCGCTTGCCCGGCTGGATCTCCAGCTTCACCCACACGCCAACCTTGCTCATTGCTGCTCCCTTGCTCGAAACGTTGCTGCGACGGTACCGGGTGGCCGGCTCAGAACCCGAGGCGACCGAACAGCTCGGTGTCGAGTCGGTCGATCGGCACGCGCACCTGCTCGGTGGTGTCGCGGTCGCGGATGGTGACCGCACCATCCTCCAGCGAGTCGAAGTCGACCGTGATGCACAGCGGGGTGCCGATCTCGTCCTGGCGGCGGTAGCGCTTGCCGATCGACTGGGTGTCGTCGTAGTCGACCATGTAGCGCCCGGCCAGGCGGGTGAAGATCTCGCGCGCCAGCGGGGTGAGGGTGTCTTTCTTGCTGAGCGGCAGCACCGCCACCTTGTAGGGGGCGAGACGAGGGTGCAGGCGCAGCACGGTGCGGCCCTCGCCGCCCACTTCGTCCTCGTCGTAGGCGGCCAGCAGGAACGCTGCCATCGCCCGGTTCACACCGGCGGCCGGCTCGATGACGTAGGGCACGTAGCGCTCGTTGGTGGCCTGGTCGAAGTAGTCGAGCTTCTCGCCCGAGTGCTGGGCGTGCTGCTTGAGGTCGTAGTCGGTGCGCTGGGCCACGCCCTCGAGTTCGCCCCAACCCCACGGGTACTTGAACTCGATGTCGCTGGTGCCCGACGAGTAGTGGCTCAGTTCGTCGGCGTCGTGGGCCCGCAGGGTGAGCATGTCGGCCGGGATGCCGAGGTCGATGTACCACTGCAGACGGGCGTTGCACCAGTACTCGTACCACTGCGCGCTCTCGGCGGGGGGCACGAAGAACTCGAGTTCCATCTGCTCGAACTCGCGGGTACGGAAGATGAAGTTGCCCGGCGTGATCTCGTTGCGGAAGCTCTTGCCCACCTGGGCGATGCCGAACGGCGGCTTCTTGCGGCTGGTCTGCAGCACGTTGAGGAAGTTGACGAACATGCCCTGCGCCGTCTCGGGGCGCATGTACACCTCGGCGCCCAGTCCCTCGACCGGGCCGGCGTAGGTCTTGAACATCAAGTTGAACGCACGGGCCTCGGTGAACGACCCGGTTGCTGCACAGTTGGGGCAGGTGTTCGGGTCGGTGAGGTGGTCTTCACGGAACCGCTGCTTGCACTTCGTGCAGTCGACCAGCGGATCGCTGAAGTTGGCGAGGTGACCGCTGGCCTCGAACACCTGCGGCGGGGCGAGGATGGCCGCATCGATGAGCAGCACGTCGTCGCGCTGCTGCACCATCGTGCGCACCCAGGCCTCGCGAACGTTGCGCAGCATCAGCGAACCGAGTGGGCCGTAGTCGTAGCTCGAGCGGAATCCGCCGTAGATCTCGGCGCTGGGGTACACGAACCCACGGCGCTTGCAGAGGTTGACGATCTGGTCGAGTTCGGTCGCAGCCATACGGGCACAGGCTACGGTCGTAGACCAGTCGGACACGAATGACTTGATTCGCAGCCGCCCCTTCCCCACCTCGTCGCTGTCGTACATCGACCCGTTCGTGATGAACACCGAAGCCGAACTACGCCAGGCGTTCACCGATTTCGAGCGCGGCAGGTTCGGCTCACCGCTCGACTGAGTCCGGGGCGACATGCCCCGGCCAGTGCACGATCGTCTGCAAGAGTAGGGACGATGCGTCACTCCTGGTTGTCTCACACCGGTGTTCCTCTGGCGCTCGTCGCCCTTTGCCTCGCCGCGTGCGGCGGCACCGGAGCACCGCAGGTCGTGCAGAGCAACAGTGCCACCACGGTGCCGGGCGAGACCACTACCACCGCCGACCCGGCGGCCTCCACCATCGCTGTCGACACGACGGTGGTCGACACCTCCACCACCGTGCTCGACACCACCACCTCCACCACCACCGTGGTGGTCACCACCACCTCGCCGCCACTCACCCCGGCCGACCTGGTGCTGCGCTCCGACGGCATCGGCCCGCTCGTGTTCGGCGCTCCCGTGGCCGACACGCTGGGCGTGCTCACCGCAGTGCTCGGCCCCACCATCATCGATGAATCGGCCAACTACCCGAACGAGCCGACGCCCGGCCAGTTCGAATCGGTGGAGGGTGACTACGGCTTCGCTCACCCCTTCGAGCGCCAGGTGTGCTTCGACAACAGCCTGTGCATCACCTTCGGCGGCTCGGCACCCGACCGTCTCGCGTTCGTCGGCTGGGAGTTGAGCGCCGGGAACCCGCCGCCGCTGGCCACCACTGCCGGTATCGCGGTCGGCGTGCGCTGGGCCGACTTCGCTGGCAGCATGACCGTCGAGCAGGGTGGCTGCTACTCCGCAGGGTATGGGCAGTCGGCCGGCGTGACCCTGTACCTCGAGTCGTCCGGCGAGTGGTTCCAGTCGTTCGACGACGCCGGGAACTACGTGGTCGGCAACCCCGATCCCGCCGATGTGACCGTCACGTCGATGAGCGCCGGCAACCTGCGCATCTTCCTCTACGGCGACTGCTGACCCGAGTCGCAGCCGCCCCCACCCGAGTCCCCACCGCCCGGGCGGGGCGGGCCGGGGTGACGGTGGGCGGGTCAGTGGCGTTCGAACATGGCGACCGTGCGCAGACGGCGTTCGAGGTGGTGCTCCAGCGCACGGTTGGCGTGCGAGGCGACCTCGTGCGTGGCCGGGCCCGCGGGTTCGGCCAGCGCCTCGTTGAGGCGGCCACCCAACACCTTGCGCATCAGGTCGAGCGCCGCAGGCGAGATGGGGTACCCGGTGCGGCACGCCCGGCACAGCACGCCACCTTCGTTCACATCGAACGCCACCAGCGCAGCCTCTTCACCACAGCGCACGCAGGCGTCGAGCTCGGGGCGCACGCCCTCCTGGGCGAGCAGCTTCCAATAGAACGCAGCAACCACCAGCGCACTGGGCCGCTCGGCCACCGTGCGCAGCGCGCCCACCAGCATCCGATACAGGTGCGGCGCCGGCTCGCGTTCGAGGGCGATCTGGTCGACGGCCTCCAGCATCGCCAGTCCACTCGACATGTGGTCGAGGTCGGCCACGAGCGGGGCCAACGACTCGACCGACTCGGCCTGGCTGACGATGTCGAGTTCGCGGCCCTGGTACAGCAGCAACTTCACATGGCTCATCGGTTCGAGGCGAGCCCCGAACTTCGACGTGGTCTTGCGCACACCCTTGGCGACCGCACGCACCTTCCCGTGCCCCTCGGTGAGGATGACGACAATGCGATCGGCCTCGCCCAACTTGTAGGTGCGCAGCACAACACCCGTGTCGCGATACAGCGGGTTGGCCACCGGACGCCCGGCCTCAGTCGAGTCCGCCGAAGCGGCGGTGGCGGTGATGGAAGGCGTCGATCGCGTCGGTGAGGTGCTGAGGTTCCAGGTCGGCCCACGCCACCGGCACGTAGACCAGCTCGCTGTATGCCAGTTCCCACACCAGGCTCTCGGGTAGCCGGGTCCCGGTGTCGAGCACCAGCACCAGGTCGGGCTCGGTGGCCGCCGGGGCCAGCAGCGCCGTCGCTACGGCCGACTCGGTGAGGTGGTTCGTCTCGGCCAGTTTGCGCAACGCCACCACCAACCGTTCGCGGCCATCGGCGGTGGGGTCGACGATGACCACACAGCCATCGCGTTCGACCACGTCGTGGTGCACCGGCCGGGCCGACTCGGCGTCGGCGCCGCGCTCGAACGGGCGCAGGGTGAGCCACGAGGCACCCGCGTGCGCGGCGACGGCACCAAGGGTGTCGATTCGTTGGCTCCATCGTTCGGGGCTGAGCGCACCCCATTCGGCCACCGTGCCGCCCACCACCAGGATGTGGCGCAGCACCAGCTGGTCGTCGGATGGTGCGCGAGTACCCACGGTCCCATTCTCACACGGCGGACAGGTCGGGCGGCGACACTGTGCGGTGCCGGGCAGGGCAGGGCCGCGGCAGCCGGTCGGGCCGGGAACGGTCGCGGTAGGGTGAGCACATCGCTGCGAGTGCTTCCCCCGCCGAACGGCCGCTGCACGTGGCCTGCATCATGGACGGCAACGGCCGCTGGGCCAGGCGCCGGGGCTTGCCGCGCACCGAGGGCCACACCGAGGGCGAGGAGAACCTGGCGCGGCTGGTGCGCGTTGCGGTCACCCGCAACGTGGGCTGGCTCACCGTGTTCGGCTTCTCCACCGAGAACTGGGTGCGTCCACGCGCCGAGGTGCGCCACATCCTCGGCCTGCACCGCAAGCTGTTCGGCCGGGTGGAGGAGCTGAACAAGCTGAACGTGAAGGTGCAGTGGATGGGCCGCCCATTCGACTCACCCGAGGCGAAGACCCCGCGCTACGTGCAGCGCGCCATCCGCAAGGCCATCTCCGACACGGCGGGCAACACCGGCATGGTGCTCACCATTGCGTTCGATTACGGCAGCCGGGCAGAACTGGTGCACGCCGCCGAAGCCGCCCGTGCAGCGGGCGACACCATCACCGAGACCTCTGTCGCCCGCCACCTCTACCTGCCGCAACTGCCGTCGGTCGATGTGCTGGTGCGCACCTCGGGCGAACTGCGCATCTCGAACTTCATGCTGTGGCAGATCGCCGGGGCGCAGGTGTACTTCACCGAACGCACCTGGCCCGAGTTCGACGCTGCCGAACTCGACGCCGCGCTGGCGCTCGCCGGTTCGTGACCGACGGCCCGCGAATGAACCTTGCCCGCACCCTCGCCACGGTCACGTCCGCGCTCCCTGCCGCAGAGGACCGGCCCGGCCAACAACAGATGGCCGAGGCCATCGAACGCGCCCTTGCCAGCGGCCGTCACCTCATCGTCGCTGCGGGCACCGGCACGGGTAAGACCATCGGCTACCTGGTGCCGGCCGTGCTGGCGGGTAAGCGGGTGGTGGTGGCAACCGCCACCAAGGCCCTGCAGGACCAGCTCGCCAGCAAGGACCTGCCGTTCCTCACCGAGCACCTGCCGCAACCGTTCGACTGGGCGGTGCTGAAGGGTCGCAGCAACTACCTGTGCTTGCAGCGCCTGCGCGAACTCGACACACCCGCCGGCGGGCAGTTGGAGATCGACGAGTTCGCCCCCACCACCAAGGTCGAGATCAAACGCCTCGCCACCTGGGCAGCGAACTCGCCCACCGGCGACCTGGCCGAACTCGACTGGGCACCCACTGATGCCGCCACGCGGGCCGTCACGGTGAGCGGCGACGAGTGCCCGGGGCGCACCCGCTGCCCGATGGGCGAGGTGTGCTTCGCCGAGCAGGCCAGGGCCCGGGCCGCGGCCGCCGACGTGATCGTGGTGAACCTGCATCTCTACGGCCTTCACGTGGCCAGCGGCGGCACACTGCTGCCCGAGCACGAGGTCGTCATCGTCGACGAGGCGCATCAACTCGAAGATGTGATGAGCGACACCGTGGGCCTGCAGATCGGCCCGGGTCGATTCACCACGGTGGCAGGTGCGCTGCGCCGCATCCTCGACGACCCGAAGGTGCTGGCCGCCGTGTCGGACTCGGCAGGCGCCGTTCGCGACGCGCTGACCGGGCACGTGGGCGACCGGCTACCCGACCCACTGCCCTCCCCCATCCAGGCCGCGCTCATCGACGGCCGCATGCGACTCGACGGCGCTCTCTCCGCGTTGCGTTCCATCTCCACCGATGTGGAGGACGCCAAGCAGCGCACGCTGCGCGCCACCACCCTCACCTCACGGTTGATCGAGCACATCGACAAGGCCATCGCTGGCCGCGACGACGACGTCGCCTTCGTGTCGGGATCGCCCGAGCACCCGCGGCTCGAGGTGGCCCCGCTCGATGTGGGCCCGACGCTGGAGGAGGGTGTGTGGTCGAAGCGCACCGCGGTGCTCGCCAGTGCCACCATCCCGTCGTCGCTCGCCGCTCGGGTGGGAATGAAGCCCGATGCCGTCGACGTACTCGACGTGGGCAGCCCTTTCGACTACGAGCACCACGGCTTGCTCTACTGCCCGGTCGACCTGCCCGACCCGCGGTCGCCCCAGCGCGAGGCCAAGGCGCACGACGAGATCGCCGCCCTCATCACCGCTGCGGGCGGGCGAACGCTGGCGCTGTTCACCAGCTGGAAGGCAATGGACGCGGCCGCTGCCGCAGTGCGCGACCGGGTGTCGGTGCCCATCATCACCCAGCGCGACCTGCCCAAGAACGCGCTCGTGAAGGCGTTCTCGGCCGACGAGGCCACGTGCCTGTTCGCCACCGCCGGGTTCTTCCAGGGAGTCGACATTCCGGGCCGCACGCTCAGCCTGGTGATCATCGACAAGATCCCGTTCCCGCGCCCCGACGACCCACTGCTGTCGGCCCGCCGCGAGCTGCTGGGCAGCAGAGCGTTCGCCGAGATCGACGTGCCACGTGCATCGATGCTGCTGGCCCAGGCCACCGGCCGGCTCATCCGCACCGCCACCGACCGCGGCGTCGTGGCGGTGCTCGACCCACGCCTCGGCAAGGCGACCTACCGCTGGGACATCGTGCAGGCGCTGCCGCCGATGAAGCGCACCCGTCATCGCGCCGAAGCCGAGGCCTTCCTGCGCGAGATCACGACGTAGTCGACACCCGGTCGTCGGCCCAGCGGGCGACGTTTGCCAACAACAGTTCGGGCCGGGCGAGGTTCTTGGTGAGCATGCGCCGACACGTCGAGCGTGGCTGCCAACCGCGTGCACATACTGCACGGGATGCCCGGACGACCCCGGGTCATTCGGCTCCCTCACCGTGACCGGGCGTCCGGTACAGTCGCCGCACATGGGGATCGGGTCGTGACGATG
>JBAXSU010000330.1:0-1868 GCA_037130535.1 Actinomycetota bacterium
CACGGTGGCACTCTGAGTGGCAGCTCGGCTAACGGATGGCCCCCTGGGTTTTGCGGATTGAACGGGGTGGCTGCTGCTCAAGGGCTAGAAACCTGAGGGTGCTCGACGTTTCTCCGTGGCCCGGCTTGACACTCGAGCATCCCGTGCCCGGCGGCCACCGCAATGAGGTGTGGACGGCTCAATCACCGTCCGGTCGTGTGGCAGTGAGGCAGAGCCGACGGTCGCCAGAGTCTTTGGCGTGGGAACTCGATCTTCTGGCCGATCTGGAACGGGCAGGGTTCCTCGTTGCATCCACTGTGCCAACCGAAGACGGTGCTCGATCGGTCGGCGGTGTCGTGGTCCAGCGATGGATTGATGGGCGCGAACCCGAGTCCGTATCCGATTGGGAACTTGTCGCGTCAGAGCTTCGTCGACTTCACACGCTGTTCGTCGGCCGTGCGCAACGACCAGGGTGCTGCGTTGCGTACGAACTCCGGCGTTCGTCTCGAAGCGTGGACGCTGACGTCGGCGCACTTCCTGCCGAGCTGGCCGCTGAGATTCTCGAGGTCTTCGTCGGGTTGCAGGGAGGTTTCGTCTCGGTGGTGCACGGTGATCCTGGGCCCTCGAACCTGCGGATCACTTCAAATGGCCGCGTAGGTCTGCTCGACTGGGACGAGAGTCGCGTGGATGTCGTCGACTTCGACCTCGCGAACCTTGGCATCCAGGTCCTCGATCGCGACGGCCATGATCGAGCGCTCCTGGCCGCCGACGCCTGGGAGACGGTGAATGCTTGGGTCGTCGAGCCAGAGTACGCACGCGAACGGCTTTCGTCCCTCCGACGTCGCAATGAGGCCCGATAGCGCACGGTTCTTCCAGCCAGCCGTCCACAGGAACGAGGACGGCCGTCCGGGGCATCCCCGAGGTGCGATCGATGCTGCCGTTCCGGCGGTATGTGGCAACCAATGCGCGCCGCGTCGCCGCTTGACATCGTGATATCGTGATGTCATGACAAAGCAGACAACCGTGCGGTTGCCCGACGACCTCGCCGACGATGCGGAAGCGGTCGCCCGAGTCCGCGGCGACAGCGTCAACCAACTCATCATCGATGCCCTCGCCGCCGAGATCGAACGGGTTCGAGCCGACTCCGACTTCACTGCACGAGCAAAGAAACTGCTCGAACGTGATCAGGAGATCCTCGACCGCCTCGCGAAGTGACCCGCTATCTCAGCCTTGCAGAGTTCTGGTACCTGGCAGAACACGTCACCGGCATCAACGCTGCGACCCTGATCAAGGCCAGCCGGGTCGAACTCGCCGACTCCGCACTCCACGCACCTCAGGCAGGCTTCGCGGACACCGAGTTCTATCCCGACCTGTACGACAAGGCCGCAGTGCTCGCCTGCCGGATCTCGTGGAACCATCCGCTGCCCGACGGCAACAAGCGAGCCGCATGGGCGTGCCTCGTGTTGTTCATCGACCTCAACGACGGAACATGGGACGACGAGCATCCCGACACCGACGACGCCGTTGCAGCGATGCTCGCCGTGGCCGCGCGGGAGGTCGACGAGGCATGGCTCGCGACCTGGCTTCGCGAACGAGTCACTTTCGGACACTGACCCCTCGCCGATACGCCTCCAGCGTTCGTCCGCTGTAGCGCGCAAGGAAAGCGATCGCCGCGAGTTCCGCTTCGTCCACCTCCCGCTGAACGACTACCTGATCGAGCCCGATCCCATCCGATGACATGAGAACCTCCCGAAGGTCGTGGAAGCCTCCACAGAACACCAAGTGTCAACCGGCGGTATGGGGCAGTGCTCGACTTGTCGGTGTCGCTAGAGGGTCAGAGCCCGGGAGATGCTGCGTACAGCAAACCCGTGCCGTTCGTAGAAGGCGTG
>JBAXSU010000331.1:0-1857 GCA_037130535.1 Actinomycetota bacterium
TCTGGTAGAGATGATGACCGCCACGTTCGGGACGCGCCCCCAGGCGAGCAGCAGCCGACTGGTGGAGGTGGACAAGACGACCACGACTCGTCCGTCCGGGGTACACAGCGTCGACGCGTCATCGAGCCACTGGATGAGGTCCGGGTCCTTGCTGCCGAGGTCGACCAGGATTCGTTCGTACTGATCGGCTGCAGCGACGACGCCGATGCTTGGGCGGTAGCGGCCGTGTGTGATGTGGTGATCGAGACCCCGAAGGGCGAGCCGGGCTCGGCCGATGAGGTAGGCGCGTTCGTCGCTCTCGGAGCCGAACAGCTCGACGGTCTGCCGCCCGGAGGCGTCGCGGGTCTCCTCGGCGACGGCCGCCATGACCCGGCATTCGCCGCAGCCGTGCTCGAGCAGCCGTTGCCCCGGTTGCACGTCGAGCGCCGCTTCGACGAGCGGCGACAGGCCAGGTGCGGTGCGTCTGCTCTCGGAGGAGCTGTCGGCAAGGTCTGGAGCAAGCGCAATGTCGTCGAGCGCATCAGCGAACCGCCGTCGATGCGATGCGGTCGCAGGTTGGTTGGGGTCGCCGTCGGCGAGTGACGCCCAGAGCCGTTCGACCTCGGGCGCAAGCTTAGGGATCGCCTCGGTGTTGACTCTGGCGGTCGAGTTGGGCTGGAGCGCCGTCTGCCACAGGTCGGCTGCCAACTGCTCATCGGCGGTCCCCGTCGAGACGTGCTGCAGGGCGATCGCAGCCAGGCCACATCGGGTGCGTGCTGTGCCGGATTTGGCAGTCGCCGAACGCACACGACGATCGAGACGCCAACGTGCGATCGTCGTCGGATCGAGTTCGACCATCGCCTCATACCTTGCGACGTGCTCGATCCAGTCGAGCAATCCACCCAGGCGATGGACGACGCTGCGGGCGCCATCGGGGATCCCAGCGGGGAACTCGACCGCCCTTACCCCGGCACGAGGGTCAGCGGGAACGTCGGCTGCTGCACGCCGATCTCGCCGGATCTGCGCTGCCGTCGACGCGCTGAGGCCGAGGAGATCGGCGAACTGTTCGACGCCGATCAGTTCCGAGCTGAAGCCCTGGAGCAGTTCGCGGGCCTGACGCACCTTGCGGGCGCTGCCACCGGATGCCCTTCGCAGCGGCTCTGGTGTCGGATCGTCGGCCACGACTCGAACCCTACCAGGTCCACATGTTCCGCAGCGGAAGAAATGTTCTGCTGCGGATGTTGTGTTCCGCAGCGGAACATCCTAGGTTGAGCAGCGAGGACAGAACCGGTCCTCCCTGACGAAGCGAGGCATGGACATGAGTCCCCCCACCGATTGCTTTGGCTCACCGGAGGCGGTCACCGACGACGACGTCGCGGCCGCCCTGGTGCGCGTGTCACACCTGTTTGCTGCGCGTGGTGGAGATCGAGACGAGCGGGCGTTCGCTGCGGAGTGGCTGGATCAGACAACCAATCATCCGACCACAGCGATCGTCGCCGAACTCGCAGCACGTGGATCGCTGGCGATGCTGAGGCGGCTCGTCGTTCATCCCGATCCGTACATCCGCTGGGTCGCCGCCCACAACCCGTTCGCGATCGACGCCGACATCCAACTGGTGCTCGCCGCGGACCCCGATCCGCGGGTCGTGACCGCTCTTGTCGAGGCGATCACCCTCACCGTCGACGCGTGCATGGTCATCGCCGCCGGACCGCACAGCGAGGTCAAACGAACCCTCGCAGCGCGTCCGCTGGGCGACGACCTGCTGGACCTCCTCGCCGCAGATCGTGACAGGGTCACGGCTCGGTGTGCACGCGGGCAACTCTCACAGCGCCGGCCGGGCGCACGCCAGGGTTCGACGAACACGGTCGCTGCCTGAAG
>JBAXSU010000332.1:0-1850 GCA_037130535.1 Actinomycetota bacterium
CGGCCGACGACCTGCTGACCCTCGACCTGATGGGCAACCAGCTGTGGCACACCGACAGCATCTTCCTGCCGCTGCCCGCACTGGCCAATGTGCTGGCCGCCCGCGTGCTCAGCAGCACGGGCGGCGAGACGCAACTGTGCTCGACCCGTGTGGCCTGGCGCGACCTGCCCGCCGAGCTGCGAGCCCGAGTCGACGGTGCCGTGTTCCGGCATCGGCTGGCGCACTCGCGTCGCGACCTGTCACCGGTGCTGGTCGAGCGGCACCGGGCGCGTTTCCCCGACCAGGCGTGGAAGTCGGTGTGGGTGAACCCGGTGAACGGCCTGGGCGCGCTGTACCTGGCGTCGCACACCTTCGCTGTCGACGAGCTGCCGCCGGACGAGTCGCAACAACTGGTCGACGAGCTGATCGCCTTCTGCACCCGGCCCGAGCGGGTGTACACCCACCGCTGGCTGCCCGGTGATGTGCTGGTGTGGGACGAGCGGGCCACGCTGCATCGCGGCCGGCCGTGGCCGTACGACGAGGAACGCACCCTCGCCAGCATCTGCGTGTCGGTCGCGGCGACCGACGGCGTGGACAGCGTGCGCGTCGGCCCCGCCGAGTGATCAGGGCCGACCAGCCCGGGCCGGTGACTCAGCCGATGCGGCCCAACAGCGTGGTGGCGATGCGGGTGCCGTGCGTGTCCTGCAGGAAGTGCCGTGCGTCGGCGAAGCCGTCGTAGGTGGCGTGCGGGATCATCGCCGCCCAGGCCCGGCCCCATGCCTCGGTGAACACGGTGTCGGCCTCGCCCCAGATGAAGTGCACCGGCAGGGTGGTGGCCTTGACGATGGCGAAGTGCTGCTCTTGCGCGGCAGCGTTGCCTGCCACCGGGTCGTGGTGCGGGATGCTCATCGGGAACCGGCGCGGCCCGGCGACACCCGGCTTGCCGAGGCCGGCGAACGGGGCGTCGTAGGCACGCTGCACCACGCCCGCAGCACCGGAGTACTCGGGTGTGCCGCCGCTGATGGCGACGAAGATCGAGTCCTGCGGCGTGATGCGGTCGGTGGCCATCGCCATCAATCCGCCGAGTGTGAACGTGTCGGGGATCGACGCCTCGAACAGGCCCCCCGGCACCCACTGCGAGATCCACTGCTGGATGCCCGGTGAGTACTCGTAGCCGTCGTGGTGCAACCAGGTGTTCATGATGACCAGCCGCACGAAGCGCTCGGGCATCGTGGCGTACTGGGCCAGGCCGGTGGGGCCGCCCCAGTCCTGCACCATCAGCGTGATGTCGCGCAGATCGAGCGTCTCGATGAAGCGGGTGAGGTTCGCCGTGTGGCGGGCGATGGAGTACCACGACTCGTCGGTCACCTTGTCGGAGCGACCGAACCCGATGTGGTCGACCGCGATGCATCGCCACCCGGCCGCAGCCATGGTGGCGATGACGTCGCGGTACAGGTACGCCCAGGTGGGCATGCCGTGCACCATCAACAGCAGCGGTCCGTCGGCCGGGCCGGCGTCGACGTAGTGCATCCGCAGGCCGTCGATCTCGACGTAGCGGGGAGGATGGGGGAAGTCCTCCAGTTGCTCGAAGTTGGCGTCGGGCGTGCGCACGCTGGGCGGGACGGTCATGGCGCCGATTCTGGCAGATGCTCCGCCACAATCCGCGAGGCGAGCTCAGTCGTGGTCGCCGTCGGCACCGTGGTGGCCGTCTCCTTGCCTGTCGGCATCGATCTGGTGGCTGTCGCCGTGTCCGCCGCGGCCGCCATGGCCGTGGCCACCTTCGCCGATCAACGCGACCGCGCCGGCGCCACCGGCGACACCGAGCAGCGCTGCCACGGCTGCCACCGCAGTGAGGCGACCGATGCGCCGCC
>JBAXSU010000333.1:0-1850 GCA_037130535.1 Actinomycetota bacterium
GTCGGCGATGCCGACATCCGCATCCTGTTCCGCCACGGCGACCTCAACGACGCGCACGACACCGTCACGCGCCTCGGCCTTCACGAACGGCTGGCCGATCGCCTCGCTTCGCTCCCGGCGTATCAGTCGATCATCGAGGTGAGGGGGCGGTATTCGCTGCTCGACGTGAGGCTGTCGGGGCAGGTAGCAGCTCTGGCGGACACCAACGAACGACTACGAACGGTGCCTCGAACGGATGAGCCGTTCCACGGCTCATCCTGACCGCCCCGTCACCGCGGCAGTCGGCGACTTCTACCGACTGTTTGCAGTCACCCGCTATCGCTGCCGACTCTTGCGCAGGGGATGGCTATCGCGCCGAACGAAACACCCATGGCGAGATCGGCCTCCTAGCAGGGATCTTTCAGGAGAGCCAAGGGTGCTCGTCTTGGTCGAATCCGATCGAGACCTCGTGTCCCAGCGGGTACTCGGAGCAATGAACCACCTCGGCACGCCCTCGCCGAACAACGCGGATCTCGCATTGGATGAACTGCATTTGTCGCTTGCCGCGCTGCCCCGATCAGGGCCAGCGCTGTTTCGCGAGGCGTTGGACGTGGTCGAAGAGCTGCGTGAAGTCTGGGTGGATCTCGTCGAGGTCGCCGACAGTTTGCCGCAGTGTGCCTTCGCTGTAGTCACCGCCCATGTTCTGCGTGAGCCACTCCTTGAACCTTGGCTTTCCGCCGCCCTTCGTGTGGCGGGCGTGTAGGTCTGGCCAGGTGGAGCCGGCTGACGCGCCTGGGGCGATCCGTTCAACCGGCAGGTATTCGATGATGTCCGGCAACGACATCGCGTGGAAGTGGATCCTTGACCGCTGGTCGCCGAGGACGGCTGCGGCCATGAACTCGCTCAGGAAGGTGCGTTCGCCGCTGTTCCTGGGGAATTGCTGAAATGGTTTGAGGGGGTCTTCGCCGGCGTCGCGTGCTGCGCAAGCTTGGTCCCAGATGTCGTTGAGTTCCTCGGATCGTTCGTTGTCGGTGACGATCAGGATGCGTGCGTTCGTGAACCGGTACAGCAGCTGGGCATCGGCGTGGGTCTTGAGGTTCTTCAGTCCGCGCAGCGCGAACAGTTCGGCACCGGCGGTCTTCAGCTGGGGTCCGATCAGCTCATCGAAGATGATCAGCTCGTGTTCTCCTTCGACGAGCACGACGAGGCGGCAGTGCTGCAACAGGTCGGCCGGTTCGAGTCCGAGCTCGACGAGGCTGGCATGGATGTCGTCGTTCATCGCTGCAAGTTCGGTGGATCCATCGCCGCCGCGTGACACGTGGACGAGGCGTGCTTCGGCCGCGGAGAAGAACGCTGGTGAGTGCGTCGCAGTCACGATCGTCGCGTTGTGGTTCTTGGCGAGGTTTGCGAGTCCTTCGACGAGGTATCGCTCGGCGCGCCGGTGCAGTGCCGCCTCGGGTTCGTCGAGGACGACGAGCAGAGGCAGGGGGTGTCGGCCGCTGTGTAAAGCGAACCGAATCGCAAACGTTGCCCAGCGAGTTTGCGCGCGGCTCAGCGCTTCAACAGGGACCTGTGCGCCCGTCGGGTCGATCGCATTCCAGCTGAGCACGCCGTGTTCCACCCAGTCCGGTAGCTCATTGAGAGTGCACTCGACGATCGGGGCGTCCTCCATCAGACCTGCGCAGATCTCCGACACTCTGGACGACAAGTCGTGCAGGATCGGCGAGATCCGGCTGTCGACGGTGAAGCCGTCATTCGTCGGCGCGAGCAGCCGAGCGATCCGATCAGTGGCCACATCGTCGTCCTCGAACAGCACCCGCTGGATGTAGTCCATGGTTTCTGCGACGATGTCGATTGCAGCTTCATTGATG
>JBAXSU010000334.1:0-1849 GCA_037130535.1 Actinomycetota bacterium
GTGCGCAACGGCTGGCCGTGCGCCTCACGCCCGACGCGTTGCGCCAGGTGCGGGCCGGTCACCCCTGGGTGTACGACCACTCGGTGCAGTCCGTCAGCCACGACGGCGCCACCGGCAACCTGGCGGTGGTGTTCGACCAGGACCGCAAGTTCGCCGCCATCGGGCTGTGGGACCCCACCAGCCCGATCCGACTGAAGGTGCTCCATCACGGCCGGCCCGTCACCGTCGATCGGGCCTTCTGGGCCGATCGGCTGGCCACCGCGTTCGACGGCCTGGCCACCGCGACCGGCACCCCCCTCATCGACGTCCACAGCGACCTGCACGTGGGTCAGGTGCTGCGGCACGGCGCACCTCCGCGCTACGCGGTCACCGACTTCGACGGCAGCCCCGTGCTCGACCCGGCCGAACGGATGCGCCGCGCCGAGAACGCCCGCAAGGCTTATTTCGCCCGCCTGGCACTGAAGTCGGCTGAGTCCCGCCGCCGTCGTAAGGGCGGTGCCGAATGAGCGCCCGTAAACGGCGGTGGCGGCGGGCCGTGAAGCCCGCCGCCACCGCACAAGTCCAAGCCGCCGCCAAGCCGCTGAACAAGGCCCAGTCTAACCCTGGCAAAGTTGTTGCAGTTGCAACAACTCGTCTGCCGGCCTCGCTGGAGTTCAGGATCACCAAGATCGAGGCGCGGATCACGGCGGTGGAACAGTTGACCATCTGCCCGATGGCATGCGCTCGTGAGCGGTGTGCGTTCCGCTGCCCAACCGCGGGCGGTGTTCGATGAACGACGAACTACTGCTGCAACTGGAAGCGGACAGCATCGTGCTCGATTTGCGCGTCGCCCTGGCCGAGGTTGACATCGACGGCCTGGCCGACCGGCTCGACCGGATCGAGGACGAACTGCGCCGGATCCGTCGTCGGCGGTGGTGGCGATGAGCGACCTGCAACCCGAAATCGAGTACCTCGTCCGCTGGCAACGTCGCGGACAACGGACACGCGGTCGGACGTTCACCGAGCACAAGGCCGCGAGCGCCTGGTGCGCTGCGCTCTGGGACCGGGCCGACGTTGCGCCGCTGGAGATGCTCCAGGCGTACGCGCGGGTGTCGGTGCCGTGGGCGGCGATCGTGACTCACCCGCACGACCATCGGCCGAGCGGAGGCAGGCGATGAGCGCCGCCATCGACCTATGGCCGTGTGATCGGTGCGGCGCGCCCGGTGTTCGCAACGTCGGCACCCGCGGGTACTGCTGGAGTCATTCCGGTGAACTGTTCGCCCGGTTCACGACGTTCACCGGCATGCCGGGCATCGGCTTGCCGACTGGTGTGGCCGATGCGCCTGGTGTCGGTCGGGTGCGGTGTTCGGCGTGCGAGGCAACATGGATCGGCGCTCCCGGCGAGTCGTGCGACTGGTGTCGCCGCCATGTCGAGCGGCTCCAGCGTCACGAGGCCGAGATGGTGCTCACGCCGCCTGACGGCCCAGACGAGGCGGCGATGGTGTCGTGGGCGCAGCGCATGCACACCGCCGTCTCCGTCGGCCTGGTGACCATCGAGCAGGCCCGCCACGCCTACGACAAGGCGGTGCGACATGCTGCCTGAGTCGTTCGATAAAGCGGTTGCAGTTGCTCGGCAGGCGGCCAGCCAGGTGGCGCTCGATGCCCCCGAGGTTGACGAGGTGACCGGGCCTGATGGGTTCTTGTACAGCGACCTCGGCAACGCCAACCGGCTCATGGCTGCACATGGTGAGCACCTCCGGTTCGTGCCACGGTGGCGACGCTGGATGGCCTACGACGGGAAACGGTGGGTGCTCGACCACGCCGACACCATCGTCGCCCACCTCGCCGCCGACATTGGTCGCCGTCTGCT
>JBAXSU010000335.1:0-1847 GCA_037130535.1 Actinomycetota bacterium
GTGGCATCGTCCCAACTGGCGGCATAGCCGAGGCCCACCAGGGGGGCCAGCAGGGTGGGGTCGAAGGCGCCATCGGTGGCCGCCCAGCCGCGCACCATCGCCTGCACCAGGGTGACGGTGCTGGGGTCGACCACCACATCGCGTCCGCCGGCTGCGTTGATGCGGCACAGGTCGCTCGAGGCGTCGAAGCGTGTCCAGCAGCGTTCGTAGTGCTCGATCCTGAGCCGAGCCATCTCGAGCAGTTCGGCCCCGCCGCCATGCACCAGCACCTCCACTCCGCACCCCATCGCCCGGAAGTCGGCCGTGAACACATCGTCGACGGCGACCTCAGGACGTGGGGAGGGTTCGGTGATCATCGGGAGCGACCGATCACTTCGACTGCTTGGTCTGCCCGTTGCTGCCACCGCTGGGGGCGGGCTGGGCGACGGGCTGTGGTGCCGGCACGGCGATGTCGATGACCACCGGAGCGGGGGCCGCGGTGACCGGAACGGTCACCGGAGCCGCGGCCACCGGGACCGCGGTGGGCTCGACGGCCGGCGCGGCCCCGACCGAGGCGGGCACCGTGACGGGGGCCGTCATCAGCACCGTCGGATCGGCCAGCGGCTGGGAGGGGGCCAGCACGATGGGGCCGACAGCCGGCTGCGGCGTGGAGCCGGAGT
Organism: Actinomycetota bacterium; assembly: GCA_037130535.1. GTDB lineage: Bacteria > Actinomycetota > Acidimicrobiia > Acidimicrobiales > Ilumatobacteraceae > VFMC01. The sequence goes on from JBAXSU010000335.1 coordinate 660, forward strand.
CGGATGCGCCGGTGGTGGCGCTCCAACCCATCACCGTGACCAGACCGAGCACGAGCGAGGTCGACAAGCCGGCAGTGACGATCTTCGACAACTGGGCGGGCTTGGTACGCCGGGTCGACCTCGGTGTGGCCGCCTGTGTGAGGGGCACCTCGGTGGGTCGCTGTTGGCGGAGCGCTGCCATGCGGGCGAGCTGCTCGGGGGAGAGTTGCGGTCGGTCAGTCATCATCGTCCTCGTGTTCGCCGCCGTGGTGGCCGCCGCTGCTGTCGTCGTGCTGCTCGCTGTCGTCATCGTCGTCGTGGACGCTGGTGGACGGACCCGGCGCTGCAGTGCCGCCTGCGGGCGGGGCGCCCACAGTGCGCGACTCGACCGAGGTGCTCACCACACCGAACAGCAGGTTGGCCTTGAACTCCAGCTCGACCGTGGCCGAGCGGAAGTAGATCTCGATGTCGAGTGGACTGCGCTGCTCGACCTTGCCCACCTGCCAACCGGCACTCGGTGTGGCGGCCACCACCGTCAGCCGGTCGCCGGCGGTGTCGAGCGTGACGGTGCCGGCATCGCCGATGCGGTACACGGCCTGGGTGGGGGTGGCCCCTGCAGTGGGTGCCGTGCTGGCCGGTGCCGTACTGACGGGCGCGGTGCTATCGACCGATGTCGACGGTGCCCCACCGACCACCGTGGTCGAGGTGGCATCGATGGGGAGCGACGTCTCGACCCCGGCAGTGGTGGTGGTGGTGACGAGCAGCCCGGCCGGCGCGGCCAGGGCCGGCACCGTCGTGGCCTCGTTGCTGTTGTTCTGCAGCACCTGGGTGTTCACCAGTGCGGCGGCGGAACCGGCAACCAGTACTCCGGCGAGCGACAGGGCTGCGGCGATCTTCGTCTTCATCGTGTGCTCCAGTAGGTCGGATGGGATGAGCACACGGTACGGGTGGCCCATCCAACGGGCGGGTCGCCTTCGTCCAAGAAACATCCAAGAGTCAGCCGCGAGTTGCCGAACCGGCCCACAATGGCGAGGTGAAGATCCTGCTCGTGGAAGACGACCGGTCGATTGCCAGCTCGCTGGTCGATGGTCTCGGGGCCGCCGGCCACACCGTCACTCACGTCGTCACCGGCGCCGAGGCACTGCAGGCACGCGGCTACGAGATGGTGCTGCTCGACCTGGGCCTGCCCGACATGGACGGCCGCGACGT
>JBAXSU010000336.1:0-1843 GCA_037130535.1 Actinomycetota bacterium
GCCAACCCGTGAGCCAACCCGTGAGCCGCACCAGGTCGCCACGTCTGCCTGAACTCGTGCTCCGCACGGCGACGACGGCCGACGATCACGCGATCGGCGAGCTGTTCGACGCCACGATGGCGCTCGGCGAACCACTCGGGTTCACGCTCGCCCGAGGCGACCGCTACCGCGACCTGTGCCTGCGCTGGTACCTCGATGCCGAGCGAGCCGGGGCGGCAGTCATCCTCGATCCTGCCGGTGCCGACGCCATCATCGGATACGCCTTGGTGTGCACCGACGAATCGGCGTATCGGAAGGTGATCCGCCGAAAGGTCGGTCGCTTCGTCGGTGGCACGATGTTCGCCACGGTGACCTGTCGCCTCGACGGACCGAGTCGACGCTTCTACGCCGACCGACTGCGCGACGCGGTGCAGTTGGCGCGGTCGCTCGAGCGACGGCCCTCGGCAGCCCACGTACACCTCAACGTGCGCAGCGACCATCGTTCCGGTTCGGCAGCGCTGCTGCTGCTCGAGCATGTCGACCAGTACTGCCGAGGCCGGGGCGTCGAGTGCTGGAGCGGCGAGATCAACGCCGCCGTCGGTTCACGCCAGCGAGCCCTCACCCGGTTGGGTCTCGACGTCGTCGCTCGCGTGCCGAACCACACGCTCAGCCGTCAGGTGGGCCGGCCCGTCGAACGGCTCCTCATCGTGCGCGACCTCAGGCCTCCAACACCCGGCCGATCGCCTCGGCCACACTCGACGGGCCTGCCGCCGTGGTGAGCCGAGCCCCGGTGCGCCGGGCGAACGCCTCGGCCTCGTCGCTGTCGCCCTCGGGGGCGATCACCACCAACTCGTCGAGTCCGCCGGCAGCAGCCAGCGGATCGCCATCGACCGTGGCCCGGCAATCGCTGAGCAGGATGGTCACCTTGCGGCCCGCCCTGCTGCGGCGCAACTGATCGGCGGCACCCAGCAGTGCGCCGGCGAGGTCAGTGGTGCCGAACCCGCGCAGCGCCAGCACATCGTTCACCACCCGGTCGCTGGCCTTCGGCACGTCCTGGCTCTTGGCAACCACCACGTCCTTGCCGAAGGCGATGACGCTGTAGTCGGCCGGGGCCCGCCACGCCACCGACGCGGCCGCCACCGCCGAGGTGGCCAGCGGTTTGCCACCCATCGAACCGCTGCGGTCCACCAGCAGGCACAGCGCCGTGCCGGGCTGCACCCAGCCGCGCACCCGCAGCCGCTCGGGGTCGACCACGCCACCCGTGCCACCGGCATCTACCAGCGCGTCGAGGCTGGCGTCGATGTCGAGGTCGCCAGCATCGGGCCGGTACGGGCGCTCCTCCAAACGACCGACGCCACGTGGGCGGCTCGGGCCACGACGGCTGATGTCGAGGAACAGGCGCCCGGCCAGTCGGCGGGCCAACTCGCGTAACCCCTGATCGGTGGCGCCAGTGAGATCGGCGAGCATCGCCATCGTGTCGTCGGGGTCGTCGGCCATCGCCTCGTCGACCGCCGCCTCATCGAGTTCGCCCACCTCGGGCGACACCTGCTCGAAGCGCGGATTACGGGCGAGCTCGCGACGCGACGTGGTCTTACGCTGCGCCTGTTGCACCGCCTCGTCGGCCTCCGCGCCCTCCTTGGCCTGCTGCGGCTGCTTCAGTGGGAGTTGTTGGCCCCAGTCGGGGCGCCAGCTTTTCCCTCGCCGTCACCACCCGCGGTGCGCCCGAACACCTCTTCCCACAGGTCGGTGATGATGCCTTCGCTGGTGCGGGCCGAGCCCTCGCGCACGCGCACCCGGCCCGACAACGCCACGATGGCTGCATCGAGACCGACGCTCGGTTGGTACGGCGTGAGGCCGCGCACCT
>JBAXSU010000337.1:0-1826 GCA_037130535.1 Actinomycetota bacterium
GGGTGGCCGCCGGCAGCGAGGGCAAGAACATCCTCGACTACACGGCCTCGACCACGGCGGTGACGGTCGACTTCGGCACGAACGCAGCCACCGGCACAGCGGGCATGTCTGCCGTCACGCAGATCATCGGCAGCACCGCCAATGCGCTCGTCGGTGGCAACCGGGTGATCGGTGGCAAGGGCGACCTCCTCTGGAGCATCACGGGCACGGGGGCCGGGTCGATTGACGGCGTCTCGTTCGCCCGAATCAACCATCTGACGGCTGGGGCGGGAGACCAGACCCTCGATTATTCAGTCGCCACCAGCGGCGTGACGGTGAACCTGGCCACCGGATCGGCGACAGGCTTCACGTCGGTCGGCGGGTTCCGCAGGGTGATCGGCTCCGACTTCAACGACACGATCACGGGCGACTCGGCCGACAACCTGTTCACCGGCGGCAAGGGGGTGAACACGCTGGTGGGCGGCGGCGGTTTCGACACGGTGAGCGCGTCGTCTGATGCCGACATGGTTCTGACAGACACGCTGCTGACGGTGGGAGCGAGCGGTGTGCTCGGTCGCAACATTCTCAGCGGTATCAGCAATGCGATCCTGACCGGCGGCGCTGGCAACAACGTGCTCGATGCCAGCAGTTTCACCGGCAGCGTCAGCCTCCTTGGCGGGGCGGGTGACGACACGCTCAAGGGCGGAACCGGCGATGACATCATCAGCGGCGGCGCGGGCGTCGACACGATCGACGGCGGCGGTGGCGACAACACGCTGATCGAATATGGCACCGGCCGCATGGTGCTCACCGACACCACGCTCGAGATGGGCGAGGGAGCGAGTGCCGTGCAAAGCCTGACCCGCGGGGCCGGCGTCACCGGCGGCACCTTCACGCTGACCTACGCCGGCGAGACAACCCGGGCGATTCCTTGGAATGCCACCGCGGATGTCGTGAGGTCTGCACTGATCGACCTGACCACCATCGGCATCTTTGACGTAGACGTGACGCTGCTCCCGCAGGGGTGGAGCGTGGCGTTCACCGGCGATCTCTCTGGCAGGTCGATCGCCTCCCTGACGGCTGCGGGTGGAGGCCTGATCGGCGGAACCAGAACCATTAGCGTGGCGACCACCACGGCGGGCGTGAGCAGGCCCAACACGCTCACGAATATTCAGCGCGCCATATTGTTCGGGAACGACGGCGACAATCTTCTCGACGCCTCAGCCTTCACGAAGGGGTCGGTGGTTCTGTCAGGCGGGGCAGGTGCCGACACGGTCATCGGAAGCACATCCGGAGGGGACATTCTCAGCGGCGGTGAAGGCAACGACCGACTCAGCGGCGGCGGTGGCGTGGGCGATTCGCTCGACGGCGGCACGGACGAGGATGGCGAAGACGTCGATCTGGTGTTCGAGACCCGCAACGCCACCACCATGGTGCTCACCGATACGTCGCTCACGTTCGATGGTGTGACCCAAACGCTCGTCGGATTCGAGTGGGCGCAGCTGACGGGAGGCGATTCCAACAATTCAATCGACGCCTCCGGGTTTAGCGGCTCGGTGCAGCTCGACGGCGGCGCCGGCGACGACACGCTCATCGGCGGGGCAGGGGATGACGTGCTCACCGGTGGCGCCGGGGCCGACGACATCCGCGGTGGCCGCGGCACCGACACCCTCGTCGAGACCCGCGACGCGAACATGACGCTCACCAACTGGCAGCTCGCGATCGGCACGGAAACCGACACTTTTGCAGAGATAGAAAATGTCGTATTGAGCGGAGGCGCGGGCGTCAACACGCTCGACGCCTCGGCGTACACCCTCGGCGGCGTGACACTGCGCACCGGCGGCGGC
>JBAXSU010000338.1:0-1816 GCA_037130535.1 Actinomycetota bacterium
TTCGCGGCCCGTAAAGCCCAAACGTTCCGAAGTGGTGGCCTTGACGCTGACGCGACCCACCTCAGCCCCCATGATCCGCGCGAGTTCAGCGCGCATGGCATCGGCGTGGGGGCCGATCTTGGGGCGTTCGCAAATCAGCGTCACATCGCAGTTGGTGATGGTGAACCCCTGCGCGCGGGCCAAATCCGCCGCATGGGACAGGAAGATATGGCTTGCCGCGCCCTTCCATTGCGGGTCAGAGGGCGGGAAATGGCGGCCAATGTCCCCGATCGCCAAAGCGCCGTAAATCGCATCGGTCAGGGCGTGCATGCCCACATCGGCATCGGAATGGCCGAGCAGCGCCTTGCCATGCGGCACCTTGACGCCACAAAGCCAGACGTGATCGCCGTCGGTAAAGGCATGCACGTCAAAGCCATTGCCCAGTCGAATATCCATGCGCCTACCTTGCCAGTCTTGCCGCGATGATCCGTTCCGCACGGGCGAAATCGCCGGGGAAGGTCAGTTTGATATTGTCTTCGTCGCCCTCGACGATGGTGACGTCAAGCCCTGCGGCGCGGGCCACCTCGACATCATCCGCCGCATCGCCGGGATGGGCGCGGTGGGCGGCGAGAATGGCGTCAAAGCGAAAGCCCTGTGGCGTCTGCACGGCCGTGAGCTCGGCGCGGGGCGGGGTGTGCACCACCGTTCCGTCACCGTCGATCTGCTTGATGGTGTCGGCGACGGCGACGCCCGGGAGGGCGGCATCGGCACCGTCGGCCACCGCGTCGCCCACCCGTTGGAACAGGTCGGCATCGGCGAACGGGCGAGCCGCGTCGTGCACCAGCACGATGGTGGCGTCGTCGGGCACGTGCGCGAGACCGGCGCGAACCGACCCGCTGCGGCTGGCGCCACCGGCGATCCCACCTTCGCGGGTGGCGTCGGCGGCGGGAACGACCAGCACGACCCCGTCGCTGGCATCGCGGGCGGCGGCAACCGACCAGTCGAGCACTCGCTGGCTGCCGAGCATCTCGTACTGCTTCGGGCCGCCGAAACGGGTGCCGGAGCCGCCGGCGACCACGATGGTCCACACCTTCTGCGACCGTTGCGACGACACGTGGGCGAGGGTAGTACCGTTCCATCGGACATGGCTCACGAAGAACTGCTCGCACGAACCGATTTCTTCGCGGATGCGCCGGCGTCGGTGGTGCGCGACATCGCGGCAGCGGGCGCCGAGCTGCCGCTCATTCGCGGCGACGTGCTGTTCCGTGAGGGCGACATCGCCGACTCGCTGTACCTGGTGGTGAGCGGTCGCATCGCCATCGCCATCGCCAACCCCATCGATCATCGCGAGACCGTGGTGGCGCTCATGGATTCGGGCGACCTGTTCGGCGAAATGGCCCTGCTCGACGAGGGCTCGCGGTCGGCGATGGCCCGCGCGCTCGAGCCGTCGGTGGTGTACGCCATCCCGTTCGATCCGGTCGTCAAGGCGTTCCGCAGCGACCCCGCGCTCCTGTGGGGCGTGTGCCGGCTGCTCGCCCGTCGCCTGCGGGTGATGGACGAAGCATTGGCCGACAGCGTGTTCCTCGATGTCACCGGCCGCACCGCGAAGCGGTTGCTCGAACTGTCGGGTGGTCAGGAGGAGTTCGTCCTGCCCATCACCCAGGAGGAACTCGCCGGCATGGTGGGTGCGTCGCGCGAGCGAGTGAACAAGGCCATCGCCAGCTTCATTCGCCTCGGCTGGATCGACCAGCACGAGCGTCACTACACCATCTTGAAGCGCGACGCCCTCGAGCTGCGCGCTCGCTGACCCTGCCGCAGCGGCCGGTCGCGGGCCTCA
>JBAXSU010000339.1:0-1773 GCA_037130535.1 Actinomycetota bacterium
GGGATGTGGAAGTCGGGCAGGTCGGTCACAGCGCACCCAGCGCGTCGAGGTCGAGGGCGTGTTGCAGGTGGCGTGTGGCCATGGCGGTGAACAGCGCTTCGCTGCGGTCGCTGGGCGCCACCACTTGCGACGCCACCACCGCCATCACCACGCCGGCGAATGCCTCGCGCCGGTACTGCTGCCACACCCAGGCGGCAGCCGGTTCCACGCCATAGGCATCGAGCGCGGCGGTGTACTCGGCCACGATCGCCTGCTCCACCTCGCGCCGCTCGGCGGGCAGCAGGCCGGCACCCATGAAGTAGCTCACATCGGCGAGCGCAGGCCCGTGGCCGGGGGTCTGCCAGTCGACCGCGGCCACCGGGTACCCGCCCTCGGCGGTGGCGAACATCAGGTTGTCGAGCCGGTAGTCGCCGTGGGTGACGGTGAACGGTTCTTCCCGGCCGTCGATCCAGTCGGCGATCCGGTGGCCGAACACCGTCAGCAGGTCGAGGGCCTCGGTCGACAGGTGCCTGGCGTACGTGGCGAGGAAGCCGGGCATGAACAGCCCCCAGTACTCGACCATTCGGGCGGTGTCGTCGGCACTGGTGCGACGACCCAACCACTCGATGTCCCACAACGATGCGTCGTTCCACCGCGGGCCGTGCAGACGGGCCAGTTCCACCACCGCGGTGCGCGCTTGGTCGACACTGCAGCCCGTCAGTTGGTTGCCCTGCGCGCCGGGGGCGAGGTCTTCCAGCACGAGCACGAAGTCGCCCGATTCCGGGTGCCACGCGGCGTGGTGGCAGGCGGCCACACGCATGTCGACGGTGCTGGCGAGGTCGCGGTAGAAGCACACCTCGCGCTCGTAGTTGCGCAGGCTCACTCCGCTGGCCCGACTGAGCGGATCGGGCGACGGCAGCTTCACCACCAGCGAACGCGGCACCTCGGGGTCGGACGAGGCGACGGCGAGCCGCAGGTTCATACCCACCAGGCCGTCGCCGATGCGCTTGGTGGTGAACGCAGTGACCTCGCGGCCCAGCGTCGTGCCGAGCCACGTGGGCGTGAGCCAGTCGGGCAGCAGGTGGTCGTCCATCGCGCCGACGCTAGAAGATGGGGCTAGTGGGCGTGGTCTTCGACGATGGAATTGCCGCCGTCGACCACCACCACCGTGCCCGTCACGTACGACGCGGCCCGATCGGCCAGGAATGCAACGGCAACGGCCACCTCGTCAGCCGTGCCACTGCGGCCCACCGGTGAGGCGACACCCGCCTCGCGCTCGCGGTCGCTTGCCGACGAGGTGTCGATCCACCCCGGCAGCACCGAGTTGACGGTCACCCCGTCGCGGGCCACCTCCTGGGCGAGCGCACGGGTGAGTCCCACCATGCCCGCCTTCGCCGCCCCGTACGCGCCGCCGCCCGGGAACGACACCACCGGCCCGCTCACCGACGACACCATCACGATGCGCCCGTAGTGACGCGCCACCATGCCGGGCAGCACGGCGCGAGTGACCATGAACGCGCTGGTGAGATTGCGGCGAACGGTGTCGTCCCAATCGGCCACGGTCATGTCGGCCACCCGGCGGCCGGCGTCGCCGCCCGCGGCCACCGAGGTCATCCCAGCGTTGTTCACCAGCACCTCCACCGCGCCGATGGCCTCTGCAGCGGCCACCACGCGGGCGACGGCGGCCTCATCGCGCAGGTCGGCCACCATGCCGGTGGCGGCCAGGCCGAGCGCCTGCAGTTCGGCTGCCCGCTCGTGGATGCGATCGCTGGTGGCCACCAGCACGGTGTGCAG
>JBAXSU010000034.1:0-22938 GCA_037130535.1 Actinomycetota bacterium
GACAGCCGGAGCCGAGGCGGGATCTGCGGCGACCAGCGGAGTCGCGTGAAGGACTTGGGGAGCCACGATCGCCATGGGGGCGGCCGGTCTCGTCACGCTCACCGGGCTGTACGGCGTCCTCGGCGCCATTCCGTGAGCATGCGGCGGTACCGCCCGACGGCCGCGGTCGGCGTGTGGCTGCTCGCCCTGTTCGCCTATCTGCCGGCGCTTACTGCCAAGCCCGGGCGGATGCCCACCGACACCAAGCTGTACCTGTACCTGAACCCGGGGCGACTCATTGCTGACGCACCGTTCACCTGGGACACGCGGCAGTTCGCCGGTTGGGTGCCGCACCAGACCATCGCCTACCTCTGGCCCTCGGGCCCGTGGTTCTGGACGATGGAGCACCTCGGCGCACCCGACTGGGTGGCCCACCGACTGTGGATCGGCACGATCGTGTTCCTCGGCGGGCTCGGCGTGCGCTGGGCCGCCCGGCATCTCGGCCTCAGCGCCTCAGGGGCCACCGTCGCCGGTCTCGTCTACGCCCTGTCGCCCTACATCCTGCCGTACATCTCGCGCACCTCGGTGATGCTGCTCCCCTGGGCCGGCGTCGGTTGGCTGGTGGGGCTCACCATCCGTGTCGCGCTACGCCGCGCCCGTTGGCGCGACGCCGCACTGTTCGCTCTCGTCGTACTCACCGTCGGAGCGGTGAACGCCACGGCGCTCGCCCTCATCGCACCTGCCCCGGTGCTGTGGCTACTGCACGCGGCATGGTCGCGCAGCATCACCTGGCGCCGGGCCATCGTCACTGCGGTGCAGCTCGGTGCGCTCAGCCTGGCCGTATCGATGTGGTGGATCGTGATGCTCGTCGTACAGGGCCGTCACGGCGCCGATGTACTCGCCTTCTCCGAAACGCTCGAGGCGGTGTCGCTCACCTCGGTGAGCACCGAGACCCTGCGTGGCCTCGGCTACTGGTTGTTCTACATCCGCGACCCGTACGCCTTCACGACCACCGCATCCGTCGAGTACATGACCTCGAGCGCGGTCATCGTCGCCGGCTACGCACTCACCGCCGTATGCCTCGCCGGTCTCGCCGTCGTGCGGTGGGGGCAGCGCCGGTATGCCGCCTGGATGGTGGTGACCGGCATCGTGCTGGCTGTGGGCGTGCACCCCATCACCGACCCGTCGCCGCTGATGAAGCCCCTCGCCGACTCGGCGCTCGGCCTGGCCCTGCGCAGCAGCACCCGGGCCCTCCCCCTCAGCACCTTCGGCCTCGCGCTCGGGGCGGGCGCGCTGGTCACCGCGCTGGCCACCACCCGGTTCCGGGTCCGCCTGCTCGCCGCGCCGACGGTGGTGCTGCTCGCCGTGGTGAACCTGCCGGCCCTGCGGAACGGCGGGTTCGTCGACCCGGCGCTCGAGCGCGATCAGGACCCGCCTGCGGCCTGGCTCGATGCCGTCGCCGTTCTCGATGCCGGCTCGAGCGAGTACCGCGTGCTGCAACTGCCCGGCTCGGAGTTCGGTGCCTTCCGCTGGGGCTACACGGTCGACCCGCCGCTGCCGGGCCTCACTGACAAACCCCTCGTCACACGCGATCTCCTACCACTCGGCAGCCCTGGGGCGATGGACCTCCTCTACGCGCTCGACAACCGCTTCCAGGCGGGCACCATCGACCCCGCGGCCATCGCACCGATCGCCCGACTGCTCGGCGTCGACACCATCTGGGTGGCCGACGACCTCGCCTTCGATCGCTTCCGCACCCCCCGGCCCGAGGTGGTGGCCGACCTGTTCGCCGCCACGCCGCCCGGCCTCGGCACGCCGACCGTATTCGGCGAACCGACACCCAACGTGCCCGATGTACCGATGATCGACGAGCAGCAACTCGGCGACCCACGCGTGGGCACCGCGCTGCCCACGGTGGAGCTCGTTCCCGTCCGCGAGCCGGTTCCCATCGTGCGGACGGCTACTAGGGTGGTGCTCGTGGCCGGCAGCGGTGATGGCCTCGTCGACGCAGCTGCAGCCGGACTGCTGCAGGGCGACGAACTGGTCCGCTACGCCGCCGATCTGCGGCCCGACGAACTGGCTCAGGCGGTCGCCGCGGCCGACTCTGGCGGAGCGGGCCTGGCCACGGTGGTGGTCACCGACAGCAACCGCGACCGGGCCACCCACTGGCGCGGGTCGCAGGACGTCACGGGGATGACCGAGTCCGGTGGGCCCGACCCTGATGTCACCCGCTTCACGTCGGCCGATCAGCGGTTGGCCGTGTTCGCGACGCAGACTCCGTCGAACCAGACCATCACCCTGCTCGACGACGGCACGAGTGCGATCGGCACCCTGCGGGTGCGGGCAACCTCGTACGGCGAGCCGTTCGCCTATCGACCCGAAGACCGCCCGGCGATGGCGGTCGACGGCAACCCGGCCACGGCCTGGGTGGTGGCCGACCGATTCTCACCCGAGGGCGAGTCGATCGAGTTGTCGGCCACCGACGGCACACTGCGCCTGCTGCAGCCCCAGGACACTGCTGCCACGCGCGTGATCACTCGGGTCCGTATCGATGAGGCCGACGGCACCAGTCGCGAGGTCGACCTCGACGACTCGTCCCTGCGCCCGCCCGGACAGACGGTCGAACTCGGCAGCACCGAACCGGTGACGATCACCATCACCGCTGTCGCCGAGCGGGCGGAAGGCACCGACAGCGGTCCGTCTGCGGTGGGCTTCGCCGAACTCGGCCCGGTGGCGACCGAGGTGACGATGCTGCCGTCCGATCTGCTCGACCGCATCGACGCCGACACGCGCCTGGCCATCGTGCTCTCCCGCGAGCGGACCCGGCCCAGCGACCGTTGGCGCGACGATCCCGAGCCGACGATGGTGCGCCAGTTCGCACTGCCGGTGGAGCGCACGTTCGACGCCGCCGTCACCCTCCGCCTCGACGCCCGGGCAACCGACGCGGTGCTGGCCGACCTCGCCGGCCGCACTCCTGTCGCCACCGCCTCGTCGCATCTCACCGGCATCGTGTCGGCTGGTGCCGCAGCGGCGGTCGACGGCGACCCGGCCACCGCGTGGGTCACCCCGTTCGGCCAGGCCATCGGCTCCACCCTCACCCTCAGGCTCCAACCCGGCAACGCCACCGATCGCTTCGACCTGGTACAGCCCACCGACGGCCTCCACTCCACCGTCACCGAACTGCACGTCGTCGCTGGTGGGCTCGCGGTCACCGTGCCCGTACCTGCACCCGACACCTCGGGCCGTTCCACCGTGGTGCTTCCCGAACCCGTCGCGGCCGACGCCGACCAGGTCACCGTCACCATCACCGGCGTCGATGCACGCACCACCATCGACCGGCGCTACGGCGAGACCACCGAGCTTCCGGCCGCCATCGGCGACATCGACGGCCTCGCACTCGCCACCGCCAACCCTGTCGAACGCCCTGTCGGCTGCCGGAGCGATCTGGTCGGCGTCGACGGCGCTCCGCTCGCGCTCGACATCACCGACGAGGTACTCGACCGCCTGCTGGCAGGTGAGGCCGTCGATGTCGATCCGTGCGACGACGCTCGACTCTCGCTCAGCGCCGGCACCCATCGCATCGTCACCGGTGCCGGCATCGGCGCGGCCAGCACCACCGGCATCGACGTCGACCGGATCACACTGCGCTCGTCGTACTTCTGGCACGACAACGTGCCCGCTCCACCGGTGGTGCAGGTGGAGCGCACCCGTACCACCCGCACCGCAACCGTCGGCCCGTGCCCCGAGGGCTGCTGGCTCGTGCTCGGTGAGGGCTACAACGACGCCTGGACCGCATCGGCAACCGTCGGCAACACCGACACCTCGCTCGGCGCACCGGAACAGGTGAGCGGCGGCTTCAACGGTTGGTACCTCGCGCCGAGCGACCAGACACGCACCGTCACGATGACGTGGACACCGCAATCGTCGCTGAACATCGCGCTGCTCATCGCTGCTCTCGGCGTGCTCGCCTGTCTGCTGCTCGCCCTCGTCGATCGCCGCTCGGCCCGACCGGTCGACGAGTTCGACCCACCTGCCTGGTGCCCGATCGGCACCCGGGCCAGCACCAGCGACGCCGCCACCGCCGCTGTCGCCCTCGTCGTCGCCGCGGCACTGGTCGTCCGACCGCACTGGGCCGTCATCGCCCTCGTGCCTGCAGCACTGGTGGTGGTCACCCGTCGCCCTCGTCTCGCCGCATGGGCTGCGGCTGCACTCGCTGCGGCGCTCGGCGCCGGCGTACTGATGACGCAGCGACACCACCGCTACTTCCCCGATGCCGCCTGGCCCGGCTACTTCGAAGGCTTCCATGAGGCCGGACTGTTCGTCGTCGTGCTGCTGTTCGCGGCAACGCTTGGCTCCGACGACCGCGCCGATGGCCGTCACCGGCGAATTCGTGTGCGCCGAGGCACCTGATCAGGCGATCACGGCGATACCGCCACACTCACCAGCGAGGCGGCAAGGAACGAATCGCTCACCCAGTAGGAGCCGTCGGTCGACCAGTGCAGACCATCGGGCCGCAGACCCGTGTCGACTCGCCGCCCCGCCGCAGTGAGCCAGCCGTCGAGATCGACCACACGCACCACGTCGGGGTATTCGGCCGCCACCTGGCTGATGACGTCGTGCTGCACCGCGTACCGGGCCGGATCGCGCATCACCCGTTGATCGCCCTCGAACGGAGCGATCGGCTTCGGGGGCAGCACCCACGCCACACGGGGCACCCCGGCCGTAACCAGACGTTCGGCCATCGTGCGATACGCATCGAGCAGGCGAGCGCGATAGCGCGGATCGAAGGGATCGAGTTCGCCCTCCGCGTCGCTCCAGATGCGGTTCTCGACATCGCGCATCGTCACCATCAGCATCACGACATCGGGCTGCGTCTCGGCCAGCACTGCGGGCAGTTGATCGTCGAGCAGCTGTCGGCAGGGCTCGACCCAGTCGATCGACCCGTCGGTGGGCACCCGACCGTCGCGCAGGAACCCGCACCCGGCCGTGACTGCTGGGCGAACTCGTGCCACGTCGGGATGGTCGGCGGCCCATTCCACGAGGCCTGCTGCTGTGAACTCGGCGGTGGAATCGCCCACCACCACGATGCGCACCGGACGACTGACCATCGGCACCTGCACAGTCGTCGACATCGACGGTACCGAAGCCACCACAGACGCCGCGGGCGGCAACGTGCTGCTCGACACCACCGCCAGCGGCGCAACGCTGCCGCTGACGGGTTCGATGTCGCCGGCAGCAGCCACGGCCGAGTCGAGCGGGAGGGCGGCCAATGTTGCCTGTCGGGATGGCACCATCACCACGGCTACCAGCGCCACCGCCGCGGTGGCCGCCACGCCCACGGTGATCGGCCGCCACCCCAGCGACGAAGCGCTGCGAATCGGACGCTCGACGACACGGTACGACAGCGCCGCGGCTGCGACGGTGAGGCCCACCCGCAGCTCAGCGAGCGCCACCCCGTCGAGCGAGGTGCGGTCGGCGGTGACCACCGCAAAGATCGGCCAGTGGTACAGGTAGATGCCGTAGCTCACCGTGCCCACCCACACCACCGGCCGCACCGACAGCACCCTGCGGACCGGGCCGTCGACCTGGAGGCCCCAGATCAGCAGCGCCGACCCGAGGGCGAACACCGGTAGCCAACCGCTGTAGGCGGGTCCACTGGCGGCGGGCCAGGTGACGGCCACCAGCAGCACGGCGGCGAGTGGCACCGGTGTCAGCCACCCCGCCCAGCGCGGCACCGTCGAGCCACGGTGCAACACCGCCGCCAAGGCAGCACCGATGAGGATCTCGCCCATCCGGGCTGGGGTCGACCAGTAGGCCGCGTCTGCGCCCCACACCGAGGCGATGACGGGTGCTGCCACCATGCCCACCAGCGCCGCCAGCACCAGCCACACCACGACCCGCTGTGCCGAGCGAACCCGGCGTAGCAGCACCAGCATCACCACCGGCCACACCCAGTAGAACTGCTCTTCGATCGACAACGACCAGTAATGCTCGAGCGGCGCCACCCGTCCGAGCGTTGCGTTCACCAGGTCGGCGTAGCTCGCGTCGCCCAGCAGCTTCACCCAGTTCTCGACCTGCAGCGCGGACCCCACCACATCGCGGGTCAGCGCGCCGTCCCATCTCCACGCACCGGCCGCAGCGGCCACGACCACCAACACCAGCAACAGCAGGCTCGCCGGCAGCAACCGCTTCACCCGGCGCGTGTAGAAGCCACGTAGGTCGATGCTCGCGGAACGCTGGTGCTCGACCAGCAGCAACGAGGTGATGAGGTATCCCGACAGCGTGAAGAACACCGACACGCCCACATAGCCGCCGGCCATCCAACTGGCGCCGCCATGGAAGCACAGCACGAGCGTGACGGCCAGCGCCCGCAATCCGTCGAGCGCGGGCTGATAGGCGAGCGTGCGGTCGCTCACGAGCCGTCACCTGCCTTGGCTGGTAGCTGAGCGCGGCGCCGTGTGGCCGACCAGGTGGCGATCGCCACGGCAGCGCCCACCACCACCGTGGGCTCGAGCGGCGAACGGATGCGATGCGCGCCATAGAACAGCACCGTGGTGATCAGCACGGTCACCACCGGAACCAGCAGCAGCCGACGCGACACTCGATCGATACGACGTAACCCCACCACCGCCAACGGGGCCAGCATCCACCACGCCACGATGCCCGCCCACGATGCCCAGCGGTAGCGCTCCTCACCCTCGTCCTGGTCGACCAGGCGATCGAGCCCGAACACGTCGACCGAACGCCCCAACCGCGCCGCCACCACCACCGGCAGACGGTCGAGGTGCTCATGGGCGTAGGCGAACGCCTGCGACCGCAGACGCGCCGAGCGGACCGACGGGTCCTCGTCGGACAGCACGCCCGGCGGATCGGCCACGCACAGCAACGACCAGTTCCCCAGATCGGGCCCGTGGAACGCCTCATTGCAATAGGTGCCGCCCAGTGTGGTGCCGTCGTTGGTGGTCAGCAGCACCGGTCGATCGAACCGCACCAGGTTGAACACCGCCCAGGGCGCCACCGTCACACCGGCCGCCACCATCACCAGCAGCGGCGCCCGCCAGGCGCGGCGGTTCGGCCACAGGCACCACAGGGCCACCAGCGGCACCGCCAGCACCAGTTCGCTGCGCGCCAGCGTGGCCAGACCGAGCAACACCCCGAGGGTGACGGCCCGGCGGGCGGAAGGCGCCGCGCGCCAGCGCAGTGCAGCCAGCAGTACTGCGGCGATGCACAACGTGCTGATGCTCTCCGACATGACGAGGCCGTCGTTCATCCACAGATTCGGGTAGAGCGCAGCGATCCAGGCAGCCACCACGGCGGCGCGCTCGCCGGCCACACGGCGAGCCACAGCAGCCAGCACCACGATTGTGGCCACACCGCACACCACGGTCACGATGCGCTGCCACGGCTCGGGGTGATCCATCCAACTGAGCGGGGCCATCAGCACCGAGGTGAGCGGACCGTGCTCGGCCCCGGGTTGGTCGACGAACAGTTCACGGAACCACACGCCGCGGGCCAGTTGCTTGGCCTGCCCCGAGTAGTAGATCGAGTCGTTCAGCAGCAGCGGCTGGTGCCACTTGTCGACCACCAGAACGCCGAACCGCCACAGCGCACCCACCAGAACGGCCACCCACACCCCGCGCGGCAGCGGCGCCGCAGGTGGGTCGGTGTTCGGCGAGCAGTCGGCAGTCGACATCCAGCGGCATCCATCGTGAACGTCGCGCCCGACTGGCGCGCAACGGTGCACACGCTAGCGTTGAGTGCTCGTTGGCCGGGGTCGACCGACGTGGCGGGAGGGACGCACACACCATGGCAGGTGGGCACACCGCTGAGCATTGGCCCGTGCTCGACGGACTGCGCGGCCTCGCCGTGACGGGTGTGGTGGCGTACCACCTCGGCTGGCTGGGCGGCGGGTTTCTCGGCGTCGACCTGTTCTTCGCCCTCTCCGGTTTCCTCATCACCACTCTGCTCGTCGGCACGCTGCTGCCATCGGCGTCGGCCCGTCGTCCGTGGCGCGACGACCTGCGCGAACTGGGTCGATTCTGGGCGCGTCGCGCCCGTCGACTGATGCCGGCCGTCTCTCTGCTCATCATCGTCGTCCTCGGCTGGCTCGCCGTCTGGGGCACCCCGTCGCAACAGGCGCTCGGTCGCAGCGACGCCGCCTGGGCACTGCCGTACCTTGCCAACTGGCACCTCATTGCCCTCGCCCGCGACTACTGGGGCGCGGTCACCGAGGCGTCGGTGTTCAACCACCTCTGGAGCCTCGCCATCGAAGAGCAGTTCTACCTCGTCTGGCCGGTCGTCGTGCTGATGGCCCTCCGGCGGCGGGCCCCGATTGCCTCGTTGGCTGTCATCACTGCGGTGCTCGCTGCCGCGTCGCTGGCCGTCACATTCGTGCTGGCCAGCAGCCACCAGGCGGCGCGTATCTACTTCGGCACCGACACGCGTGCGTTTGCCCTCCTGGTGGGCGCCCTTGCGGCCCTGCCGCCGGTTCGTGCCGCCTCGGTGCGCTGGGCCCGGCAACATCCCCGTACCGCCGACGCCACCGTGGTGGTGCTCGTGGCGGGCCTCGCCGTGCTGTGGTGGCGCGGCGGAGCCTGGCTCGACCTACTGCTGCAGGGAGGCCTCGCCCTCCACTCGCTCATCGCCGTAGGCGCAGTGTCGCTGATGGCGGCCATCACCACGGCGCAGCGGCCACTCGCACCTCGCCACGGCATCGTGTCGTGGTGCTCGACCGCGCCGCTGCGGTGGCTCGGTGCCCGTTCCTACGGCTGGTACCTGTGGCACTGGCCCGTCATCGTGCTGCTCGAACAGCACCAGTCGCAGTGGGCGCCGCCGGTACGCGACCTCGTCGCCATCGCCCTCTCGCTGGCGCTCACCGAGGTGTCGTACCGGTTGGTCGAGCAGCCGATACGGCGTCAGACGCGATGGGCCGCGGGTAGGCGCGCCGAGGTGGCCACCGCCGCGCTGCTGGTGGCTGCGGTGGTGGCCACCGTGATAGCACCCACCGGTGTCGGCCAGGTCGCCGGCTTCGATCCGGATTCGTTCGTCACCACCTCCATCGCCACGGCGAGCACCACCATCGCCGCCACCGAACCGGCCCCCAGCACCAGCGGGCCACCAGGCCGCACCAGCGTCAGCACCAGTACCAGCACCAGCACCAGCACGACCGTGCCGCCTCCACGGCGCGCCATCGGCGCCGTGCTCTGGATCGGCGACTCGGTGGCGGCCGATATGGCTCCGGCGATCGAGGCCCGGCTCGCGGCCGCCGGGGTGACCGTCCACAACGGGGCACTCGACGGCGCCCGCCTCGTCCCCTCCAACGGCATCGACACGGTCACCCTGAACGACGAGATGATGACCACCAACCGGGCTGATGTGGTGGTGGTGCAACTGATGTCGTGGGACTCACCCTTCAGCACCGACGAACTACGCGTGGCCTACACCTGGTTCGCGTCGCGGGTGCGTGCCATGGGTGCCGACCTCGTCGCGGTCACGCCACCGCCGCTGCGTGACGATCTCGTCGACCCCGGTCTCGAACGCCAGGTCGCCGTCGCCCGCGAACTCGTCGCCGCTGATTCCGATCACGTCACCCTGATCGACGCCTCGGTTCTGTGGGGCGACACGCTCGTCATCGACATCGGCGACGACGGATCCCCCGACCGCAAGCCCGACGGCGTGCACGTGTGCCCGCAGGGCGCCGCCCGTTTCGCCGACTGGTTCGCCGCCCGACTGGCCGAACGGTACGACGGCATCGCTCCCCGTGCTCCCCAATGGTTGAGCGGCCCGTGGACCACCGATGTGCGCTACGACACGCCGGTCGGTGCCTGTGCGGCGCTCGGCGGCGGCTGACCGAGTGTCACCCGAACGCTCCCGCGTCGCACTCAGCACGGCCTGTACCCTCGCGGGCGAGTTCCATGGACATCGACGCGCCGTCCTCCCCCGCCACTTCATCAGCACCACCGGTGCTCGACGTCGTCGTACCGGTGTACAACGAGGCGCACGTCCTCGAGGCCAGCATCTCGCGGCTCCACACCTACCTCACCGAGCACTTCCCGTTCACCTGGCGCATCACCGTCGCCGACAATGCCAGCACCGACGGCACACTCGATGTGGCTCAACACCTCGCCGCAACGCTCGACGAGGTCGATGTGCTGCACCTCGACCGCAAGGGCCGTGGCCTTGCGCTCCGCGAAGCCTGGATGCGTAGCGACGCCGACGTGTGCTGCTACATGGACGTCGATCTGTCCACCGGCCTCGAGGCACTGCTTCCACTCGTCGCCCCACTCGTCACCGGCCACAGCGACCTCGCCATCGGGTCGCGCCTCGCGCCTGGTGCCACGGTCGCTCGCGGACCCAAACGCGAGATCATTTCGCGCACCTACAACCTCATCCTGCGCGTCGTGTTCGCCAACCGTTTCCGCGACGCCCAGTGCGGTTTCAAGGCCATCCGCACCGACATCGCCCGACGCCTGCTGCCCGCTGTCGAGGACAATGGCTGGTTCTTCGACACCGAGCTGCTTCTGCTCGCCGAGCACAACGGTCTGCGCGTGCACGAGGTGCCGGTCGACTGGATCGACGACCCCGACAGCAGGGTCCACGTGGCACGCACCGCCCGCGACGACCTCCGCGGTGTGCAGCGCGTCGCCCGTTCGTTCGTCCGTGGCGGCGGCAAGGTCGACCTCGGGCCCCTGCGACGCGCCCCGCTACGCGACGACATGGGCCGCCAGGTGGTGAGCTTCGTCCTCGTCGGACTCGTCAGCACCGCGGTGTCGCTGGGGCTCTTCCTCCTGCTCGCCGAGGTGGTGCACCCCATCTGGGCCAACGTCATCGCGCTGGCCGCCACGGCACTGGCCAACGCATGGGCCAACCGCCGCTTCACCTTCGGACACCGCAGCCGTGTCGACCGCGGTCGTCACTACACGGCGGCGGCCACAATGTTCGTCACCTCGGTAGCGGTGTCGTCGGCGGCACTGGCGCTCACTCTGTGGGCTGGCGGCGGGCGCCTCGCCCAGTCGCTCACCCTCATCGCTGCCTGGGGTCTGTCGGCCGTGGCCCGCTTCGGGCTGCTACGCGCCTGGGTGTTTCGCGACCCGCCCGCCGAACTCACCGGTGACGCCGTGCTCACCCGTTCGTAGGTGCTCCGGCAAGCGGCATCGCGTACACCGCGACGGTCGTGATACCCACCTGTCGCCGCAGTTCGGTGGTGCGCACGAACTGCGCCCGTTCAGCGTCGTCGACCGTCAACGCGCCGGCAGCCACCATCTCGGCTGCCAGACCACCGTGCACGAACTCGACCGGGTCGCTCATCGCAGCCTCGACCTCGTCGTTCGACAGACCGAAGCGGCCCGTGGCGATCATTCCCGCGCCCTCGGTCGACACCATCACCCGACCGGCAGCGACTGCCTCGATCATGGCCGCCTCACCGGCGAGCAACTCGTCGACCTCGGCCGGTGTGAGCGGCCCGGCAAGCGCGATGCGTTCAGCACCATCGCGCTGGTCGAGCGCAGCGCGCCCCTCAGCGAGCCGGATCTCGACTTCCTCGTTGCCGTCGGCACGGCGGGCCTCACCCAGTTGGCGCACCAGACCCTCCTCCACCACCCGAAAGTCGACGCCCTCACGCTGCAGCACCGACATCACCACCGTCGAATAACTCTCGGTGAATCGCAGGTCGGAGGCGATCACCACGACCGAACCGGCGGGGCGGTACGTCTCCAGCTGATCGGCGAGCATCCGCCCGGTCGGCAACTGGTCCTGGAACGTGGCCGGACCCGCGGCCTGTGCGGAGAACGGCACCGCCGCTACTGCCGCCGCGGCGATCAACAGCGCCAGCGCCGCGTCGCCGACCGATGCGACCTTGCGGCGATGGGCGACGGCGCGCAGCACACCAACCAGCACCACCCAGGTGACGAACGCTGCGATCGACCACAACCAGCGCATCTGGTGGGGTGTGAGCCCCAGCGGCCCGAACGGGCTGATGGCGAGAGACAGCACCGCCACCACCAGCGCAACTGCGACCACCACCACTGCCACCGCAACCGGCCGGTCGCGTCGGCGCCAGGCCAACATCGCGAGCACCGTCAACAGTGCTCCCAGCGCGACCAGTGCCGCCACCGATACCCCGAACGACGGCAGATCGGTGGGCGACACCGTCGCCCCGTCGGGATCGAAGGGTGTGTACACGATGGAGCCGGTGAACGACGAGCGCCCCCACCACGGTGGCAGTGCCGTCACCGTCGACACCAGGCGAACCGCCAGCGGCACGCCTATGGTGGGCTCGTCGCCACCGGTGCTCGACAGGATGCGGCTCAGGTTCCCCTCGCCCGAACCGAACAGCTGCTCGTACAGCGGTTGCGCCCACAGCACCAGCAGCACCGCCAGCGTCCAGGCGCCCGCCCCGACCAGTCGACGACTGTCGCCGGCACGCGCCACCAGGTCGAGTCGCCACCGACGGCGCATCACGACGGCGAGACCAGCGAGCGCTGCGATGCACAGCGACGGCACCAGGTACGCGTAGCCGAGGTGCACCTGCAGGCACAGGCTGGCCACCGCGAACAGCCAGGGCAGCAGCACCAGGTCGCCGCTCGCGACCGCCCAGGTGAGCAGCAGCATCAGCAGACACGCCAGCACCAGCGGATGCGGATTCCACGGATCGGTCAACAACACGCTGCCCAGCGTCCAGGCCAGTGCGCCCGCCACCAGCGTTGCCGCCAGCGCCCCTGTACGGCCCATCACCCGCCATCCCACCAGCGCGCAGCCGATGATGGACGCCCCGTTCAACAGCCCGATCCCGATTGCCACACCGGCCGGCCCGCCGAACACCGCGGTGAACGGTGCCAGCAGATCGAACAACAGCGGGCCCGGGTGATTGAGATCTTTCCCGGCACTCAGCGACGCCGACGACCAGGTGCCGAGCAGGGGGAAATGGTCGAGCGAGAACACATCGCGACTTCGCATCTCGACGAGCGCATTGTCGCCCATCGGGATCCAGTGCGAGATGAGCGCCCGGGCTATGGCCGTGGCCACCGGCACCAGCGCCACCAGCACTGCCAGCACCTCCAGCCGCAGCACCCAGCCGAGCAGACGAGCGGCCCGCCCGCGCCCGGGAGGTGCCACGTCCAGCACGGCCGTCATGCGCCGGTCTCCGGGGGCAGCACGAACACGGCCGTGGGCACACCCAACCGCAGCAGCTCGTCGACCATCTCCTGCACCTCAGCCGGAACACGCGGGTCGAGCTGCAGACCGAACAGGTTGTCGTCGATCATCGGCACCAACGCCTCCACCCCCGCCACGATGAGCGATGTGCGCACCTGCTGCGCAAGTTGCTCACCGCGGGCGATGTCGGCGGGGGTGCGGGGGTCGTGGAAGGCCACCTGCACGGCGCCGGGCAGGGCAGCCACCTCGTCGATGTAGCGGCCCGTGGCCAGTCGCAACTGCGTGGTGGCGTCGGCCTCGAGCACCACCCGGTGCGGGGTCACCGGCACCCGCCACGTGTTCGGCATGCCGACCTCGTAACCACGGCGTTCGAGCTCACTCACCAGGCCGTACGACTGCGAGCCGAAGTAGTACGAGTCGGCGTAGGTGACCGTGTAGCGACCCCCGCGGCCGAGTGTGCCACCGGTACCCGCTTCGAGCGCCGCAACGGTCTGGGGCACCAGCGCAGCCAGGGTGTCGGACAGATGCGCTTCGGGCACGTCGGCGCGGGCAGCATCGACGGTGAAGGCGGCCACCGACACCACCCCGAGCAGCGCCATGAGCATCGCCCCGATCGGATTCCGTGCCGCGGCGGCCGACCCTCCCGCGGCCTGGCGCTGTCGCCGCCACACCACCACCGTGGCCAGCGCCGCCACCACCAGCATCACCGTAGTACCCCACAACCACAGCGTGAGGTAGTACCAGACCTTCCCGAAGATGCGGCTGATCGACACCGTTGCGAACACCAGCGATGCCGCCACCACAGCGTGCAGTGCCAGCAGTGCCCGATGCCGCAGTCGCCACGCCAGCACCACGGTGGCGACCCACAGCGCCAGCACCGCAAGCCCCACGGCGACACCGCCGTCGAGCCGGTAGCCGGCCCGCACGAAGTACTCGTCACCATGCAGGGCCAGACGCGCGATCCGCACCACGTCGAGGTGGCGCAGCACGAGTCGCACTCCCTCGGCCACACCCACCACCGGCTCGTCGGCCGGGGGTGACGAGAAGTGGCGGACGAGCATGCGCACGTTGCCCGGGTCGTTCGTCAGTTGGTCGATCAACACCGGCAGCCACATCACGCAGGCCACCACCATCGACCAGACCGACGCCTTCACCACCCGTGGGCGCTGGTCGGGCTGTCGCCACCACTGCACCCCGGCGCCGACGAACGCCACCCCCGTCATGCCCAGCGCCAGCGGCAGGTACGGCACATGGGTCTGGGCGCACAACGACCCGGCCGCGGCCAGCATCACCAGCAGCACGGTGTCGCCCACCAGCACGCTCCACACGGCCAGCAACACCACCGCCCAGAACAGCACAGGCAGGTACGGGTTCCACGGTTGCTCGAGCACCTCGGTGCCGTATCCCCGCTGCAGCACTGCCACCGCCACCGCCGCCACCAGCACCAGCGGCGTGCCGCCTCGTCGCCCGGCGATCCACAGCAACAACCCGATGGCGACGGTGTTCAGCACGATCATGCCCACCAGCAACCCCCACGCGGTGGAGCCGAGCACCCGGTACACCACGGCGAGCAGGTAGAAGCTGGCCGGCCCGGGATGGCTGCCCTGATCGGGGAACCGACCGATCCGGCCCGGCAGACCGATGAGCGGGCTGTGCGAGCCTGCGACGTCGCGCACGCGGAACTCGGTCATGGCCAAGTCGAGCACCGGGTTCCAGCCCTTCCCCAGCAGGGCCACGGCCATCACCACCATCGGCACCGACAGCACCAGCCAAGCGACCCGACGCACCGTGCGTTCGGGCCACGCGA
Source organism: Actinomycetota bacterium (assembly GCA_037130535.1). GTDB lineage: Bacteria > Actinomycetota > Acidimicrobiia > Acidimicrobiales > Ilumatobacteraceae > VFMC01. Next base: position 14,939 of record JBAXSU010000034.1, read on the forward strand.
CACACCGGTCGAACACTGCCGCCAGGCGAGCCGCCACCGCTGTCATCGCCGACGCGAAGGACGCCGGCCGTGAACGAGGTCGGATACACCCCAGCCTGTGACGAGCAGCATCGACTCGACGATGATGCGGCCCGACATCTTCGACGTGCCGAACTGGCGGTCGCGGAACACGATGGGTACCTCGACGATCGACCGACCCGAACTCGCCAGGCGACGCACCAACTCGGTGAGGAAGGCGTACCCCTCGGCCGTCGTGGAAGCCGGATCGATCGACCGCAGTGCATCGGCGCGATAGGCACGAAACCCCGACGTGCAATCGCGAACGCCCAAGCCGAGCACCATTCCCGTGTACCGGTTGCCCCAGCGCGACAGCAGCCGGCGGTGCAGCGGCCAGTCGGCCGTGGCCCCACCCGGCACGTAACGCGATCCGACGACAGCGTCGGCACCCTGCTCGACCGCCTGCAGCATCGCCGGGATGACCGATGGATCGTGTGAGAAGTCGACGTCCATCGACACGATCACCGCATAGCCATCGTCGAGCGCCATCGAGAACCCGTTGCGGTAGGCGCTGCCCAGGCCCTGCTTGCCGGGCCGGTGCAGCACCTTGATCTGGCCGAGCTCGGCCGCGGCCGTGTCGGCCAGCGCTCCGGTGCCGTCGGGGCTGTTGTCATCGACCACGAGTACGTCGGCGCCGGGCACCGCCTCACGGACGGCACGCAGGAACGACTCGATGTTCTCTCGTTCGTTGTAGGTGGGAACGACCACCACGGCGCGCACGAACTTCCATGCTAGCGACGATCGACCGCTACGCTGGGGCGCTGGCCATGCGATCGGTTCCGTCTGCTCCCCTCGTCGGCCCGTTCGCCGATCGCCTGCTGGTGCACGATCTCCCGGGCCTCGACGCTTCCCGACGCCGCCAGGTGGTGGCGTTCACAGCGCGTCGTGTCGACGGCCTGCCCAGCGTGATGCACCTCGGAGTCCTGCTCATCGCCGCCGTCGTGCGCGGCCTCCTGGCCCTTCCGGGCAGTTCGTTCCTCATCGCCTTCCTGGCCCGCACCGCACTGCCACTGCTGGGCGAGTATGTGCGGCTGGTCCGTTCGCTCGGCTACGCCTACGTCTGGGAGACCTGGCCCGACACCTTGCCCGACGGGAGCAGGCCGTGACCGGCACCGCGTCCGGCGGCACGCAGCCCAGCGGCGTCGTCGCCGGAGCGAAGCGGCTCAGCGCCGACGTGCTCATCATCGGTTCAGGGGCCGGTGGCGCCACCACGGCTGCCCTGCTCGCCGAGGCCGGCTTCGACGTGCTCATCGTCGAGGAAGGGCCCTGGGTCGATCAGGACACCGTCGCTCCGTTCTCGCTCGACCAGATGGACCGCCAGTACCGGGCCGGCGGGGTCACGGTGGCGCTCGGCCTGCCGTCCATCGCCTACACCGAGGGCCGCTGCGCCGGCGGTGGCACCGAGGTGAACAGCGGCCTGTACTTCCGTCCGCCGGTCGACGTGGTCGAGCGGTGGCGCGACGACTACCGCATCGACGGCCTCGACCTCGATGAACTGTCGGCCATCGCCGATGAGGTCGAGCAGGCCATCAACGTCACCCTCGTGCCCGGCCGACCCACCCCCGCCAGCGAGATGCTGCGTCGCGGCGCCGCCGCACTCGGTTGGAAGCACAGCGAGATCCCGCGTTGGATGGTCTATCCCCCGGGCGGCGATGCCCCTACGGGAAAGCGCCAGAGCATGACCCGCACCTATCTGCCTCGGGCCTTCGCCGCCGGCGCGCGCATCGTGGTCGGCTGCCGCGTCGACCGGCTCACACCCCGCAATGGCAGCGTCACCGAGGCTGCCGTCACCTACACCGACGGCAGCCGCGGCACCATCTCGTGTCGCCACGTGTTCGTATGCGGCGGCGCCATCCAGACGCCTGCCCTGCTGCAGCGTTCCGGCATGCACCGCAACATCGGCCACACGCTGGCCGTGCACCCCACCGTGAAACTGGCGGCCCGATTCGCCGACGAGGTGAACGTGCCCGACGACGTGCCGGTGCACCAGGTGAAGGAGTTCGCCCCCGACCTGTCGTTCGGTGGCTCGGCCAGCCACGCCGGGCTCGTCGCCCTGGCCCTCACTGATCACTGGCGCGAATTCAAGCAGGCCGTCACCGACTGGAAGCGCATCAGCGTCTACTACGCCGCCATCACCAGCCAGGGTCGGGGCATGGTGCGCGCTGTGCCCGGCCTGCGCGACCCACTGGTCACCTATCGCCTCACTCACCGCGACCGCGAGCTGCTGCGCAGCGGGCTCGGCCGCCTTGCACTGCTCATGCTCGAGGCTGGCGCCGACGAGGTGTACCCGTCGTTCCGCGGCGCCCCCGTGGTGCGCAATCGTTCGTCGCTCGGCGACATGCAACAGCGCTTCGGCGCATCGAAAGCGAGTGTCATGACCGTGCACCTCTGCTCGACGGTGCCGCTCGGCGAGCACCCCGGCCGCTGTGGCGCCAACTCCTTCGGTCGGGTGCACGGGGCTACGAACGTGTGGGTGAATGACGCCTCGCTGCTACCCACGGCACCGGGCGTGAACCCACAGGCCACCGTCATGGCAATCGCCATCCGTAACGCCCGCCACTTCATCGATACCCAGAAGCCCGGCCGTGGCTGAGCGCTGGGTCGCCCCCGCGACCACCGTGGTCACCGGCGGCGCCGGCTGGCTGGGTCAGGCGTTGCTGCACCGACTGGTCGCCGACCCCGCTCGCCGCCACATCCGCGCGCTCGCCCGGAACACCGACGAGGCCGCGCGAGTGTCCATCGACCCGCGTGTGGTGGCCGTCGTAGGCGATGTGGCCGACCGCGCCACCGTCGACCGGCTGTTCGATGGGGTGGGGGCCGACACCGACGTGGTGCACGCCGCCGGGGTCATCCACCCAAACCGAGTGGCCGACTTCTACGCCGTCAACACCGAGGGCACCCGCACCGTGCTGACTGCCGCTCGTGCCGCCGGGGTGCGCCGTCTGGTGCACGTGTCGTCGAACAGCCCGTTCGGCACCAACCCGCAGCCCACCGATGTGTTCCGGGCCGACGAGCCATACAACCCGTACTACGGCTACGGCCGCTCGAAGATGCTGGCCGAACAGGCGGTGTTCGCCGCGGTCGACGAGGGCTTCGACGCCAGCGTGGTGCGGCCGCCGTGGTTCTACGGCCCGTACCAGCCGCCCCGCCAGACCACGTTCTTCCAGATGGTGCGTGCCGGGCGCTTCCCCGTCATCGCCGGCGGCCATCAGCGACGCTCGATGGTGTACGTCGACAACCTCGTCGACGGTGTGCTCGCCGCCGAACTCACCCCGCAGGCGCGGGGTAAGGGCTACTGGATCGCCGATGCCCGCCCCTACGAGGTCACCGAGATCGTCGCCACCGTCGGCCGTGCTCTGCGCGACGAGGGGTTCACGGTGAAGGAGGGCGCGCTGCGCCTGCCCGGCATCGCCGGACGAGTCGCCGAGCTGGGCGACCGCATCATCCAGCGCACCGGCCGCTACCAGCAGCAGCTGCACGTGCTGGGCGAGATGGACAAGACCATCGCCTGCGACATCAGCGCCGCCCGCACCGATCTGGGCTACGAACCGGCGGTCGAGCTGTACGAGGGCATGCGGTGCAGCATCCGCTGGTGCGTCGAGCAGGGCCTCGAACTGTGACCCGTTCGCTCGTCACCGGCGGCAGCGGCTACTTCGGCTCGCTGCTGGTGCGCCGCCTGCTGGCCGCTGGCCACGAGGTGCGCGTGCTCGACCTGAACGACGCCGACGACCGACCCGCCGAGGTGCAGTTCGTCGCCGGCGACATCCGCGACCGCGCCGCGGTCGAGGCTGCCGTCGAACACGTCGACCTGGTGTTCCACAACGTCGCCCAGGTGCCCCTCGCCCGCGATCCGCACCTGCTGCGCACCGTCAACGTCGACGGCACCGCGGTACTGTTGGCCGCCGCCCGCGCCGCCGGTGTGGCCAAGGTGGTGCACACCTCGTCGAGCGCCGTGTTCGGTGTGCCCGCCGCTAACCCGGTGCTGCCCACCACGGTGCCCTCGCCCGCCGAGGCCTACGGCCAGGCCAAGCTGGCGGCCGAGTGGGCCTGCCTCGACGCCGCTGCCCACGGCCTCGACGTGTCGATCGTGCGACCCCGCACCATCTTGGGCCACGGCCGCCTCGGCATCTTCGGCATCCTCTTCGACTGGATCGCCGACGGCGCCGACGTGGTGGTGCTGGGCAAGGGGAACAACCGCTACCAGTTCGTGCACGCTGACGACCTGGCCGAGGTGTGCCTGCTGGTCGCCCAGCGCAGCGGGCCGATGATCGTGAACGCCGGCACCGACCGGTTCGGCACGATGCGCGAGTCCCTCGAGTCGCTGTGCCGTCATGCTGGCACCGGGGCCCGGGTGCGCTCGCTACCCGCTGCGCCCACCTCACTGGCGATGCGTGCGGCCGCTGCGTTGCACCTCGCCCCGTTCGCTCCGTATCACTGGATCATGTACTCGAAGTCGATGTGGTTCGACATCGAGCACGCCCGCGAAGCGCTGGGCTGGCAGCCGCGCTACTCGAACGAGGAGATGTTCGCGGCCAGTTACGACTGGTTCGTCGCCAACCGTGCCGCCACCACCGTGGCCGGCGCTTCCCACCATCGAACCTCGGCCCGCCAGGGAGCGCTGACGCTGGTGAAGCGGGCGATGAAGGTGCTACCGGGCTGAGCGCCGGATCACCTGGGCGTGCAGCGCGCCCAGGATGCCCGTGGCCGCAGCGTCCCAGGTGAGCGTGCGAGCCCGGGCCTGCGCCGCCTCGCCCAGGCGTCGACGACCTTCGTCGTCGAGCAGCACATCGGCCAGCGTGTCGCCCAGCCGTTCGAGCGGCGCCAGCACCCCGGTGATGCCATCGACCACACTGCTGCGGTGCCCGCGGATGTCGGTGGCCACGGCCGGGGTGCCGCACGCCGCCGCCTCGGTGAGCGTGAGCCCCCATCCCTCGGCCAGCGACGCGCTGGTCACCAGCCAGGCGCGCCGGTACAGCGCCACCAGATCGTCGTGTGGAACCTGGCCGATGAAGCGGATCCATTCGGTGGCGCCGAACTGCGCCACGAGCGTCTCCAACTCGCCGCGCATCGGGCCCGAGCCGACGATGTCGAGCCGCAGGCCCGGCACCCGCGAGCGGGCCACCACCGCGGCCCGGACGAGTTCGTCGAACCGCTTCACCGGCGCCAGTCGACCCACTGCCACCAGCAGTGGCTCCGGCGAGCGCGCTGCGGCGATGTCGGCTGCCGACGGCCCTGCGGGCGCGAACTGCTCGCTCACGCCGTTCGGAACGGCGAGCACCCGCTCGGGCCGGAAGCCCAGTTCCAACAGCTCCTCACGCGTCGCATCGGAGGGCGTGACCATCTGCGTGCGTCGGTAGAACGGCGGCGCCAGACGTGCCTCGAGCAACCGACCGAAACCGGCCAGCGGGCCCGGCAGCATCTGGCCCCACATCGGGCCGTGCACATGGTGCAGGAACGTGATGTGGGGCGTGCGGCACCACACCGGCGAGAACCAGGGCACCCCGTTCCAGATCTCCACCGTCGCGTCGTAGGGGCCCATGCGGTGCAGCACCTCGCTCGCCATCACCCGCGGAAACACGGTGTAGCGGCTGCCGCGGCGGATCACCCGGTAGCCGTTGCGCGCGCTCTCGCTCGGCTGGCCGAGCGCCGCCGATGTGCGATGGGTGACGTCGAGGCCGGCAGCGGCCCAACGGCGCATGAACTCGTCGGCGTGCACCTCGCTGCCGCCGGCGTCGGGGTCGTCGAGGTCGCGCCAGGCGATGCTGTGCACCCGCCGTACGCCACGAGCGATCATCTCGTCGGCGTACTCCTGCAACGAGGGCATCACGGGCGCTCGGTGAACTGCGGTCGCCGCTTCTCGAGGAATGCGGCGATGCCCTCCTGCGCGTCGGCGGTGACCGCAGCGGTGGCCATCAGTTCCACGGCGAACGCATAGGCGTGCCCCTGGTCGAGCCCCACCTGGGCGTAGAACCCCTGCTTGCCCAACGCCTTCGACCGCGCGCTGCCGCGGGTGGCGCGGCCGATGAGGTCGGCCACCGCTGCATCGAGTTGCTCGTCGGGCACGACACGGTTGATCAGGCCCCAGTCGGCGGCCGTGTGGGCATCGATCGGGTCGCCGGTGAGCGCCATCTCGAGCGCCCGCTTGCGGCCCACGTTGCGTGCCACGGCGACAAGTGGGGTGTGACAGAACAGGCCGCCCTTGCCGCCGGGGATGGCGAACGCCGCCGACTCAGCCGCCACTGCCAGATCGCACGTGGCCACCAGCTGGCAGCCTGCTGCGGTTGCCAGCGCGTGAACCTTGGCCACCACCGGCTGCGGGATCGACTGCACGGTGTCCATCATCTCGGTGCACACCTCGAACAGGTGGCGCACGTCGTCGAGCGACGCGCCGGCCATGTCGGCGAAGTTGTGGCCCGCCGAGAACACCGGCCCGTTGGCCGCCAGCACCACGCCCAGCGCATCGCTGTCGCCCACCTCGCGGAGCACAGTGGTGAGCTCGGTCATCACGTCGAGCGCCAGCGCGTTGCGCTTGTGGGGCCGGTCGAGGGTGATGGTGGTGATCGGGCCGTCGGTGCTGACGAGCAGGTGCTGCAGGGCGTTCACGGCACCAGTGTCGCGCGACAGCCGCGCTCGAATGGGTACGGGTCACTACAGTCGCACGACGTGGCCGACACCGAACCCTCCCCCGCCCGCCGCGCGGCGGGTCGGCCGTATGTGCTCGGCGGCCCCTTGCAGAGGCCCAGCCGCGCCGGCTGGCTGAGCGCCCTGGTCCTCGCCGTCGTCGTGGCCATCCCGCTGCGCGGCCTCTACCTCGGCACCGGGTCGTCGATGGAGGAGGGCTTCATGCTCGTCTTCCCGAAGCAGATGCTGCGCGGCGATGTGCCCAACGTCGACTTCCTCCACCTCTACGGCCCGGGCTCGCTGCACACCCTGATGGGTTGGTACCGGGTGTTCGGCTACACGCTCGAGAGCCAGCGCACCTTCGGGCTGCTGCAGCACCTCGGCATCATCGCCGGTGTTCTTGCGCTCACCAAGCCGTGGGGCCACCGCATTGCGGTCATCGCCTCCATCACCGTCACGTTCCTGGTGCTCACCCCCATCGGGTTGTCGGCCCTCGCGTGGGAAGGCGCCGTCGCCCTCGGCCTCTGGAGCGTGGTGTTCGGCGTGCGGGCCATCCACACCGAGGGGCGCGACCGGCTGGCGGCACTGCTGGGCTCCGGAGCACTCGCCGGCTTCGCCCTGTCGTTCCGCCCCGACCTCGTCGTGGCGCTGGGCCTCGCCCACGTGGTGGTGCTGTGGCGGCTGCGGGCCGGGCGCGCCCCGCTGCTCGGCGCCCCGCTGCTCGGCCTGGTGGTGGGCCTCACGCCGATGTGGATCCACCTCGCCGTGGCCGGTATCGGCCCATCGTGGCGCGGCATGGTGGTGGAACCGGTGCGCGATCTGCGCCCGGGCCGCGAGCTCCCCCGCCCGCCCAGCTTCGGCAAGGTCGACGGCGCGCTGCAGGCAGTGGTGGAGGGCCCCCTCGATGCCCCGTGGTGGCGTTTCCCGGCACTCAGCGCCAACCACCAGTTGTTCTTCTGGTTCTGGGTGGTCGTGGTGCTCGCCCTCGGGGTGCCGCTGGCCACCTGGCTGCTGGTGCGTCGTCACGGCCCGTCGCTGGCGCGAACGGCACTGTTCGTCGGCTCGCTGTTCGGTCTGGGCATGTTGGGCCAGGCGATGCAGCGGCCCGACAGCACCCACCTCGCCTGGGGGTCGTGCATCACGTTCGCGCTGCTCGGTCCCCTGCTGCGCGAGGTGCTCGGCGTGTGGCGGCCCCAGGTGCCGGCGCTGCGGCTCGACCTGGCCGCCGGTGCCCTGGTGGCACTCGCCCTGTTCGTGGTCTGCCCCTTCTACACGTACCGCACCTACCTGCTGTACAGCCGGATGAGCGTGGGCGACCGGCC
>JBAXSU010000340.1:0-1757 GCA_037130535.1 Actinomycetota bacterium
CTGGTGATGGCGGCGCGCGCATCGCGAAGCGAAGCCCCCGATACTTCGCCCCGATCGGCGGTCAGCGGCAGGTTGAACGCGATCATGGCGCCATCGACCAAGCCCGATGCGCCGAGGCGTCGAGCGAGCTCGACGGCCTCGGCCGCGATCTCGAGCGCCTCCTCGGGATGATGGAGCGCGAGTCCGATCGCAGCCTCGGTGAGGAGACCCACCCTGCGTACGACGCGACCCTCGCTGCGTGCCCGCGACACGACCGACGTCGCCATCGAGGTCACCTCGTCGATCTCCTCGGGAGTCATCGGTGCCGTGAGATTGCCGATGTGTGTGACGAGCAGCCGCCTGGCGTCGAGCCTGAGGCGCTGCGACTCGGTCGTCGGTACGCACCGGTCGAGAACCGCCAGCGCCACGTCAACCGCACCACCCGACTGCACATGTGCCCACACCAGTGCGAGCGCCCCTTCGACGGGCCACAGGTGGTACCACTCGGGCAGGTCACTGGTTGATGCGAGCACGGAGCGCTCGTGGAGACGGATCGTCCTGCACGTGAGTCGAGTTGCCTCGCAGATCGCTGCGGCGACGGTCCAGCCCCCCTCCAGTTGAATCGGCTGCACCCATTCGACCACGTCGTGGGCGGGCAGCCAGACAACGAACCCGGCCGCATGGGCTACCACCTCGTGCGCCACAGCGTGTCGACCAGTTCCGATGGCGTGCGCGACGGCCACGCGCAGGTTGTCCACCTCGGCTGCGAAGCGGGCGAGCGCCGCCGCCTCGGCCTCCAGCCCACAAGCCCGGTTGAGTTCTGCCACGAGGTGCTGCATCCATGCGAGATGCCGATCGCGGGCGCCGCCGATAGCGCCGGCCTCGACGAGACGGTCCTCGGCGTACTGGCGCAGCGTCTCGAGCTGGTGGTAGCGGGTGCCGAGCGGGGTGGCGGTGGCGACCACCATCGAGCGGGCAACGAGGCGGTCGACGATGTCGAGTGCGTCGAACTCGTCGAGCTCGCCGACGGCAGCGATGCCGTCGATGAGTGTGCCACCGGCGAACACGGCCAACTGATCGAACACGGTTCGCTCGTCGTGATCGAGCAACGAATACGACCACGCCACCGCAGCGTGCAGGGTGCGGTGACGTTCGGCCCCGTCACGGCCGCCACGAAGGAGCCGGAACCGGTCGTCGAGTCGTGTGTCGATTTCCGCCGGCGTCATCGACCGGCACCGGGCCGCCGCGAGTTCGATCGCCAACGGGATGCCGTCGAGACGGATGCAGATCCGTTCGATCACCGCCCGGTTCGCATCGAGGTCGAGGTCGGGCCGCACGGCACGGGCGCGTTCGCCAAACAGTGTGGTTCCGTCGTCGACCGGCAGCGATCCGATCGCCACGATCTGCTCGCCGCGCAGGCCGAGCGCCTCCCGGCTGGTGCACACCACCCGTACCCCGGTGGCGGCGCTGCGAATCGCGCCCACGAGGTCGCGAGCAGCACGCAGCACGTGTTCGCAGTTGTCGACCACCACGATGCCGTCCACTCCCGACAGGCGATCGCAGATCGATTGCAGTGCCGTGCGACCCGGTGTCTCGCGAGCCCCGGTCGCAGCCATCGCCACCGGTACCACCGCATCGGCGCTGGTTGCGTTGGCGAGATCGATCCGCCCGACCGCCCCGTCCAGAGCCGCAACCCCGCCCGCCGCCAACTCGAGCGCAAGGCGGGTCTTGCCCATCCCACCAACTCCCACCAGCGTCACCAACCGGGTGCGCAACAG
>JBAXSU010000341.1:0-1754 GCA_037130535.1 Actinomycetota bacterium
TGTCCGCCGCATGCGGCAGCGAGGCGCCCGCGGCATCGTTCGGTGCCGAAGCAGCCTGGGCCCGCCCCACGCCCACCGGTGCCACCAACGGCGTGATCTACCTCACCGTGTCGAGCGATGTGGCCGACGAACTGGTGGCCGCCGAGGTGCCCGCGTCGATCGCTGCGTCCGCCGAGTTGCACGCCACGATGGGCGGCGACGGCGGCGGCGGCCACTCGCACGGCGGCGACGGTGGTGGCGGCGAGATGATGTCGATGGGCGAGGTCGACTCGTTCCCCATCGCTGCCGGCGAGACACTCACGTTCGCGCCCGGTGGCAACCACATCATGCTCATCGACGTGGCCGAGCCGCTCACCCGCGACACGCGGTTCACCGTCACCCTGCGCTTCGACTCGGGCCGCTCGCTGGACGTGCCGGTGGTGGTGGCCGACAACCCACCGGGCTGAGCCGCGGGATCGCCAGCCCCGAGCATTGTGTCTCCATTCCTCCCTAACGTGTCTCCCATGGAAGTCGGGCTTCGCGAACTTCGGCAACACCTGTCCGAGCACATGCGCCGTGTCGGGTCCTCACCTCGAGCCCGCACCGACATGTGCCAGGGACTCGCCGCACGACAACTCGGTTTCCATGTCGTCGGGTGCTGAATCGGCCACCGCGCTGGTGGTAGGTGGCGGGCCGGGCGGGCTGATGGCTGCGGAAGTGCTTGCCACCGCGGGCCTGCGGGTGACCGTGGTCGAGCACATGCCGTCGGTGGGGCGCAAACTGCTGCTGGCCGGACGCAGCGGGCTGAACCTCACCCACAGCGAACCCATCGAGGCGATGCTCGGCCGATACGGGCAGCAGCGCCGGCGACTCGAGCAGGCGATCGACGCGTTCGGCCCTGCCGACCTCCGTGCCTGGTGCGCGGGCCTGGGCGAGCCCACGTTCGTCGGGTCGAGCGGGCGGGTCTTCCCGCAGTCGTTCCGGGCCACACCGCTGCTGCGAGCATGGCTGCAACGCCTCGACCGGCTCGGCGTGTCCATCAGCTCCCGCACCCGCTGGACCGGCTGGGGTCACCGGCCCGACGGCTCGATCGATCCGCGCCGCATCGTTGTACGCGCAGTGGGTGACGAGGATGCATCGGCTCGTGAGCTGACTGCCGATGTGGTGGTGCTGGCACTCGGTGGGGCCAGTTGGCCGCGGGTGGGTTCCGATGGTGGCTGGACCGCGGTCGTACGCGAGGCGGGTGTGGAGGTGCACCCGCTGCGCCCGGCCAACTGCGGCGTGCGCTACGAGTGGTCGCCCGGGTTCGTGGCCCGGCACGGCGGTGCACCGGTGAAGAACGTCGCCGTCACCGTTACGGATGACCTGACACCGGCGGTGCGCGGCGACCTGATGATCACCGACGACGGCCTGGAAGGTGGCCCGGTGTACACGCTGTCGGCGGCGGTGCGCGAGGCCATCCACCGCACCGGCAGTGCCACGCTGCTGATCGACCTGCACCCCGACCTGGCCCAGGCCGAGGTGGCGACGCGACTGGAACGTCGTCGCCCGAAGGACTCGCTGTCGACCGCATTGAAGCGCACGCTCGGCCTGTCGCCCACCGCTGTGGCGCTGTTGCGCGAGGTGTGCGGCAACGCGTTGCCGGGTGACACCGCCGCGCTGGCTGCACTGGTGAAGGCCGTGCCCGTCGTGGTGCAGGCCACGGCGTCGATCGACCGGGCCATCTCCAGCGCCGGTGGCATCGCCTTCGACGAGATCGACGAGTCGTTCATGCT
>JBAXSU010000342.1:0-1733 GCA_037130535.1 Actinomycetota bacterium
TCGAGGACGAGGTGCTGCGCGACGGCGACCTGTTCCAGGACAACAGCAGCGCCGTGGCCGACACGATCAGGACGCACTATGGCACGACGCACTCTGGCACGACGCACTCTGGCGCCACGCAACACGGCGCGGCGCTCGACCCGGCGCGCTGGCAGGTGGTGCACCTCGGCCTCGTCGACTGGGGTGCTCAGGCACCGAGCCCTCGCCCCACCGGTGCGGCCATGCGGGTTGTGTTCGTCGGGCGGTTCGAGGTGCGCAAGGGCATCGACACGTTGCTGGCGGCGGTGGCCCGGTTGGCGCCCGAGCTACCCGGTGTGGAGTTCGTGCTGGCTGGCGAAGACCGGCCGCTCGCCCCGGGCGAGCCGCTGTACGGCGCGGCCTGGGCCGCAGCGCATACCGCCGAGCCGTGGGCGGCACGGGTGCAGTTCCCGGGTGCCGTCTCCGACGAAGCGTTGCACGCGCTGTACGCATCGGCCGATCTGGTGGTGCTGCCGTCGCGCTACGAGTCGTTCGGTCTGGTGATGGCCGAGGCCATGATGCACGGGCGGGCGTTGATCAGTTGCGACACGAGCGGGATCCGCGATGTGGTGCGCGACGGTGTCGACGGGGTGCTGGTGGCGCCCGGCGATGTCGATGCGCTCACCGACGCGATGCGCACACTGCTGGCTGATCCGGCGCGGCGGGCGGCACTGGGTGCGGCCGGGCGGGCCCGGTTCGTCGAGGCCTTCCACGTCGACCGGTTCGCCGCGCGGTTCGATCGGTTCGTCGCCCGCATCAGCCGGGTGGGCGCCCCCACCTGGTTGCGCACGAGCGAGGCGGTCACGCTGGCCGTCGAGCCAGGCGCAGTGGCCCGGGTAGTGGTGGGCGCTCAGGTGCCGGCCACGATCACCATCACCGACGGCCGCGGGGCACGCACCGAGGTGGTCGTCCCAGGCGCGGTGCACCGCCTCGCTGCCGACACCTCGGCCGGGTCGATCACGGTCGCCGCAGTGCACGGCGACGTGGTGGTGCACGGTGTGGTCACGGTGGCAGCCGAGGAGTTGCCATGAAGGTAGCCATCGTCGCTGGCATCGTGGCACCCGCCGACGCGATCTCGAGCGCTGTCGAGGGCCAGGCCGAGTTGCTCGCCACGATGCCTGGCGTCGACGAGGTGGTGGTGTTCGCCCAGCACGTGTCGCGCCCGTTGCCGTGCGCCTCGTTCGTCGTCCGCGACTCGTGGGAACTGCTGCGCTCCCCTGCGTTCACCGCATGCGATGTGGCGATCTTCCACTGGGGTATCCACTACGGCGCGTTCGACGCGATCAGCGTGCTGCAGCCCGACTCGAACGGTGTGGCGGGGCCTGGGCCGCGGCCGGTGGTGCATTTCCACAACTGCACCCCGTGGCATCTGGTGCCACCCGAGCAACGCCCCACGATGCGCCAGTCGCTGGTGCAGATCACTCACGCCATCTCGCTCGGCACACCGCTGTGGACCTACAGCGAGTTCAACCGTCGCACGCTCGTCGACTGGGGTGCCCTCGACGGCCAGATCGTGTTCGTGCCATTCCCCATCGCCGTGCCACAGCCCTCGTCGACCGAACTGGCGTCCACTGCACTGGCGGCCGCCGCGCTGACGGCAGGCGATGGCGACGGCCGGGTCGAGCTGCTCACGGTGGGCCGCATCGTCGCGGCCAAGGGGTTGGCGACGCTCGTCGAGGCGGTCGGTTTGCTGCCCACCGACGTGCGCGCGGCCA
>JBAXSU010000343.1:0-1733 GCA_037130535.1 Actinomycetota bacterium
GTACACCTCGCGGCGATGGGCGAGGTGCGGCAGCAATTGGAACGTGGCCGCAACCGACGCATCGTCGGGAACGTAGGTCAACGCCGTGCGCAGCGAGTCGTGGCGCGGATGCGGGGTGCTCCAATGTGCGTAGTTGACCGATGATCCGATCGGTGACGGCGACCACTGCACGTTGGTGACGATGCTGCAGGTCACCAGCCACAGCGGCAGCAGCACGTGGGCGATCTTGAAGCGCCACAGTACGTACGCGCCGTGGATCGACGCGATCATGAACGGCGCGATCATGATCGAGGTGTACTGGTACTTGATCATCCGCGCGTAGGGGCTGAGACCGATGACGCTGGCAACCACCTGCGGCAGGGCCATCAACAGGGCCAGCGGGTTGACGAGCGGCATCCAGCCGAGCGGCCACAGCATCTGCTGGTAGAACCGAACTCGATCGGGCTGGGTCGCGTCGTGGAGGACCCGGTCGGGTTGGGTGATGATGGTCCCCACGATCTCCTGCATGTTGCTGCCGTACGGGCCGTAGAAGTACGGGATGTAGAACGGTTGGAGGCCGTCGTTGAACACGACGAGGATGATCTTGGTGGTGACGAGGTACCACACCACCCCGAGCACGAAGGTCGACGCGCACATGATGCGCACCCGGCGCTGATCCTCGGCGTTGCGCAGGTACACGAGCAACACGATCGCCATCATGATCACTGCGAGGGCCGTGTCTTCGCGCGTGCTGAGCGCCAGGAGGATCATGGCGAAGAACCACCGCCACTGCTGCTTGGTGGCGAACCACCAGGCGAACAGCATCGGGGTGATCACCAAGGCCTCGGGGTGGAACATCGCCCACGAGATCCACTGCACCGGGGCGTACATGAGGTAGACGAACGCGAACAGCAGCCCGACCCATTCGGTGCGGAACTTGTCTCGCGCGATCAGGTAGACCGGCCAGGCTCCGAGGGCGAGCGTGGTGGCCTGGACCACGTACAGGAACGACGGCCCGGCTCCGAGCCAGTAGAACGGCACGAACGCGACCACGATCAGGTTGAGGTGATGGCCCCAGAAATTGAGACCCCGCACGCTCATGAACGACTCGCCGCGTGACACGAGCTAGAACGCCTGGTCGTAGATCCCCATGTCGTAGGACCACGTGCCGAAGTTGCGGTGGTTCTGGACGCCGAGGCTGCCGAACAGTGCGGCGAAGCTGATCACGCCGATGGTGACCAGCCAGGCAGCGGGATGCACCGTGGCCATCCATGCCCAGCGTCGCTGCGCCCAGTTCCCCGATCCACCGCCTGTTGACGAATCCGAGGCATCGGCGTCGACGTCGATTGGATCGGTCACCTCGAGCATCTGGACGATTCTTGCCGATGCGGCTCGTCGCCGAGCGGCAGCCATGCGCGCCGTCCGTGGTCCGTCACGCTGCGCACTCCCCGAGCGACGGAGCGGTGCCTGCCCCGACGTCGCGGAACTCGACCTGGGGACCGACGCTCGACAGGGTGATCTCGGTCGTGGGGAGGCGATTGAGCGCGGCCACGACGACGTCGTCGACGATCAGCACGGCCGACGACGTCCCCGCGATGAGCGTGAGGTGCGGCTCGCCGGTTCGGTCGATGGTGGTACGCAGGAACTCGACGTTCGGACTGCGCGACACGGCCTGATCGCCGTCGATGTACATCTCGACGCTCTCCGATCGGCCCGTCGGGTCGTCGAAGTGGAACGACGCGCCCGAGCCCGAC
>JBAXSU010000344.1:0-1662 GCA_037130535.1 Actinomycetota bacterium
TTGCGTTGCGGCAGGCTGCGCACCGCCCGCCACTCGGGCAGGTAGCGGCTGAACAGGCCGTATCGCTCGAGGGCCTCGACCGTGTGCACCAGCGACTGCCCGGCCCCCAGCAGGCTGACGAACGCACGCAGCGTGCGCTCGGTCCACACCTCGCCCGGTGGCACACCGCGGCTGGCCAGCAGGCGCAGCGCCCGGCCACCCAGCGGATAGCCGGCGTGCGCGGCAGCGGCGGCGTAGCGGAATACGAATGACGGCTCGTCGACCTCGGCGTCGGCGGCCACATGGGCCTCGTCGTCGATCACCACCACACCGGGCGCCAACGTGGCCATCACGTTCGTGCGACTGGCCGCCCGGCCGCCGGATCGGACGAGACGGTCGACGCGCCGCCAGAACCGTTCGGTCGCCCACTCGATGGCGTGGGCCGCTCCGGCCAGGTTCAGCATCAGTGCATCGGCGTCGGCGAAGCCCATTGCCTCGGCCACACGGTCCTGGTCTTGCAGCAGCAGCACGTTGCTGGGGCGGCCGGTGACACGGTGCAGTTCGCACCGCGCCGCGAGCAGCAACTCGGCCGGGCCGCCGAGGTCGTCGAAGGGATCCTCGAGGGCCGCTGTCACCTCGGCACGGTCGACGCGTAGCGCCCAGCGGATCATGTCGTGGTCGCGCAGCCCACCCCGGCCGTCCTTCAGGTCGGGTTCGAGCAGACTGGCGACATCGCCCAAGCGCGCCCAGCGCTGCTGGCCCGACACCAGCAACCGCTGCAGCCACACGAACGGACGCTTGCGCCACTGTTCGAGGGCGGCCCGCTGCACCTCGGCGGCCAACTCGGCATCGCCGGCGAGGCAGCGCGCTGCAAGGATCGAGGTGGCGGTGTCGAGGTCGTCGCTCGCCAACTGCAGCAGCGACTTCGGCGAGTGGGCAGCTGGACTGAGCTTGAGTCCGGCGTCCCAGAAGGGGTACCACAGGCCTTCGGCCACCACACGTACCTCCGGCTCGCTCACCTTGGCCGGATGGAGCAGCACCACGTCGATGTCGCTGCCCGGGGTGAGCACACCACGGGCGTAGCCCCCCGTTGCGGCCACCGCCCAGCCCGCCGGCAGCGCCGAGCCGAGGCTCTCGAACCACGAATCGGCCTGCTGCGACAGACGTCGACCGAGACTGCGCCCGGCGAGGTCGGCATCACCCACCAGCTGGGCGCGCACCCGTTTGATGGTCGAGGCGTCGACGGGCTTCACATCGCCAGGCTAGGCGTGCGTAGAGTCGCATCCATGACGATCACCGAGCCCGCCGCACCTGCCACCACGCGCTGGACCGCGCAGTGGAAGGAGCTCTACTCCGAGGTCATCACCACCGGGCTGTGCACGGGTTGCGCCGGGTGTGTGGTCACCTGTCCGCACGATGTGATCGGCTACGAGCACGAAGAGGGCAAGTACAAGCCGTTCCACCTCGAAGAAGAGCTCGGCCTCGACAACTGCATCCACGGCGAGAAGGGGTGCACCACGTGCACCCGCGCCTGCCCGCGGTTCCGGGCGTGGGAGCCAGCCGCCGACATGCACCTGTTCGGCCGGTTGCGCGAGCCCGACGAGATGGCCGGTGTGTGGCGCCAACTACTGCTCACCCGCGCCGCCGACACCGAAGAGCACGAAAAGGGTCAGGACGGCGGGT
>JBAXSU010000345.1:0-1660 GCA_037130535.1 Actinomycetota bacterium
GTAGCAGCCGCCAGGCGATCCGGCGGCCGTCGCCGGTGGCGGCGAACATCCCCGCCATCACACCGAACGGATAGGCCATCGCCGGCGTCAGCCCGACGGCAGCAGCGATGACCACCAGTGGCACGATCATCACCAGGGTGACGAGCAGGAAGCACTTGATGAACCGCTTCAGCAGCGGTGGTTCGCCGGCCGCAGCGGCAACCTCGGGCTCGGCGGCCATCAGGCGACCCGGTAGACGGTGCGACCGCCCTTGATGGTCTCGACCACCTTCACCCGGCCCACGCCGGCCGGATCGACCGCGAGCGGATCTGCGTCGAGGATGACGAGGTCGGCGAGTTTGCCCACCTCGAGCGAACCCTTCGAATCCTCCTCGAAGTACTGGTAGGCAGGAGTCGATGTGATCGATTGCAGCGCCTCGTACCCCGTCGATGCCACCTCGGAGGCGAAGACCCGACCCGACATCCGCTAGCGGCGGTTCACGGCGCCGTCGACCATCGCCATGGCGTCGGGCAGCAGCAGCGGCGCATCGTTGTGCGAGGTCCACTTCACGCCGGCCGCCGAGGCGGTGCCCGAGGCGTTGTGCTGGTGCATCCGGTCGCTGATCACCCGGGCCACCACGTCGATCTGCTCGGGCATCGTCGAGGGGTACAGGCTGGGGATGATCCCCAACTCTTCGAACACGGGCCACTGCTCTTCGCGGGTGACCTGGCAGTGGATGGCCACCGGGCGCTTGTCGAGCTTGCCGTACTTCGCGATCGCGGCCCGCACTCCGAGGAAGAACTGGTCGATGGCCGCGTCGCCGTTCTGGTGCGCCTGCACCTGGAATCGGCTCGGGTAGAACTCGTCGAAGACGGCCACCAGTTCGTCGTCGGTCATGCGGGCCACGCCGCAGTCGTTGGGCTGACCGGCCATGCCGTCGTAGGGCTGCGTCACCCAGGCGGTGGCGCCACCGAGCGATCCGTCGAGGAAGAGCTTGATGCCGCTCAACCGCAACCCGTCGACATAGGTGCCGATGCGATGCTCGCCCAGCACCTCGATCGCCCGGGGAAGCATCTGTGGCTCGGCGTAGGTGACCACATCGATCGTCAGCGGACCGGCCGCCAGTCGGCCCGCGAGGACGTCGAAGTCGTCGGGGGCGATACCGACGCAGCACTCCGATGCCGTCGTGAACCCGTACGACGCCCACTGGTTCATCGCCCGGTCCATCAACGGGATGTACTTGTCGGATGCGAGTGGCGGCATGAGCGTGCGAACGTAGAACAGCGGCGCTTCCTCGATGTAGCCGTTGGGGATGTCGGTGCCCTCCACTCGCCAGATGACGCCACCCTTCGGGTCGGGGCAGCCGGGCCCGTACCCCGCCGCCTCGAGCGCCTTGTGGTTCAGCGAGGCCTGGTGGCCCGAGGCATGGATGGCCACCACTGGATGCTCGGTCGACACCAGGTCGAGTTCGTCGGCGGTGGGTGGCCGAGCCTCGGCGAGCAGCGCCGAGTGCCATCCGGCACCGACGATCCAGTCGCCGGCCTGCACGTCGTTCTCGACGGCCTTCGCTTTCAGCGCCTCGATCATTCCGGCAATGTCGGTGACGCCCTCACCGCGCAGCCAGGCCTGCTCGATCTGGTGAGCGGCGACGACGATGTGGCCGTGGGCGTCGATGAAGCCC
>JBAXSU010000346.1:0-1659 GCA_037130535.1 Actinomycetota bacterium
GATCGTCCTCCCCGTGGAACCGCACTCTCGACACTAGTGTCCGCGGTCGAACCCCAGTTGAACGTCTGGCCAACAGCGGAGAACCCCATGCGCGTGGTGTCGTACAACATCCAGTACTCGCTCGGTCGCGACGGTGTGTACGACCTGGCCCGAACCGTCGACGCGGTGCGCGACGCCGACGTGATCTGCCTCCAGGAGGTCGACCGTCACTGGCCGCGCACCGCGATGGCCGATCAGGCCGCCGACATCGCCGCGCTGCTGCCCGACCGCTACTGGGTGTTCGGGCCGATGCTCGACATCGACGCCAGCACCGTCGATGCCGACCGCCGGGTGCACAACCTCCGTCGCCAGTACGGCCAGATGGTGATCAGTCGCCACCCCATCGTGTCGTCGCGTACGTTCCCGCTGCCGATGCTGCACACCGGATCGCTGGCCAACGCATGGTGCTGCGCGCTCGAGACCGTGGTCGCCGCACCTGAGGGCCCGGTGCGGGTGGTGAACGTGCACCTCACCGACATCAGCGAACTCAACCGGATGACGCAGGTGAGCGATCTGGTGCGCCGATTGCACGAGGGCCCGATCGAGGGTGGGGCGCGGTGCGGCACCAGCGCCGACCCCGCCGAACGCGAGCACTGGCTGTACGCCGACCTGCCGATGCCGTACGCAGCAATCGTGTGCGGCGACTTCAACGACGAGCCCCACTCGCCGGTGCTCGACGTGATGAACCGGGCCGGTTACCGCGACTCGTGGTCGCCCACCACGGCTCGCACGCCCAGCGAGATCACGTTCCGCGCCGACCTCGGCCAGGGCGCGCACTACGACCTGCGCATCGACTTCATCCTGGTGAACGACGGTGTCGACGTGATCGACGCCGAGATCGACGGCAACTGCGAAGCATCCGACCATCAACCGGTGTGGGCCACACTGCTCGTACGCCCTAGCTGAGCGCTTCCACCAGTGCTCGGAACGCCCGACCGCGGTGCGACAGGCGGTTCTTGTCGGCCTCGGTCATCTCGCTGAACGTGCGGCCGTCGCCGTCGTCGGGGATGAACAGCGGGTCGAACCCGAAGCCACGCTCGCCACGCTCAGCCGTGGCGATGGTGCCGGCGCACACGCCCCGCACGATCGTCTCGCTGCCGTCGGGCCGGCGAACCAGCACCACGGTGACGAACTCGGCCCGCCGATCGGCCGCACCGTCGAGTGCCACCAGCAGCTTGGCCCGGTTCTCGGCGTAGGTGGCCTGCGGGCCGGCGTAGTACGCGGTGTCGACCCCCGGCTCGCCGTCGAGCGCGGCGACGAACAGTCCGGTGTCGTCGGCCACGGCTGCCTCGCCGGTGGCGGCGCAGATGGCGACCGCCTTCAGCCGAGCGTTGCCCTCCAGCGTGCCTGCGTCTTCCACCACATCGGGCACACCCTCGGGCCGCGGCCGCAGGTCGACCAGGCCGTCGAGCAACGCGGCGATCTCGGCCACCTTGTGCGGATTGGCCGAGGCGCACACCAGCACCGGCTTTCCCGTCTGGTCGCGAGCTGCCCCGGTGCTCACTTCTTGCGCGTCAGCATCGCCCGCGGCGACGGCGGGTCGCTCACCAGCAGGGCCTGCAGGTCCATGATCTCGCGCAGACCGCCGGATGCGAGTTCGAGCAGCGCGTCGAGTTCGCC
>JBAXSU010000347.1:0-1645 GCA_037130535.1 Actinomycetota bacterium
GCCGTCGCCCACGCACTCGGCACCCACCTCGACCTGTTCCAGCGCATCGTCATCAGCCCGTGCTCGGTGTCGGCCATCGCCTACCACGCCGGTGGGCCGGTGGTGCTCACCGTCAACTCCACCGGCGGCTCGTTGTCCGAGCTGCGTCCGTCCTGAGGCCGGACCGATGGGCGAGTTCCACGACTTCGACGAGGTCGATGCCTTCACCGTGGGCGCAGTCGGACGCCCCGGCCAGCGAGTGTTCCTGCTGCAGGCCCGCCGTGGCCGCCAGCGAGTGACGGTCAAGTGCGAGAAGCAGCAGGCGGCCGCCATCGCCGACTACCTGCGCCGTGTGCTGAACGACCTACCCCCAGCCGACGAGCGGCCGATGCCCGGCGCGCTCGAACTGGCGGCACCCATCGAGCCCACCTTCGTGCTCGGCCCGATCGGCCTCGGCTACGAGCGCAGCACCGACCGCGTGCTCATCCAACTCGACGAACTGGTGCCCGACGACAGTGACGACGAGTTCGACGACGAGTTCGGCGACAGTGACGACGAGTTCGGCGACAGCGACGACGACAGCGGTTTCGATCTCGACGACGACCGCAACCGGCTGCGCGTGCACCTCACCCGCGGTCAGGTGCTGGCCTTCTGCGAGCAAGCCGACGCCGTCGTGGCCGCCGGGCGCCCGCCGTGCATCTGGTGCGCCCGACCCATCGACCCCGACGGGCACATCTGCCCGCGCATGAACTGATGGACCACGCCGACCGGCTCGCCGTCCTCCGCACTGCCGAGATCGACATCGAGGGCCGCATGCCCTGGAGCAGCAACGCCACCTATCTGGTGAACCTGCTCGTCGACGGTGCCGCCGTCGGCCAGGCCATCTACAAGCCCCTGCGTGGCGAGCGTCCGCTGTGGGACTTCGAGCCCGGACTGCACCGGCGCGAGTTGGCGGCCTACCACCTCTCGCAGGCGATGGGCCTCGACCTCGTACCACCCACCGTGGTGCGCGACGGCCCCCTCGGCGAGGGCAGCGTGCAGTGGTTCGTCGAGGCCGACCACCAGCAGCACTACTTCACCATCCACGAGACCCGCGACGACCTGCACCCCGTGCTGGCTCGCATCGCGGTGTTCGACCTCATCGCCAACAACACCGACCGCAAGAGCGGACATGTGCTCATCGACAGCGACGGCCACATCTGGGGTATCGACCACGGCCTGTGCTTCGCCGCCGACTTCAAACTCCGCACCGTGGTGTGGGAGTTCGGGGGCGACGCCATCGACGACGACCTCGTGCAGGTGGCCCAACGCCTCAGCGAGGCGGTGCCACTGGAGGTGGCAGCACTGCTGAGCGACGACGAGGTGGAGGCGTTACGCGAGCGCGCCGCCTGGGTGGCGGAACATCAGGCGCTGCCGGTGGATCACACCGGCCGGCGCTACCCCTGGCCGCTCGTCTGAGCAGGGCTCTGACGGGGCGACCAGGGGGCGCAGCGAACGGATCAGCCGCGAGCCTGCAGGGCTTCGATCAGCTTCGGAAGCACCTTGTGGACGTCGCCCACGATGCCCAGATCGGCGATGCCGAAGATGGGGGCTTCTTTGTCCTTGTTGATCGCGATGATGTTCTTCGAGCCCTTCATGCCCACCATGTGCTGGGTGGCGCCCGAGA
>JBAXSU010000348.1:0-1644 GCA_037130535.1 Actinomycetota bacterium
TGATTGGGCACGACGGGACACAAGGTCCCCGCGGGGCAGTGATCGTTCTGCCGGGCCAGGCGACCTATCGCATGATGCGGGGCCATTGATGGTTTGACAAGTTGCTTGGAGCCCGGGTGGACCAATGCCCGGCGAGACGGGTGGTCCACCCACGCGGTATTAGCCAGTAAGGGATGGTGTAGGGGCGGGCGCGGGAGTTGGGCTGGATTGACCCAGCTCAGCGGGCCGGGCCGGAATGACAGGTGCCGTTTCGGGCGTTGCGCCTGACGGTGATGGCGCTGGGCTTGGTGTCGCCGACGGTGTCGAAGACGGAGTCGGCGAGGACACGACCGTTCCCGTCGGTGAGGCGCTGGAGGTCGTGGTTGCTGATGGCGAAGTCGTCGCGACGGTAGTCCCGCTCGGGACGGTCGTCGGGGCGTCGGTGATTCGCACCCGGTTCGTTCCGGTGAGTGCGGGCACCGCCCAAGCGACCGGACGGGTCATTCCGACGAAGTAGCCTCGACCCTCCTCGATCGGGAATCGGTTGAGCGGAACGCCCTGAATATGGCTTTCCCAGGCACTGGCTTCCCAGCGGGCAATCTCCCGGACGGCGCCGGCTGACCCGGAGGCAAGATCGATCGAAGCAACGATGGCGGGCGCATCGTAGCGCAAATTTGCGCCAGGGAGCGCAATGAGGTTCCAACCGGATTGGAGCGCGAACGTCAGGCGTCCGCTGGCTGGAAGCCCTTGGTAGGACCAAGTGCGGGACGCCGAAGCTCGCAGGAAGTAGCCGCGACCAACCTCGAGAGGGAAGTCATTGGCAGGGATGTTGCAGAGGTGAGGTTCCCACCCGCCATCCCAGCGGTCTATCTCGGCGAGCGAGGTGATGGCCGAGCAAAGCGAACTCGCAGACATCGGCGTGGAAGGTTCCAGAGCGAGGGAGACGAGGTTCCAGCCAGTAGAGACCTGCAGGGAGGTCTCGAGAACGGTCGCGAGTTGTATCGATCCGGTTCCGGCCCGCGCGTCGGCGAGCGACAGGACGCCACGCGCATATCCATTGACCCCGCCGATTGCCTCGACGGTGATCGTGGCCGATGATGTGTAGGGGTACTGGGCCGTCCGGTCGGTCGTGCGGAGGTTGCTGAGATTGAGCAGCCAGGTCCCGCCGTCTGCCGGACGGATCATCGTCGAGATGACCGAACTTCCGCCCCCAGGGGCGTCAATCGTCAGGACGACGAGCGCATCCTGGGCGACGGCACCTGCTGCGGACCTGACCGAACCAAAGGCGATGTCAGGCGTCGGTATCGGGAGGCTTGCCCCGGTCAGGACCGGGAAGTGCAGGCCTCCATTGGTATCGGTGCCGTCGCCACTGACCACGTCGAACAGGTAGCGGGTTGCGGGCAGAAGCCCTGAGACCGTGACCGAATGGACTGTCGAGACGGTTGCCGCACCGCGTATGTCATGGGCGATCGTTGACGGCGAGCCGCTTGCGGTACTCCAGCGGACCGCTCCAGTGGTAGCAAGGTCCGTGGTCCACGAGACCGTGAACGTCCCCTCGCTGACGTTGGTGACCCGCATGTCCCGGGTACGCAATCCGGTGACGGGCGTCGCCGACGCGGTTCCTGTGGCAGATGCGGTCAGTGAAGCGGTTACTGTCGCGGTCGC
>JBAXSU010000349.1:0-1631 GCA_037130535.1 Actinomycetota bacterium
ACGACTACGTGGCCATGTTCCACGCAGCGAACGAGCGGTGCGACGTGCACTCCCTTGCCCTGATGGAACGCCTCTGGGGCGACATCGCAGTCGACCTGCTTTCCTGAACCGAACCGACCTTCGATTCTCTGACACACCCCTCTGGTTGAGTGTGGGGCATGGCGACGGCAGCAGTGCTGGCAACGGTGGAGGCGCTCGGCGTGGCCGATGTGGCGCGAGCCGATTCGACCGGGTGCAGTGTGCTGTTGGGCGACGTGCGGCGGGTGCGGGGCTGGCTCGACGCGGTCGAGGCGCGCGTGACGGCGCGGGTGTCGGAGTTGTCGATGTCGTCAGGGTCGGCGCCGGCCGCCGATGTGCACGTGCGGGCGGGCGGGGTGTCGGCGGGTGAGGGGCGCCGCAAAGAGCGGCGGGCCGAGGTGTTGGGGTTGGCTCCAGTGTTCGCCGATGCGTTGGAGTCGGGCGAGGTGGGTGCCGAGCATGTCGATGTGTTGGCGAACACGGTCGCTCAGCTCGACGAGCAGGTGAAGGCATCGTTGCTCGATCGGCAAGATGCGTTGGTGGCGGTTGCGGGGGTGTTGTCGCCCGAGCAGTTCGGTCGTCATGTGCGCACCGCCGCCCGTTCGCTCGAGGCTGCGTCGGGTGTCGAGCGCAACACGCGGCAGCGGCGCGACACCTTCCTGTCGCGACGGGTCGATCTCGCGTCGGGCATGGTCGAGGGCAGGTTCGCATTCCATCCCGAGTTGGCCGCGCAGATCTTCGGTCCGATCGATCGCGAGGTGGCGGCGATGATCGCCGAGGGCGAACGACGTGGCGACCGCGACTGTCTCGATCGGTCGGTGAACCGGAACCGTCTGGCCGCCGAAGCGCTCGGCCGTCTGGTGGCAGGCGGACATCAACAGGTCCGACCGGTCGAGGCCGAGATCCTGGTCATCGTCGATGCGCACACGTTGGCCACCGGCCAGATCCACGATCACAGTGTCTGCGAGACCGGCGACGGCCTCGATCTGCCACTGGCGTCAGTCACCCGCTTGTTCTGCAACGGGCGGGTTGCACCCATTATCGTGCGGAGCGACGGCACCGTGCTCGACGCGGGCCGCACGATCCGGAACGCCAACCGGGCGCAGCGCCGTGCACTGCGGGCCATGTACCGCACCTGCGCGTTCGACGGGT
Organism: Actinomycetota bacterium; assembly: GCA_037130535.1. GTDB lineage: Bacteria > Actinomycetota > Acidimicrobiia > Acidimicrobiales > Ilumatobacteraceae > VFMC01. Next base: position 1,171 of record JBAXSU010000349.1, read on the forward strand.
GCGAGGTCGGGTTCGCACGCTGCGAGATCCATCACATCCACTGGTTCGAACACGGCGGTGCCACCGATCTAGTCAACCTCGTGCCGCTCTGCGCCCGACATCACCACCTCGTGCACGACCTCGACTGGAAACTCCACCTCGAACCCGATCGCACCCTCGTCATCACACGGCCCGACGGCAGCGAACACGCCCGAACGCGCCCCGATGTGCCGCCCCGTACCCGACGTCTCCCGGCGAGGTCTCCCGATCGACCAACCGGCCGACCACCCATGTCACCACCGACGCCACCACCCGGCCGCCGAACTCCCGCAGCGTGAGGCACGCGTCCGCAACACGATCGCTCACCACACCCCCACCCCTCCGGCGCGGCGCGGCCCGACCTGGCGCGGCCCGACCTGCGCAGGTATCAGCCGATGGCAGCCATCATCGCCAGGTGCTCGGCGGTACGGAACGTCTCGCGC
>JBAXSU010000035.1:0-22600 GCA_037130535.1 Actinomycetota bacterium
GCGGTTAGGGGTGGGGGCGGCGAGGGGGGCGGCGGCGGTGGATGCCCATCGACACGATGTTGGCGGGCACGAAGAACGCCCGGGCCGGCACCGACGCCTCGCTCCAGGGTCGCTTCGTCAGTGGCGCATGCCAGGCGCGGATGCGGTACGCAAGGAACACCGCGATGAAGCCGTGCAACACGATGATCGACCACAGGTAGCCCTGCGTGCCGAGCACGTCGATGAACGCAGCACCGACGAACGGGCCGATCATCGCCCCGATGCCGTAGAGCGTGACGAGTTGGCTGGCCGCGGCGCTGAGCTGGTCGGGATCGAGCCAATCGTTGGTGTAGGCCGACGCGATGGAGTACAGCGGATAGCTGAAGCCGCCCACAAGGATCATCAGCACCACGGCCATCGGACTGGAAGCCGGGCCGAGCAGCAGCAACCCGCCGGCACCCATCGCTCCGAGACACGCCACCACGCCCACCACGCGGCGGTCGATCTCGTCGGAGGCAGCCGACACCGGGAACGTCATCACCATGCCACCAAGCTGCAGGGCGGCCAGCAGCAGACCGGTGCGGCCCACACTGAGGCCCTCGCGGGTGGCGTACACCGCGGCCATGCCCATCATCGACCCGTGCGCCAGGCCGACGAGCAGGTTGGTGGCCATCCCCGTCGGCACGATGCGGGCCAGTTCGCGCATCGACAGTCGAGAGTGCTCCTGCGCCTCGGGCACCGTCGCCTGCTCCGACATCGCCACCGGCACAACGGCCAGCGAGGCGACGACAGCAGCGATGGCGTAGCCCGTCAGCGCACGGGCATCGAAGTCGAACACCGCCAACTGGCCAGCGCCGTACGCTGCCGCGACGATGACCGAGTAGGTGGCCAGCAGCCTGCCGCGGAACTCGTTACTGGCCAGACCGTTCAGCCACGATTCGGCCACCACGTACACCCCGGCGAAGCACAGCCCGGTAACGGCGCGCAGTACCAACCACATCACCGGCACACCGAGCAGACCGATGCCGAGCACGGCGGCCGACAGCATGGCCGTGAGCGCAGCGAACACTCGGATGTGACCCACTTTGCCCAGCGCCCGCAGCGCGAACCGCGACCCCACCAGGAACCCGGCGTAGTACGCACCACTGATGGCACCGCTGAGCACGGTGGGCAGACCCTCCAACTCGGCGCGTACACCGAGCAGGGTGCTGAACATGCCGCCCGACAGCAGCACCATGCCCACAGCGGCCATCAGACCCCAGGTGGCCAGCATCAACGACCGGCGCGGCGACTGCGCCACTGGTGCGGTGACGGGAGCGGGACTCACCCGATCAGTCAACCACCGTCAGCCGCGGCGGCGACGGATCTCGGCGCTGATGGCGGGGATGACCTGATGCAGATCGCCGATGACCGCGTAGTCGGCCTTGGTGACCATGTTGGCCTCGGGATCGGTGTTGATGGCGAGGATCTTCTTCGACGCCATTGCGCCCACCCAGTGCTGGATGGCGCCCGAGATGCCGCAAGCGAAGTACAGGTCGGGCGCGATGCGGGTACCGGTCTGGCCGACCTGGTCGGTGTGGTTGCGCCAGCCGTTGTTGGTGACCGCACGCGAGCAGCCCACCACCCCGCCCAGCAGACCGGCGAGTTCTTCGAGCGGTGCGAACCCATCGGGCGAACCGACACCGCGGCCACCGCCCACCACCACCGGCGAGGTGGCGAGCGTGACGCCCGCCGCACGCTCGACCCGCTCGGTCACCACCGTGCGAGCCACCGACTCATCGAGCTCGGGGGTGAATACGGCGGTGCTCGCCGAGACCGGAGCCTCGGACGCCTCGAACGCGTGATGGCCCACCGACACGAGCTTGCGGCCAGCGCTGAGTTCGCACTCTTCGAGCAGCGAACCACCCCAGCGCACGCGGGTGATCGACCACGTGGCGTCGCCGGGACGGATGTCGAGGCAGTTGGCCACGAACGGCAGATCGGTGATGGCGGCCAGATGCGCCAACACCTCGTTACCGCGATCGGTACCGCAGGACAGCACCACCTCGGGGTTCAACGACCAGACCAGCTGGGCGACCGCGTCGCCCCATGCCTCGGGGCCGTAGTCGGCCAGCAGTGGATGGTGCACCTGGTGCACCTGGGCTGCACCGTGCGATGCCAGCACGTCGGCCAGGCCGTCGGCCGAGTCGCCGAGCGTGGCGACGTGCACCGTGCCCAGCGGACGAGCGGCGGCGAGCGCCTCGAGCGTGGCCGGGGCCAACGTACCCCGGTCGTGTTCAGCGATGACGAGCACGTTCACTTCAGCAACCCCAGTTCTTCCAGCACGTCGACCACCGCGGCCGCAGCGTCGGGGCCCTTGCCGAGCATGACCGTGTTGCTCGTCTGCTCAGCGGCCTGGGCGAGGGTGACGAGCCGCTGCCCACCGGGTTCGCCCGCCGGAGCCACCTGCGCCACATCGACCTTCTTCGAGGCCAGGCGACCCTTCAGCGTGGGATAGCGGGGCAGGTTGATGCCCTCCTTCACACCGAGCACCACCGGCATCGGCAGGGTGTACACCTCCATACCCGCCTCGGCTTCGCGCCGGGCGCGCACCGAACCGTCGCCCACCTCGATGCCCTTGATGCCGTTCACGATCGGTCGGCCGAGCGCACGAGCAACCCGCACACCCACCTGGAACCCGCCGGAGTCGGCCGACTCGTTACCGAACAGGATGACGTCGAACGGGCCCTCGGCCGCCTCGATACCGAGGATGGCCTCGGTGATGGCCTTCGCAGTGCGCTGAGGGTCCCAGTCGCTGCCATCGGTGGGCAGCAGGACGGCCTTCTGCACGCCGAGGCTGGCGGCATAGCGCAGTTGCTCGTCGGCCTCGGCCGGGCCGAGCGTGAGCACCGTGGCTTCGCCTCCGTGACGTTCGACGAGTTGCACGGCTTCTTCGACGGCGCACTCCTCGTGCGGGCTCGTGGTGAACCCGAGAAAGGCCGTGTCGATCGCCATGCCGTCGGCCGTGATGTTGATCTTGGCGCCCGGCGCAGGCACCCGCTTCACACAGACGAGGACGCGCATGTCAGCGCTTCATCCGGCTGTCGTCGGGGTCGAACAGCGGCGTGGCGCTGGCCCGCTCGACGGTGACGGGGTACATCTCGTTCATGTACATCACCTGCAGCTTGGTGCCCTCGACTGCGTGTTCGGGCGGCAGGTAGGCCAGCAGGAGGTACTTACCCACCGACGGACCGGCGCCCGCGGTGGTGACCCGCGAGACACGACCCTTGGCGTCGACGATGCGCTCGCCCGACAGGGTGAGGATGGGTTCGTTGCCACCCGTGGGGAACCGGTCGTAGCCGTCGGCGCAGCGTTGACTGTCCATGCTGAGGGTGCACATGATGGCTGCCGGGCCATCCTCGCGGGCCTTCAGATACCCCGCTTTGCCGATGAAGTCGGCGCTCTTCACCTTCGGTCGGGCGAGGCCGGCCTCGACCGGGTTGTACTCGCTCTCGAGCTCGGCGCCCATGAGGCGGTAGCCCTTCTCGATGCGGCCGGTGACTGCGTACACGCCGATGCCCACGGGAATGATGTCGAACTCGTTGCCGGCGGCAGCGATGGCGTCCCACACCTTCAGGCCGTGCTCCATGCGGGTGTAGATCTCCCAGCCCGCCTCGCCGACGTAGCTGATGCGGAACATCGTGCACGGCACACCGTCGATGAGCACCTCCTTCACCGCACCGTACGGGAAGCCGTCCTGGCTGAGGTCGAAGGGGGCGGTGGTGTGATCGGTGACGATCTTGCTCATCGTCGCGACAGCGTTGGGACCCCACACGCCCACGGTGCAGATGCCCTGCGAGCGATCGGTGAAGGTGACCGAGCCGTCGGTGGGCATGTACTTGCGGAACCAGTAGTTGTCGCGGCCACCGTCGAACGCACCGGTGATGACCCGGAAGTGGTCGGTACCGAGGCGCTGGATGGTGAGGTCGCCACGGAAGCCGCCGTGCGGGGTGAGCAGCGGGGTGTACACGCTGCGGCCCACCGGCACGTCGACGTTGTTGACGCACACATACTGCAAGAAGTCGCAGGCGCCGGGCCCCTCGAAGTCGAACTCGTTGAACGCGGTGAGGTCGACCATACCCACGCTCTCGCGCATCTGCAGGTGCTCGGCGTTGGTGATCGGGCTCCACCAGCGGCCGTCCCACTCGTGGGTGCGCGGCTGGCAGGCCTCGGGGAACTTCGCCATCAGCGAGGCGTTGCTCTCGTACCACTGCGGGCGCTCCCAGCCGCGGGCGTCGAAGAACACTGCGCCGAGGGCTTCCTCACGGGCGTAGAACGGGCTGCGGCGCATGCCGCGCTGGCTGGCCCACTGCTCGCGCGGGTGCACGATGCCGTACGTCTTGTTGAAGTGCTCGTTGCAGCGGGCGTTGATGTGCCACTCGGTCTTCTCGTGCGGGTAGAAGCGGCTGATGTCGCTACCGTGCGGATCGCACATGTGCGGGTAGCCGTAGGTCATCCACTCGGCGACGAGTTGGGCGATGCCGGGGCCTTCCTTGATCCAGACTGCGGCCGCGCTCCACAGGTTGCGCACCTCGACGGTCTCGCCGAGCACCGGGTTGGCGTCGGGGGTGAGGCTGAGCAGGCCGTTGATCGCGTAGCGGATCTCGGCATCGCCGAGCATCTCCATCAGGTCGATGGCCTGCTCGAGCTGCGGGTCGAAATCGTCGTAGGTGAGGGGCAGTTCGGTGGGGCTGAGCGCCGATTCCTCGTTCGAGGGGATGTCGTCGGGGCGCATCAGGATGGCGCGGTGGGCGTAGCTGCCCACTTCCATCGAGCCGGCAGCCTGGCGCTCGTAGCAGAACGTGTCCATGTCGCGGATGATCGGGAAGGCCAACTCCTTGTTGGTCTCCTGGAGGATGTCGATGGGGCCGACATCGGCCATCTGGTGCACGGCCGGGGTGAGCGGGATGGTGGCACCGGCCATGGCGGCGATGCGTGGGCTCCACACACCGCAGGCGATGACGACGTGCTCGGCCTCGATGCGGCCCTTGTCGGTGACGACGGCCTTGATCTTCGGCAGGCCGTTGGGCACCTCCTCGGTCTCGAGCGAGAACACCTCGGTGTTGGCGAACACCTTCAGCGCACCCTGCTGCTGGGCCTCCTCACGCATGCGCGTTCCGGTGGCGAGCGAGTCGACCACCGAGACGCTGGGCGTGTAGTAGCCGCCGAGGAGGATGTCTTCGTTGATGAACGGCACCATCTCTTTGATCTCGGCAGGCGTGACGAGACGGGCATCGATACCCCATGCCTTCGCCGAGGTCATCCGGCGCTTGAACTCCTCCATGCGCTGCGGCTCGCGAGCCACCTCGATACCGCCGCAGGTGTTGTTCAGACCGTGGTCGATGTACTGGTTCTGGCTGTCGACCGTGAGGAACGCCATCTCCTTGTTGTGGTCGGTGGGGAAGATGAAGTTCGACGCGTGGCCGGTGGAACCACCGGGGTTGGGCAGCGGACCCTTGTCGATGAGCACCATGTCGGTCCAGCCAAGTCGACTCAAGTGGCCGACCAGGCAGTTACCGACGATGCCGGCACCGATGACGACCACCTGTGCGTGGGTGGGGACGACCTGACCGCTGACTTCGCTCATCACTGCTCCCGGCGTGACCGGTGGGGTGGGTTGCCACCACACCTCGACTGATATATCTTCACCATATCACAGCCTCGACGTCTCTCAGCCAACGCGCGTACAGCGAGATCCGCAACATGATCGTGCGGCTCGACCTCGCGCCCGGAGCCGTCATCCGCGAGGACGAACTGCAGCTTCAGTTGGGCATGGGCCGCACCCCCATCCGCGAGGCCTTGCAGCGCTTGGTGCGCGATCAGTTCGTCACCGTCATCCCCCGCCGCGGCATGTACGTGTCGGGCATCGACGTGGCCGAACTGGCACTGCTGTACGAGACGCGCGCCACGCTGGAACCCTTCGCCACCCGGCTCGCCTGCGCACGTGCCAAACCCGAACTGTGGGACCGCATGGCCGAAGCGCTCGAACGCGCCCAGCGCCCCGGGGCACCGGCAGCCGAGCTCATCGAGATCGACCGCGAGTGCCACGAGATCGTGTGGGAGGCCGCCGACAACCGCTTCCTCACCGACACCCTCGACATGCTCTACGCCCAGAGCGACCGTCTCTGGCACATGTATCTCGCCGATGTCGACGATATGGCTCACGCCGTCACCGAACACACCGCCATCCTCGACGCACTGTGCGACGGCGATGCCGACCGGGCTGCCGCACTGGTGGAGACGCACGTGCGCAGCTTCGACGAACAGATCCGCGCCGCCGTCACACGTCGCCTCGGCTCGCCCCTCGCCGATCGCTGAGCACGATGTCCCAGCACGGAGTCGACGCGCGGCCGTCGGCCCGACGGCTACGGTGGCCGGCATGTCGACCTCATCCTCGTCCGGCTCGGCCACCGGTGGCCTCGGCGACCTGCTGGGCCTGTTCGGCCAGTCGAACCCGCTCGCTCAGGCAGGCAAGACCCTCAGCCAATTCCAGAAGGCGGTCGACGACCTCCTCGGACTGGTGCAGCAGTTCAACGCCACGATGGAGTCGATGAACAAGATCGCCACGCGGGTGAACACCCTGCTCGACGATGTCGAGCCGCCCATCCGAGCGCTCATGCCGCAGGTCACCCGCACCATCAAGGCGGGCGACGCCATCGTCGACCGCATGGGTTCCGCCGTCGATCTACTGGCCGATCTGGGCAAGGCACTGCAGCCGCTCGCGCAGTTGGCCGAGTCGGCCAGCGTGTTCGGTCTGAAGCCGCTCTCCAGCTTGCGTGAGAACGCGTCTGGCGCGGCCGACCTGGTGCGGCGAGTCACCCAGTTCGCCGCCACCGATGTGCAGCCGACGGACGCCCCACCGTCACCGGCCTCGGCACGTGCGAAGAAGGCGGCATCGGCCAACAAGCCGGCAGCGACAAAGACGGCACCGGCCAAGAAGGCCGCCGCGAAGAAGGCCGTGACGGCGAAGCAGACTCGTCGCTAGCGCTGGATGACGAACGGCGGCGAGCGGACCGCGCGCCGACCCCTCGACCACGGTCACCCGTTGGCGACCTGCGCCATGGGTGTGGTGTTGCCAGCCGCGCGACCGGGTTCGAGCGCTACGAGTTGGGCGTCGAGATCGTCTTTCACACCACCGAGGGGCAGTACGTTCAGCACACCCTGGCCGGCGCGACGCACGACATCGATGAGCATGTCGCCCTCGCACAACACCACATCGCTGCCGCTGATGACGAGCGTGGCGGCAGCGATGTCGGAGTCGACGTGCTCGCGCAGATAGCGGAACGCCTGACGCACCGACTCGAGTTTGATGCCCGCGTCGAGCAGGCTTTTGATGACGCGTAGCTCGAGGAGGTCGCGGTACGAGTACATCCGCCGCGAACCACTGCCGTGCGCATCGCTGAGCGACGGGCGCACCAGATCGGTGCGGGCCCAGTAGTCGAGTTGCCGGTACGAGATGCCGACGATGTTCGCCGCCTTCGTGCCGCTGTAACCCTGCTCGTCAACCATCTCGTTCATCGTCGATCCGCCCTTGTGGTGGTCTGGCACCTGTCGAAGGTGACACCGTCGTAACTACGCCGATGTCACGCGGCCCGGGAGACGGTAGCAAGCGCGCCGCGCGCTGTCAACCACACATCGCGCGAGCCTTCGCGCGCAACGCGCGAGTCACTCGCTGCGAAAATCGTCGGGGTCGAGTTCGTCGAGAAAATCGCGGAACTCGTCGATGATGGCCTCGGCCTCGTCGACCGCCGGCGTGTGACCCGCCTCGGCCAGCAACGCCTCGGTGGCGTAGATGGGGCACCCCACTCGTGCTGCCAAGGCAACCGCGTCGGAGGGGCGACTCGACACCACGTGGGCCGCCCCTGCGCGATCGAGGAGGTGCAGTTCGGCGAAGTAGATGTGGTCGCGTAGCTCGGTGACCACGATGTGCTGCAGCGTGGCCTGCAGTGTTTCGAGCAGCGTGACCATCAGGTCGTGGGTGAGCGGCCGTGGCGGCTCGACCCCTTCGATCGCGGCGTGGATGGACGACGCCTCGGGGTTGCCGATGACGATGGGCAACACGCGGTGTTGATCGTCGAGTTCGCGCAGCACCACCACCGGGGTGTTCGCTGGCACCTCGACCCTGACTCCGACGAGCTCCATGGGGACCACGCGTTCGATGGTATCTGGTCGATGCGGTAAGGGGTACTGCGCGACGGTCAATCGTCGGCGTACTGGCGAAGCAGCGAGGCCATCAGCGCCTGACGCAACTCGCCGCCCAGATCGGCCAACTCGCCGAGGTTCTGACGAGCCTCGGCACGCGACTTGGGGTTGCGCTGGCGCAGGAGCGGGGTGATGCGCTGCTCGAACAGGGCCACTTCCCGCTCGGCCGCTTGGCGCCAGCCGCGCAGATGCCGGGCGTCGATACCGCGCTCGAGAAACGCAGCGGCCACCCGGACCACCGCGAGGTCGGCGTCAGAGTAGGCGGCACCCGAACCCGACCCCCGACCGGCCACCAACCCGTACGACTCGACCTCGGTGAGTTGGGTCGCGGTGATGCCCACCAGCGCGCACAGTTCGGCCCGCAGGTACACCTTCGGTTCCGCCGGGGCCGGCGGGGCCTTCGGCACCGGGTGAGCAGGGGTCTGCACCGCAGCGAGCGGGCGCCCCTGGGCAGCCGGATGCCGAGCGCTCACCACCGGGGCGGCGGGACGCCTCGGCGCGGCACCGGTGGGATCATCGTCGTCGAGTTCGTCGTCGGCCACCACGACGTTGCGGATGCTGCGCGGTTGGCCGTTCACCGAGAGAACCGGTGACGGGATGCCACCCGAGTCGTCGATCTCGCCGGTCTCGAGTCGATCGCGGATGACCCGCAGCGGCAGGAAGTTCTCGCGCTGCTCGCGCAAGATGACCCGCAGTCGTTCGATGTCGGCGTCGTAGAACTTCCGGTAGCCCGACGACGTGCGCTCGGGCTCGATCAGGCCCTGGCTCTCGAGGAAACGAATCTTGGAGATGGTGACATCGGGGAACTCCTCGAGCAGCAGTCCAAGTACCTCGCCGATCGACAGGTACGGCCGCTCGGTGACGTTGCCGTTCATGGCGAGCCGAGACCCAGTTCGAAGAACACCAGACGGAACTTGCCGATCTGGATCTCGTCGCCCTGAACGAGCGCAGCTTGTTCGACGCGCTGGCCGTTCACGTACGTGCCGTTCAGCGAGCCATCGTCGCGGATGAGGTACTGCGCCCCGTCGTGCACGACTTCGGCGTGGCGCCGCGACACCGTGATGTCGTCGAGCATGATCTCGCTGTCGGGGTGCCGGCCCAGCCGGGTGACCCTGCCCTGGAGGGCGAACGAGGTGCCCGCCTGCGAACCGCTGCGCACGACGAGCGAGGCGACGTCGGTCGACAGGTCGCCGAGGTGCACCGTGGTGTCGTCGGCCGTACCGGGCGCATCCTGCAACGGGTCGATCTTGGCCAGCGTGATCGTCTGATCGGCAGGTCGGTCGAGCAATGAACCGCACGACGAACAGAACACCGACTCAGTCGGGTTCCGATGACCACACTGATTGCAGAACACGTGACCCATGACGGGTGCGACTCTACCCCTCGACGAGGGCGCTGTATCCAGCCGCGTCGAGGAGTTCCGCCGACTGATCGGGCACCGTCATCTCGATGTCGCAGATCCAGCCATCGCCGTACGGATCTGCGTTCAGCGTCTCGGGATGATCGGCGAGCGATTCGTTCACTGCCACGATGGTTCCAGAGACCGGCGCGTAGATGTCGCTGACCGACTTCGTGCTCTCGACCTCGCTCATCGTGTCGCCCAGGGCGACCGTGGCACCGACCCGAGGAATCTGCACGAACACCACGTCACCGAGCGCATCCTGGGCATAGTCGGTGATGCCGACCCGGGCCCGGGTGCCCTCGATGGAGACCCACTCGTGGTCGCTGGAGTAGCGCAGGTGTTCAGGAACACTCATGAGACCGAACCTAGTCGGCCGGCAGGTGCTGCGGCCACCGTCGTCACCGCAGGAGTTGGCGGATGCGACGTGCGTATTCCTGGACCAGTTGTCGTGCCTCGGCATCGGTGCCGGCCTCGGCCCAGATGTGGGTGACGGGGTCTTCTGGGTCGGGCAGCGCCAGCATCCAGCCGTTGGCGTGGCGCACCTTCACGCCGTCGACGAGCTCGACGTCGCGCGAGCTCATCTCCATCAGGCTGCGCATCACCATGCCCTTTTGGTCCCAGGGGGTCACGACCGTCTCGTGGACCAGATGCACCTTGGGCAGGCCGTCGACCACAGCGCTGAGCGACCGCGAGCTGCGCGCCAGCAGGTCGAGCATCTTCAGCAGCGCCGCCGCAGCATCGAACGCAGGAAGGAAGCCGGGAAGGATGTAGCCGCCAGCACCATCAGCAGCGAAGCCGACGGCGGGTTCGGTGGCCGCAGCCATCAGCGCCGGCGTCGACAGTTTCGTGGCCACCACCTGCACGTGGTGGGCGGCAGCGATGTCGGTGGCCCGCTGGGTGATGTTGGTGGGCAGAGCGATCGTGTCGCCCAGCAGGTAGTCGGACACCATGTCGACAAAGGCCAGCAGGGCCTCGGTGTTCGACAGCACCCGACCCTGATCGTCGACCAGGCGTAACCGCTCACCGTCGGCGTCGATGACCGCACCAAGGTGCGCCCCCGACGCCCGCACCAGCCCGGCCACCCGCTCGAGCGCGGCCTCCGCGTCGAACGCCACACGGCCAGCCGTGGAGATGTACGGGTTCACGGCCAAGACGTCGGCACCGAGCTTGCCGAGCAGCGTGGGCATGACGGAGCTGGCGGCACCGTACGAGTAGTCGACGACGAGTTTGAAGCCGAACGCCCGAATGGCAGCGGCCTCGACCGTGGCCTCGAGCGCCACGGTGTACTCCTCGAGCGCACGCGGCGGGAACTGGATGTCGCCGATCTCCTCGGCCAGCGCACGACGGCTGTCTTCGCGCTGGAACAGGCGCTCGATCTTGCGTTGTGCGTCTTCGGTGATGTCGGTGCCGGCCGCGTCGAAGAATCGCACCACCACCCGGTCGGGGTCGTTGTGATGGAGGCGGAGCGTGATACCCCCGAACGCACGCGGCGAACGCACGAGGAACCGGGTGACCGGCACACTGGCCACCTCGAGGTCGAGCACGTCGATACCGGCCGCGTTCAACCCGGCCATCATCGCTCGCTTCAGCATGCGCGCTGCGCGGCTCGAGTCGCGCGAGGTGACCACTGTGGTGCCCTTGCGCAGCGACGTGCCGTACGCCATGGCCACCCGCACCGCCATCTCGGGGGTGACGTCGACGTTGGCGAGGCCCTTCACGCCTTCGCGGCCGAACAGACTGCGCGAGCCCTTGCTCTCCCACACGATCGAACTGTTCACGACCGCGCCGTCCTCGACGGTCTTGAACGGATAGATCTTCACATCGCCGGTGATGACCGCGTCGGAGCCGACGAACACCTCGTCGCCCATGACGGCGCCTTCGTCGATGCGCACATTGGTGCGGATACTCGTGCTGCGCCCGACGATTGCCCCGCGCACCTGCGAGCGGGCGCCGATGTACACGTTGTCGTGCACCACCGACCGGTCGATCTGGGCATCAGCCAACAGTCGGACGTTCGAGCCGAGCACGGTGTACTCGCCCACCCGGCAGCCGGCCTCGACCGAACACCCGGCGCCGATCACGCACGGAGCCTGCACCTCGGCATCGGGCGACACCTCGGCCCCCTCCCCCAGCCACACTCCGTCGTTCACCCGGAACCCGGGGATGTCGACCGCCACCTTCTGGTCGAGGACGTCTTTGTGGGCCGACAGGTACGCCTCGAGCGTGCCGACGTCTTCCCAATAGCCCTCCACGACTGCACCGAACAGCGGCTTGCCGGCCTCGAGCAGAGCCGGGAACACCTCACCGGAGAAGTCGACGCTGCGGCCTCCCGGGATGAAGTCGAAGATCGACGGTTCGAGCACATAGATGCCGGTGTTGATGGTGTCGCTGAAGACCTGCCCCCACGTAGGTTTTTCGAGGAATCGCTCGATCGTGCCATCGTCGCGGGTGATGACGATGCCGAACTCGAGCGGATTGTCGACGGCAGTGAGGCCGATGGTGGCCATCGCATGGTGCTCGCGATGGAACTCGAGCACCTTGGTCAGATCGATGTCGGTGAGCACATCACCCGAGATGACCAGGAACGTGTCGTCGAGGTACTCGCGTGCATTGCCCACGCTGCCGGCGGTTCCCAGCGGCACGGGCTCGTCGGCGTAGCGGATGGTGACGCCGAACTCGCTCCCATCGCCGAAATATGTCTTGATGTGATTCGCCAGGAACGCAACCGTCACGACGATCTCGTCGAATCCGTGCCGGGCGAGCAGATTGATGACGTGCTCCATCATCGGCCGGTTGGCGATGGGCAGCATCGGCTTGGGGGCGTTCGACGTGAGCGGACGCAGACGCGTCCCCTCACCGCCGGCCATGATGACAGCCTTCATCGGAACTCCCTTCGGGGTTCGGGAACGGGTGCAGCGATCATCGATGTCCGGCGCGCGCCGCGCGCCCTGACCGAAGACTGTCGCGGATGGTGGGCACGTAGGCGAGGGCCGTCCAGTAGCTGAGCACCAGTCCGGGGATACCCGCCGCGTAGGCGAGCCAGGTGAAGAACTGGTGCACCGGGAAGTTCGACGCACCCACCACGAACGCCGGAATGGCACCCATCAGCAAGAAGGTGGCGAGTTTGCCCCAGTAGGTCACGTCGAATCGCTGCATCTTGAACACCACGGTGGCGACCGCCACGGTGACACCGAACACCGTTTCGCGGAAGAGGACCAGCCAGAAGAACCACAGCGGTGCCACCGGGTAGGCGATGATGCCGATGAGCGACACGAAGAACAGCAGCCTGTCAGCGATGGGGTCGAAGATCTTGCCGAATTCGCTCACCTGGTTGAACCGCCGCGCCAACCAGCCATCGACCCAGTCGGTGAGGCCGATGGCCAGCAGCACCCAGCCGGCGGCGGCAAGGTCGTCGCGCCCGTGGAGCAGGTACAGGAACAGCGGCAGACAGCACAGCCGCAGCAGCGTGAACGCGTTGGGCGCTGTGAGATACCGCCGCGAGCCGAGGTCGTTCGGGGTCGTGTCGGTCATTGCGGCCAGCGTACAAGCCGGGCGCGACCACCCGCAGCACCTACGATCGCGTCATGACACAGGGGGCACTCGCAGGGCAGGTCGCATTCGTCACCGGTGGAGGGTCGGGCCTCGGCGCGGCGTTCGTCCGCCGTCTCGCTGCCGACGGGGCCACGGTGGTGGTGAACGATCTCAGCGCCGACGCCGCAGCCGCGGTCGCCATCGAGGTGAACGGCGACACCGCCGTGTTCGACGTGTGCGACGCAGCTGCGTTCGACGCCGAGGTCGACAAGGCTGTCGAACGCCACGGCCGGCTCGACATCCTCATCAACAACGCCGGCATCGCTCCCCCGCCCGACCCCGCCCGAACCACGCGTTCCATCGAGAACCAGATGAAGCGGATGGAGGGCAAGATCGACGAGATGGTGCCGCCCGACACGACGGTCGACCTCAGCGACGCCGACTGGGACCGGATGATCCGAGTCCACCTCTATGGCGCCTTCTACGGCACCCGGGCTGCGCTGCGACACATGACTCCCGCACGCAGCGGCGCCATCGTGAACATCTCGTCGGTGCTCGGCCTGCGGCCACTGGCCGGAGCGGTGCATTATGCAACAGCCAAGGCTGGCATCATCGCCTTCACCAAGTCGGTTGGCCAGGAGGTGGCGCCCTTCGGGGTGCGGGTGAACGCGGTGTGCCCCGGCTGGGTCGACACCCCCCTGCTGGCGCCGATGGACCCGATGATGATGGCGGGCATCGTCATGCAGATCCCACGTGGGCGCATGGCTACCGCCGACGAGTTGGCCGAACTGGTGCGATTCCTTGCCGGCCCGGAGAGTTCGTACTGCAACGGCGACGTGTTCGCCGCGTCGGGCGGGTTCGTCTGATGGCCACCATCTTCAGCCGCATCATCGCCGGCGACATCCCGGGCACTTTCGTGCACCGCGACGAGCACTGCGTGGTGTTCATGTCGATCAATCCGCTCGCCCGCGGACACGCACTGGTGGTGCCCGTCGCCGAGGTCGACCACTGGGTCGATCTGGATCCGGCACTCGCCGCGCATCTGTTCGCCGTGGCCCATCGCGTCGGCCGGGCGCAGCAGGCCGTGTTCGCGTGCGAACGGGTTGGGCTCATCATCGCCGGCTACGAGGTACCGCACGCCCACCTGCACATCGTGCCGACATCCAGCATGCGTCAACTCGACTTCTCGAACGCCGCCGGTTCGGTCGATCGCGCCGACCTCGAGGCAGCCGCGCAGGCGATCCGCGACCACCTCGCGGCCTGAACCGCGCGCAGCTCAGTGCTGCAGCGGCTCGATCAATTCGGCACCCTTGTTCCGCACGCTGTTCACGGCAGTCGACACCTCGACGAGCTCCAAGAGATCGTCAGGAGCCGGCCTCAAGAGCTGTGCCAACTCGGCAACATCGTGCCGGTCAGGATCGAGCCACGCCTCCCACGCCTGTTCCGGCAGGATTGCCGGCATCCGGTCGTGCACTGTCGCCATGGTGTCGTTGGCAGCCACGGTGATGACGGTGCAACTGTGCAGCCACGGCGCGTCCGGGCCGGCGGCCTTGTCGCGCCACACGGTCCACAGGCCGGCCACAGCCAGCGGTTCGTCGTCGGCGCGATGGATGAACACCGGCTGCTTCGCCTTCTGACCCGGCACCGTCTTCCATTCGTAGAACCCAGCCATCGGCACGATGAGACGGCGGCTCTTGAACAACGTCTTGAACGATGGCTTCTCCGCCAAAGTCTCGGCCCGAGCATTGATCATCCTCGAGCCCACCTTCACGTCTTTGGCCCACACGGGCACGAGACCCCAGTGGAAGGAGCGGACAACCGGCTCGCCCTCGATGTCGGCCACTACGGCGTAGATGTCATTGGTGGGCGCAACGTTGTAACTGGGCGCCAACGGATCGGTGTCGATGGAGGCACCGAAGTAGTCGGCGAGTTGCTGAGGCGACTGGCTCGACACGAACCGGCCACACATCTCAGCGACCCTCGGGCGACAGACGGGGATCGTACGGGCTACTGCACCGTCCACGATTTGATGGCATAGGCACCATTCTGGTTCACGATCACGACGGCGGTCGATGTGACGGCCGTGCCTGCGGTCGCGGTCGACACCAGTTTGAACGTGCGCTGCACGATCGGGTTGACGATGTCGAGCACGAACGTGCCGGGGCGGACGACGCTCACATCGAACATCGCTGCCGTAGCACCGCCATTGAGCCGGACCGACTTGTTGGCCTTCGTCGCTGCGGCTGCCTTGATCGACACCGCACCCTGCGGCACCACCACATAGCCCGAGATCTGGATATCGGCGGCCTGCGCCCCGGTGACATCGATATCGACCAGCGCTCCGCCCGCTGGAAGCGGGTTCTGTGCGACCATGGTCGACGGAGCAAGCCCACTCGTCTGCTGGCTGTCGAGCATGGTCGGCTTCGGAACCGAGAGCACACCGGGCTTCTCCAACGAGACCCAGGCGCTGTCCTGGTCGAGTGCTCCGTTCGCCGACATCAACGACACCCCAGCACTCGAGTCGGACAGCAGCATCGACTCGGTCACGTACCGCTGGTTGAAGCGCACGCGCGCAGTGCCACTTGCGAGAGGCGCTCGAATCGTGAGCCGACCTGCACCGCTGAGGATGAAGGTCGCTCCCAGCCCACTGATCCCGTGCTGCGATGGTGCGTCGAGTGCGTAGGTGGCCGCTTCGTAATCGGTGGCACAACCCTGCAGTGCACCGTCGCCCATCACCACGTCAACCTCACCTTCGATCGTGACGGTATTGGTAAACGTGTAGATGCCCGACGCAAAGAAGACCATTCCCGCCGCGGTGAGCGTGATCGGGTCGTTGTAGACACCCGGGAAGAACACGGTGCACGCGCCGAACACCGAAGGCATCGCGAAACCTGTAGAAGCCCGCTCGGTCACGACCCGCTGGGGCATCGGTGGCAACCAGATCGTGTTGCTCGCCGGGGCAAGCGTGGCGTTGCCGTTCGAGTACCAGGCCGCAACTGCATTCCCGCCTGATCCCGGGTACTGCCTGCCGGCCTCGGCCGGCACAAGCGCGCCCACCATCGTCGTCGCAGACCCGTACCGCCCACTGTCGGTCGCCTGGCTCTCGCCCACCTTGGCGCAGGTGGTCGACACCGAGGTGGTCAGGCCCGGGCCGGCCAACGCAAGCGGCGTCGACGGTGTGCTGCTCCCGCACGCCCTGTACAACGATCTCGGATCAGCGAGGGCCGTGCGGAGTCCGCCCTTCACGGCCTCGGCCGCCACCGATCTCGACTTCGCGACACGGTTGGCACGCGTGACCCCGATCCCGAACTCCAAGATCGGGAACACCACCAAGATGCTCACCACGACCAACACCATGCACAGCACCAGCAGAGAGCCCTCGTCGCGCACGGCGATCGGCCTCTGGTCGCCACGCTTCATCACGTCGCCTCGGCAACCCGCAGTTGGCACGAAACAGCGGCGTCGGCGGGAACCCGAACCGTGACCCTCTTCCACGATGACCCGACGATCTCGGCTTCGGTGGTGGGTAACGTTGCTCGCTTCGCGCTGCACTTCCAGGCCGGAGTCGCCTCTGGTACGAAGCCACTCAGGCTCGACAGGTTGATCGGCTGCAAGGTGACGTCGACATAGTCACCGCGGACGATGCTCAGGTCGAACGTACCGGACGGGAATTGGGTCGACGTCGTCACGACCGTTGATGAGTTGGGCACCGGCTGGCCCAGCGAATCGACCACCGACGTGGTCTGGTATTGGAACTGGTCGTCCACCGGTTTGCCGTTCGCGACTGTCTGTACCGTGAGTGTTCCGCCGCACTCCGACAGTGCAATGGCCTGCATCGCCGTGCCGAACATCGCCCAGTCGGGCAGCGTGTACATGTTCGCCGTCTCGGTGTTGACGTACTTGCCGTTCTCTTCGATGGCCGGCACGCCGGTGTCGCTGTTGCTGATCAAGCGGGCGAGGATCGTGCGGTTCTCGGTGGTGGTCGACACCCTCACACCGTTTTCGACGGTCACCCAACTCGATGTCGGATACGTGACCACCCCGTCCACGCTCTTCGCCAGATACGGCCCTACGCCCACACCGATGAAGCGAGTCGTGGTCTCGCGGTATTTCTCGGCAATGTAGTTCGCACGGTCCCAAGCCTCTTGGACATACGCCGTCGCCCCCGTCTGGGGACGGAAGTCCGGGCCGGGCAGCTCCGATGGCAGGAAAGGGTTCTTCGCTGGGGGGAACAGCGCTGTGTCGTTCCCCGAAGCGGAGAACTGCAGTGCTGCCACTACCTGGTCAGCATCGGCACCATCGGGAATCGAAACTGCCTTCGAATTCGCCGAGTTCACCCTCAACGGCACTCCGAACACGAACTGCGTCGTGAGACGGTCGTAGTTGGGCATACCGTCGGTGAAGAACACCAGAGTGTCGGGCAGCGCCGCCTGCTCGCTTCCGTCCTGGTTGCGAAAGACGCGATACAACGCATCCTCCCAGTTGGTGCCGCCACCAAGGGGGCTGTTGGTTCCGCTCAGGAGTCCCAGGACCTCGGCGACGTCGTCCGGATCGAGCATGTCGAACCAGTGTGGCTGCCAGCTCTCGAGCCGCCAGCTCGCGCCTGACTGGCCGAGGGTCATGCCTCCGGTGTTGAACCGCACCAACTGCAACTTCATCGGTGTGCCTGCGAAGGTGTCGACGAGCCCCTTCACCCCGTTGCGGACGGTCTGTGCTGCTCCCCCGATCGAGTTCGACATGTCGAACGCGACAGCGAAGTTTCCGCCGCAGCGCGACCGGACCTCGGTGAAGCCCGGCGCGCCCTGCAGACTGCCCGGATCGAGCAGCGTCTGCCTGGAGGTGCTACCAGCCGTGATGGCGATCGGCGCGTAGGTGGCGCTGTACGACGTGACACCCGAGGTGTCGCGTACCGTCACCATCGCCCGCCGAGCACCTTTGCCGCGGCCGGAATCGAGCGCTGGGTCGGCGCTGCCGTCGGCTGCGACGGGCGGATCGGTCACTCGCAGCGCCCAGTCGGGCGCAGTGACCCCGGGCTGGAACGTGGTGCCGTTCGGCGGCGCGGGCGCATCGTTCAGCACGGTGCGCTGGGCACAGCCCCACGATCCACCGCCCATACGGTCGCACTGCACGCGCACGATCGAATACCCCATCGTCGACGCCATGTAGCGGTACGACACGTTCGACTCGCGTTCGACCACCGGTGGACCTGCGTTCTCGAGGGTCTTCCACGACAGCATCACCGCGTTCGATCCTGAGGTCGCCGCGGCGAGCGGGCACAGCGAACCGCACGGCGTCGCATCGGGCGACGGGTCGACCGTATCGGCTGAGGCGAGATCGGTCGGCAGCCACAGTCCGAGCGATTGCTCGGCTCGGGCCAGATCGAGCCGACTCGCGGACCCGGCCTGTTGGCGGAAGATCACCATCGTCAGCCCGGCGAGTGAGGCCATGACGACACCCGTCACCACGACGGTCACGAGCAACTCGACCAGGGTGAAGCCTCGATCCGGATGATGTCGAACGGGACTGTTCCGCATCGATCGCTGCTGGTCAGACATCGCTCTTCACCACCTCGATGAGGCTGTTCATGCCGTGATCGACACCCACCACCTTGATCTGTACCCGCTGCACCAGCAGCGGGCTCGGTGTCGCATCCGGGCATGCTCCGCTGACCCATGTACCCGACTGTGTGGGTTGCTTCGCCGGGATCATGTGCATCTGGATCACCGTGACCGACGAGGCGGGCCAGCCCTCGTTGGTGGCCGCAGCCCGCGCGTACTCCGAGTAGTCGCAGCTCTTGCTGGCGCGGTTCACCCGGTCGGCGGCGTTCTGGGCGATCGTGATGACCTTCGCGTTCTCGACCGATTGCGACGAGGCCCGCACCGAGGACAGGACTGCGTTGGCGAGCGGCACGACGACGATGGCCATCATCGCCGTCGCCGCCAGCACCTCGACCAGCGTCACTCCCTGATCACGCGCCGAACGATCGCCGTGCGCAGATCTGTTGGGACCGTTGGGACGCTGTCGACGACACCTCATCTCTCATGAAGGTATGAGTGAGGTCGGTGACGTGCCAGCGTCTTGACGGTTTCCTGAGACGTTCTTGAGCCGTCTGCCGGATCTGTGGCGGCCCCACCACCCACAGCGCTGCCTCCCACTCCCGGATGGGGTGCACGGCGGGGGTGCCGCAACGGCGAGAGCCGGCCCTTGCGGGCCGGCTCTGACCAGGTTGTCTCTCCGTCGGGCTGGGGAGATTTGAACTCCCGACCCCTTGTCCCCCAGACAAGTGCGCTAACCAAGCTGCGCTACAGCCCGTGACAGATGCGCAATCCTAGCGGACGACCCCGGAAGCCACCACGTGCAGCGCCGTCACGTCAGGAGTTGGATGATCCGCCAGCCGAGGTACACCACCATCAACGCGATGAGCAGCTTGAAGTGCCACGGCGCCTTTGCGTCGACGTCGCCACCCTCGCCACTCGCGGCGAGCTTCTTCACGTCGACGTTCTTCGCCGTCACTGTCGAGGCTGCCTTCGGCGACTCGAGCATGCGGCCGCAGGTAGGGCACGACCCGTCGTCGTTCATGGCCGAAGGCGCCCAGTACCTGGCGCAGTCTTCGCAGAAGGGCATCGTCAGCTCCTCAGTCGGTGCGCTTGCGCACCCGCAGCTTGATGGGTGAGGCACCGAAGTCGAACGCCTCTTTGATACTGCGTTCGAGGTACCGCAGGTACGACGGCGGCAGTTCGCGGTTCACGAACAGGGTGAACGTGGGCGGATCGGTGGCGCCCTGCATGGCGTACAGCACCTTCACACCGTGCCCAGCCGGTTGGCGCTGTTGCGCAGCAGCGATGACCTTGTTCACGTCGCGGGTGGGCACGCGCCGGTGGTATTGGACGATGGCGTCCTGCAGCACTGGGCGCAGCTTGTGCACACCCTTGCCGCTGAGGGCCGAGATGGTGAGGATGGGGGCGTCGCCCACGAAGCCCAACTTGCGGGCCACCTGGGCCTTCACCTCGAGGCGCTGTTCGGAGTCGTCGACGAGGTCCCACTTGTTCAGCATCACCATGATGGGACAGCCAGAGGCGTCGACCCGTTCGGCGAGACGCTGGTCCTGGCCGGTGACACCCTCGGTGGCATCGATGACCAGCAGGGCGATGTCGGCATCGTCGATCGCCCGCAGCGCGCGCACCAGCGAGTAGTACTCGGCCGAGTCGTCGATCTTTCCGCGCTTGCGCATACCGGCGGTGTCGACGAACACGATGGGGCCGTCGGGAGTTTCGACCAGGGTGTCGATGGCGTCGCGGGTGGTGCCCGCCATATCGTGCACGATCGACCGGTCTTCGCCCACCAGACGGTTGAACAGCGTGCTCTTGCCCACGTTCGGGCGACCCACGATGGCCACACGGGGCGGCGCCTGGTCGCCCGGCGCGAGTTCGTTGTCGGACACCTCCCACTCGTCGGCGGGCTCGTCGTCGCGGCCGACACGATCAGCGGGCAGTCGGGCGATGACCTCGTCGAGCAGATCGCCCGCCCGCCGACCGTGCAGCGCGCTGACTGGCACCGGATCGCCGAGGCCGAGCGACAGGAACTCCCAACGATCGGCCTCGCGTCGATCGTTGTCGGCCTTGTTGGCCACCACCAGGATGGGTCGACCGGTGCGGCGCAGCCAGATGGCGATGGCGCTGTCGTCGTCGGTGACGCCCACCGAAGCATCGACCACGAACAGCACGAGGTCGGCGGCCCGCACAGCGGCCTCGACCTGGCGGCTCACCTTTTCTTCGAGCTCGTTGCCCTGCGGCATCCAGCCGCCGGTATCGACCAACGCGAAGCGGTTACCGAGCCATTCGGCCTCGCTCTCGTGCCGGTCGCGGGTGACGCCGGGCCGGTCTTCGACGATGGCCTCCTGCGAGCCGATGATGCGGTTGAACAGGGTGCTCTTGCCCACATTCGGGCGGCCGACCACCACGACTGTGGCCAGTCGGCCCTCGTCGGGACGATTGCGTTCGTTGCTCATGGCTCACCTTCCAGGGCCCGCCGCAAGGCGATGCCGTCGGTGGACACCACCTCCACGGGGCGGGGCAGTTCGTCGACCGTGACACCGTCGAGGAAGCGACCCTCCGACAGACAGACATCGGGCAGCAGATATCGGTGGCCGAGAGGTTCGCCGGCCAGTGTGCGCGACACGTCGGCCCCGACCATCAACCCGGTGACGCCCGTGTTGCCACCGAAAAACTCGTTGCGTACCGGCACGAGGCGGACGTCATCGCGCTGCAACGAGGCGAGCAGCGGTGCCAGCACGGCCGCACCCAGCTCGCCGGTGAGCACACCCACCGGTGCCGAGGCCCGAGGCCGCAGCGACAGCAGCGGACCGCTCTGGCGAGCCCGTAGCCCGGTGTAGGCGGCCGGGTTGGGTGGCATGTCGACCGCAGCGAAAAACCCGGCGGTGGGCCCGGTGGCCACTGCCGCCCTGCCGTAGAACTCGAGTTCGAACGTACGCGCCATCCCGATGCCGTCTTCGTGCATCGGGAAGCCCTCGTAGTGCTCAGCCATCGGGAACGGCCGGTCGGCGAGCAGGTAGTACTCGTCGGCGGCGAACACCACCCGACGGCCGAGGGTGGACAGGAAGATGTCTTGCCAGTCGTGCACGGCGTCGAGCACGGCCTCGGCTTCGGCACGGGTGTGCAGGCGCATGGCCGACTCGGTGTTGAACCGACTGAGGCCCAGCGGCACCACGGCCAGCGATGCGAGGTCGGGGTACTGGTCGAGCACGTCGGCGAACGTGCGGTCGAGCGCTGCGCCGTCGTTCACCCCGGGGCACAGCACCACTTGGCCGCGCACCTCGATGCCGTGATCGAGCAACGCTCGCAACCAGCGCAGGCTCATCGCTCCTCGCGGGTTCTTCAGCATGCGAGCCCGCAGATCGGGGTCGGTGGCGTGGATGCTCACGTGCAGCGGCGACAGTCGCTCGGTGATGACTCGTTCGAGGTCGGCCTCGGTGAACCGGGTGAGGGTGGTGAAGTTCCCGTACAGGAAGCTGAGCCGGTAGTCGTCGTCTTTCAGGTACAGGCTGCGGCGCATGCCCTTGGGCAACTGGTAGATGAAGCAGAACTCGCAGTGGTTGTCGCAGGTGCGCACCCGGTCGAACACCGCGCTCGACACCTCGGCGCCGAAGGGTTGGTCGGCGCGGCGGCGCACCTGCACCACCTGCTCCATGCCGTTGCGGCGCACTTCGAGCTCGACTTCGGTCTCGTCGACCGCCAGGCGCCACTCGATGATGTCGCGCGGGACGATGCCGTTCACGGACAGCACTTCGTCGCCGGGGCACAACCCAGCCGACTCGGCGGCAGAGCCCGCCGCCACGCTCACGATCACCGGTGCGGACACGGCTGTCAACGCTACCGGCGGGCAGCCACCGGTAGTCTGCACCCGTGGACGTCGACCGGGTGCTGCTCG
>JBAXSU010000350.1:0-1622 GCA_037130535.1 Actinomycetota bacterium
GACGACGCCTCCCGCTCTCGGTCGTATCCTGCGAGCCGTGGATCGATTGGACCTCGTCGCCAGCGACATGTCACGGATTCGGGATCCGCATGGCTGACGAGCAACGAGTCAAGGTGTTCGTCCATCCGATCGTGTTGACCGAGCACGTCTTCGACAAGGTGCGCTCGATCGACATGACCCTGGCCGAGTTCAACGCCTTGCTCACCGATCACGGCGTCGTCATCGAAGAGACGGTGCTCGGCGTGGGCCAGGTGAAGGAACTGGTGCTGTACGTCGAGTGGTCCCGGCCGCTCCATGTCGTGGTGCACGTCGACGAAACCCGCCGAGAGGAACGTATTGTGACGGTCTACGAACCAGACACGGTGCGCTGGACCCAGGACTTCCGGAGGAGGCGATCATGAGATGCGACGTGTGCGACAACGGAGAGCGGCGCCCTGCCCAGCGGGCCAGGATCGCCGAGAAGAACGGGACCACAGCCGTCGTGCTCGGTGTGCCGGTCGAGGAGTGCCCAGCGTGCGGTCAGGTGTGGCTGACGATGGACACTGCGATCCAGCTCGACGAGATCTTCAACCGGCTCCTTGCGAGCGGCGCAGAGATGGCACAGACCCACTGGGATTCTGCTGCCGCTGCCTGAGCTCCCCAAGCTCCAGGACCCCCACCCCCGACGGGCTTCCCTCGCTCACGACCCGGCGTGGCCGACGCATCCCGAAACGCCGGGATGCTGACGTGCCTCTCGCCGGCGCTTGAGGGCGTCGTTGTACCGGTCATGGGCCGCGCATTCGGTGGTGGCACTACGTGGTGCGGGAGCGTTGTTCGAACCGAGTAGGCGTCATCACGGGTGGCTGCTGGGCCTCCCACTCGAGGAGGTCCTTGTCTCCGGAGACGATGAACTCGACGTCGTTTGTTCTTGCCAACGCAATGAGGTAGTCGTCGTTCGGGTCGCGTGTCTCGTTCGAGATCTCGGTGGGATCGTCGACGAGATCGACGAGCGTCTCGATCGTGTCGACGAACAACGTTGCAGTCTCGAGGCTGATCCACCTGCGGAGACGAGGACGAGTCGTCAGGACCTCGCGGATCTCGTCGAGCAGTGCCCGACACATCACCACCTCGAAGTCAGCGGTGCCGGTCAGCCACGACTCGACGATGCGATACGAAGCTCCACGTTGGATCGCAGCCGACACGAACACGTTCGCATCAATGACGACCAACACGCGTGCCGGACGGGTCAACTCGTGGCCTTGCGGCGGCGCACGGCCCGGACTTCCTCAACAGCGAGGTCGATGGCGTCGTCCTCGGCGAGC
Organism: Actinomycetota bacterium; assembly: GCA_037130535.1. Lineage (GTDB taxonomy): Bacteria > Actinomycetota > Acidimicrobiia > Acidimicrobiales > Ilumatobacteraceae > VFMC01. The sequence continues at coordinate 1,302 of JBAXSU010000350.1, forward strand.
GTGCCGTTGGTGTCGACGTTGGCGGACAACGCAGCTCGCGTCTCAGCAGTGAAACTCTCCCAGGCTGATTGGCGGGTGACGCCGAGGGCGTCGCCGATCTGTTGCCAAGACGCGCCGGCCGCTCGGGCGGCAACAACCTGTTCGCGGCGAATGCGTTCGAGTTCGCGCTCACGTTCGGTCAGCACGCGCAGAGCTGACAATGGATCTTGGGGTAGGTCTTTGGCTGCTGCGAGCACACTCACGACGTCAGGCTAACCTGACAGCCTCAGCAGGGCAACCCATCTCCCACCCTTACCTTCCATGACTGCCCCCTACCGCCGG
>JBAXSU010000351.1:0-1621 GCA_037130535.1 Actinomycetota bacterium
CTGGTGGCAGGTGGGCTGGTGACGGGTGGTGCTGTCGCAGGTGGCGGCGTCGTTGCAGGTGGCGCAGTACTGGTGGGAATGGTGCCGGGTGTGGCCGGAACGGTGCCCGGTGCCGGGGCTGCCGTGGGCGTCGGAGCGGTCGGTTGGACAACCGGTGGCGCCTGTGTGGCGGGGGTGCCGGGTGCGGCGGGCGGAGCGGGTACGCCTGGGGAAGCGGGAGTGGCGGCGGAGGGCTGGGCGAAGGTGGTGAGCGTGTCGAGCGCCGTCGTCGCGCTCACTGCCGGGTCGACAGGCGTAGCACCCGAACTCGTCGGGTCGCCTGCACTTGGCGCTGCCGCGATGGTTGTGGCCGCAGGCTCGTTGCCGACGGTTGGTTCGGTTGTTGCGGTGGTCGCGGTCGTTGCGGCGGGTTCGACGGCCGCAGGTGCGGTCGCCTGCGTTGCGGCGGCCTTCGCCGCGGTGGCCGCGGCGTCGGCGTCGGCAATCATGACTGCGCCGCCGAGCGTGGCCGAAACGCTCATCCCGGCGATGGTGATCTTCGACGCGAGCGCCGTCTTCGGCCGCCGTCTGGGGCGCATGTCAGCGGCCCGCCTGCAGAGCCAATACGAACAGCGACACCGACGCAGCGAACACCGTCGCCAAGCCGATCACCCGCGCAGCGACGCGACCGGGTCGTGCCTCCACGGAGGGCGGCGGGGGTTCCGCTCGATGCATGGTTCTCCATCGGCAGGTCGTTAGCCTCAGTCAAGTGATTCGTCTCGACGCAGCGACATTTCTGCTGCAGTGGGCGGTCGGCGGCCTCTTCTTCTGCTGGTTCACCACACGGCGGCGATTGGTTGGCCTGGGCTACGGATGGCTGCTGCGGAGTACCTACCTGCTCATTGCCGCAGGCGGCGTGGTGTGCGCGGGCGTGTTCGGCTGGGTGCCGGGGCGCGACATCCCCGCCATCGGGGTCGTGTTGGCTGCCTTCGTGGTGCTGGTCGTGTCGATCGTGCGCCGCCGAGCCGGGGTGTCGGGTGGCGACGCTGAACACGACCGTCGTTCAGCCCGGGTGGCGGCGATGACCGGCATCGACCGCGAGGCTCCCATAGCCGACATCGACCGTGTTGGCCGCGAGTTCCCGCCGTCGCTCGACCTCATTGCACCGGCCATCGGGCTCGTCGGCCTGGTGGCAGCCGGTATCGACGCCACTGACGGCGGTGGCGGCTCGGTCGCCCTGTCGGTCCTGCGCACCGTGGTGGGCGCGGCGTTCCTGGGTGCTGTCACCGACGCGATGCTGCTGGGTCACTGGTACCTGGTGCAGCCCGGCCTGCCGCGCAAGGTGCTGAACGAACTGGTCACCGCGCTCGGGTGGATCTGGCCCGCCGAGGTACTGGCGTTGCTCATCCCCACCGGGATGGTGGCGGTGTGGACCGGCGCGATCGACGACGGCTGGGGCGGAACGCTCGGCTGGTTCTGGGCCGCCTGCGCCATCACCACCATCGTGCTGGTGTTCGTCACCCGTGCCGCGCTGCGCGAGCGTTACTACTCGGCAGTCATGGCCGCCACCGGTTTGCTGTACCTCGCCATCCTCACCGCCTTCGGCACCGACATCGTCGCCCGCGCCGTCCTCGCCGGCTGA
>JBAXSU010000352.1:0-1615 GCA_037130535.1 Actinomycetota bacterium
CGGTGAAGAAGGCCGCAGCGGTCGCGCCGAGCACGACGGCGCCGGCCCCGGTGAAGAAGGCTGCTCCGGCTCCGGTGAAGAAGGCCCCAGCCAAGTCGGTCGAGCCCACCACCGTCGCCTTGCCGCCGGTGCGGGGTGTCACCAAAGAGGGTGTTTCCTACACCAAGGACTTCGACGCGAAGTTCCTCACGATGATGCGGGCACGTCTGCTCGAGGAGCGTGTGGCACTCACCGGCCAGGCCAACCGCCTCGAGGACGAGGCCAACGCACTCATTGCCGAGGCCGAGATGGGCGATGTGCAGTTCGACGACGAAGGCGGCGAGGGCGACACCATGGTGGTCGAGCGCGAGCGCGACCTCGCGTTGTCGGCCCAGGCCCGCCAGACCGTGGCCGATATCGACACCGCCCTGGTGCGGTTGCAGCAGGGCACCTACGGCTATTCGATCATCTCCGGCAAACCGATTCCGCGCGAACGTCTCGACGCCATCCCGTGGGCCGATGTGCTCGTGCAGGAGAAGGCGGGCGGCCTGGGCCGCCGCTGACCCGGTGGAATCCGACCACATCGAACCTGCGGCCGAAGCCGCGGTCGTGCCCGATGTCGAGCCCGATCAGGCGCCTGCGCCCACACGCCGTGCCCGCCGAGTCTCCGGGCTCAGCTTGGTCATCGCGGCCGTCATCGTCGTGCTCGATCAACTCACCAAGCACTGGGCGGTGAATGCCTTGGCCGACGGTGCAGCACGCCACGTGGTGTGGACCCTGCAGTGGAATCTCACCTTCAACAGTGGGATGGCGTTCTCGCGTGGCGAGGGATGGGGACCGGTCATCGGCCTGCTCGCCTTCGGCGTGGTGCTGGTGCTGGCCTCGACGAGTGCCCGTCTCGGTACCCGCTTGGCCGAGGTGGCGGCAGGCCTGCTCATCGGTGGTGCGCTGGGCAACCTTGTCGACCGACTCTTTCGTGGCGACGGCTGGATGCGTGGCGCAGTAGTCGACTTCATCGACATGCAATGGTGGCCGATCTTCAACATCGCCGACATCGGGGTCACCGTCGGTGCGGTGCTGTTCGCGGTCGCCGCCCTGCGAGCCCCGACGACACCTTCGGGCAGAACCGCATGATCGACGAAGTGGTACCTGCCGCGCTCGACGGCGAACGACTCGACCGGGTGGTGGCCATCGTCACCGGGGCCAGCCGCGCCGATGCGGCGGTGCTGGTGACGGCCGGCGGCGCCGAGGTCGATGGTGCCGTCGTCACCACCGGCAAGGTGCGCCTGCGCGAGGGCCAGACAGTGCGCGTCGACCCGGCGAAGCTGCCGCAGGTGGAGGCGCCAGTGGCCGATGCCGGCGTGGTGTTCACCGTGGTGTACTCCGACGACGACGTCGTGGTCATCGACAAGCCGGCCGGCCTGGTGGTGCACCCCGGTGCCGGCAATCCGACTGGAACACTCGTGAACGGGTTGCTGGCTCGCTTTCCCGAGATCGCATCAGTGGGCGACTGGCAGCGACCGGGCATCGTGCACCGTCTCGATGTGGGCACGACCGGACTCATGGTGGTGGCGCGTAGCGAACCGGCGTACGAACTGCTGGTGGCGGCCCTGTCGGCGCGCCTCGCGCGCCGACA
>JBAXSU010000353.1:0-1614 GCA_037130535.1 Actinomycetota bacterium
AGGATCAGGCCGGGGTGTGGGTGAGCGGCGACCACGTTCGCCACGACCCCCTCTCCGCCGCGTCGAAACGGCGAGTACTTCATGTGGATCTCGACTGCGGCCACATCGACGAGGAAGCGGGCGCGGTACTTCGCGTCGATCACCAAGGCGTCGTTACGAGGTCCGAGCACAAGCACATCCGGGGTCGCAAGGTTCAGGGCCGACACGGTGTTCGGCGCCGGCGACAGCTCGAGGCCGGCCCAACTCGACAGGGGGTTCGTACGCACGGCCGGGTTGAACACCACTCGGATACCGCCTGGGAACTCCACCTCGGCACCATCGGAGATTTGGAGCCGAAGCCGATCGGAGCCAAGGCGATGCGCAAGGGCCTCGAGTCCGCGTTGCGGTGCCCCGAAACTAGCGATGGCCTCCTTCACCGTAGCGAGGAACACCCAGAGTTCATACAGGCGATCGAGGCCCTTGAGCCCGAGGCGGAGTTCTCCTGGCCCCTCGACGACGGGCGCATCACAGTTCGCCAACGCTGCCCGCAGTTCGACGAACCGGCGAAGTCTGCGGTCGCTCCGCAGCAGGTGTGTGGGCCGACCATCGAATCTGGGCACCTGCAGAGTCGGATGCTCCAGGTAACGGCTGACGGATGCAGTCGTGTCGTCGAGCCTCCCGGCCAGGGCGCTACCTGATGGCGCAAGACTTCGCTGCCGCGCTGCGAGCGCTCTTAGGCGTTCGAGCGTGTCGCGGACGAAGCCGAGCTCGCGGCTGCACAGCACCGGCGCAGGCACGAGGCACGCAGTCGGCCGTCCGGTCTGGAGCGAGCGGACAAACGTGGCATCAGGCGCACCGAGTTGCCGAGCCCGATCGAGGGGGACGAGAGCGGTAACCGGCCGGAGTTGTGCGGGTGGAACTGCGACGAGCGAGTCGAGTGCTGACCGAGTGCGCTGGTCCCAGATGCGGTCAGCAGGGTTGGCCATGGCACTGGTGCCTGTGACCGCAGCCGGGTCGAGAATGATGCCGGCCCACACTGCCTGGAGTTCGATGCGAAGGAGATCGAACTGCTCTCGGGTCATCTTCCCGGGTGCGATGTCGAACTCGAAGGAACGTCCATCGTTCGCCACGACCGGGAGAAGGCCGACATGGCACCGAAAGTCGTCGTGATCGCTCGGACGGAGTACGAGCTCTCCTCGTGCATCGGCCTCGAACTCGACACCCCCCACAACGACCATTTCATTGGCATCGAGCCCGATGAGGTGGAGATGGTCGCCTTCCATCACTGGTATGCGGTCGCGCAAAGGCACAGGCTTCCTGCTGCGGATACTGACCTTCCAGTCGGGAGTCATCGGATCAGCTGGTCACGACACCAAGGAACGGATCGGTCCCTTCGAGGTACTCGTCGTCGCTGCGGTCTTCATCGAGCCAGTGTTCGATCACCCTCTGACACCGTTCGGCTCCCACCTCCTGGAACTGCTCCAGCAGTGTCTGCAGCGGCTGGACAAGATCGCGTCGATAGCCGCGGATCTTGGGGATGAGCCGCTGGAGCATCGCGACGTCGAGGGCCTCATCGGCATCCATGACGTCAGCAGCGTTGCTGAGGAACCGTTCGATCTCGATGTGGCTGCGGAT
>JBAXSU010000354.1:0-1607 GCA_037130535.1 Actinomycetota bacterium
GGTCGATCACCCGGCCCGGGTCCTTCTCGCCGACGATCGGGGCGACCGTGCACCCGCAGTGCACGTGCAACCCCATCAGTTCCTCGGTGCCGTACCGCTGGGTCGCTGCCAGCCGGCAGAACGAGCAGGCCTTCCCGTCGGTGACCCGCCGGTATCCGAAGATCCGAGGCTCCGCCTTCATCGCTGCCGAACCCGCTGCACGGGCCGCCAACATCGGATCGGTCGCTGCGATCTGCACCAGCCGCTGCCGACCCGACTCGCGGGCCGACGCCAGACTCTTTCCCTCCGACAACGCCACACGCATCGACACGAACGGCTTCGCCAACACCTCCACCGACGCCAACCCTCGAGGCGTCACCCACCGCTCATCCAACACGATCGGATCCCGAGGGGCCGTGCCCGTCGCAGCCGCCACATAGGTCGGCATATACGCCAGCGCGGCCGACGCCGCCGCAGCGGTCGCACCCTCCAACGGTTGCACCGCCACCGCCAGGAACCGGTCGAGCGCATCCGACGACGGATCCACAGCGATCCGGGCCCACAGCCGCTCCATCACCGTCACCGTCCGGTCACGGATCGCCAACAGTTGGTCTTGGTGCCTGCGGGCCAACGCCACCAACTGCGCCTCATCAGCCCCGGGCATCACACACTCGCGTCAGCAGCCGACCCAGACACACCGCTGCTGGCCGGCGGCGCCGCCAGCAACTGGCTGAGCGCGTCATCGACACGCATCAGCTTGAACCGTTCGATCTGCTGCGGCGAGAACCCGAGCAACTCCCACAGCTGCTGCGTCGGCACATCCAACGACTTCATCTTCATCACCGCATCGACATGCTCGGACTCGGTGCGCGACTCCGGATCAGCCCACACCGTGGTGATCGTCTCACCGGCCGGCAACTCCCGACCGTTCATCAACAGCGCGAGACGCATCACCTCGGCCCACGACGCACCGAACCCGCGCTGCCTGCGCTTCGCCTTGGCCACCAACGGGGCCTCGGCCGCACGCAGCGACTCACCCGACGGCAACACACCGGTGTTCAACAGGTAGTGCGGCGGCGTCGCCGTCTGCGACGCGATGTGCTGCACCAGCATCACGATCGCCTTCACGTACGGATCGAGATCGGTCTGGCCGAACTCACCGAACTTCGCATCAGGTGCTGTCACCGACCACAGCCGGTTCACCGCAGCAATGAACTCGTCGGACGGCTGACCATCACCATCGGAGTCGTCCGGGATCTCCACCCCGGTCGCCCACCGCTGCCGGAACGCGCCGTACTCGGCGGCGACCACCATGTCTGCCAGCAGCTTGTTGATCATGTCCTGCTTCGACAGGATGTTCTCGATCTCCGACACCGACGGTTCGAGCAGGCCAGGCCGGTTCAGGATCGGCACCACCGGCACCACACCCCACCGGTTCGGGACCGGCCATTCCTCACCATCGACCACCCGAGGTTCCCAGCCGCGACGGCCACGCCGGAACTTGTAGATCCCATCCGGCAGGTACACCGTGCACACCTGGCCGAGTTCCTCGTCGCGCCACGCCTTGGCCGCAGCCAACCGACGCGACCGATTCTCCGGGTCGAGTTCGACGATCACATGCAACGGGT
>JBAXSU010000355.1:0-1594 GCA_037130535.1 Actinomycetota bacterium
CACGCCTTCTACGAACGGCACGGGTTTGCTGTACGCAGCATCTCCCGGGCTCTGAGCCTGTAGCGACACCGACAAGTCGAGCACTGCCCCATACCGCCGGCTGTGTGATGCCCCAGCCGCAATCGTGGTCGACCGGTGGCGTGTGATGACGCAGCACACCGTGAGGAGGCTCCTCGTCCGAGACTCCTACGGCCAAGACTCAGGCGAACTCAAGACCCTCAAGTCCTACTTCGGACTCGCACGAATCGTCGGCCTCGCAGCCGGCGTCCCCATCCTCGGCCAGTGGCCGGTCCCGGAACGACGACGAGTACTCGCCTACGTCGCAGAAGGCGGCCGCAAACCGTGGACACGCCGCTTCATCCGAATGTGCGAAGCGCACGGAGTTGACCCGGCAGACCTCAACGACTGGGTGACACCCATCTTCGAACTGTTGGGCCACGATGTCGCGGTGTGGGGCATGGGTGCGTTCGTCGCAGCCATCCCGGCCGGCATCATCCGCATCGAACAACCGGCCCCACCGCTCGCCGCACGCCGCACGAAGCCCGCCTGAGCGTCGCCGATGTTTCGTCGGCGTTCGACACGCCGTCACTGTCAGGATCACACGAAGGCTGAGTGTTGTCGGGCTGGCAGGGGTCATCGTTGACCGGGCATCCCGGGACTGTAACCACGCGCCCTAGTAGCGTGCAGCGATGGCTGACATCGTCCTCGTCCACGGTGCATGGGGCGGCTCATCGGGCTTCCGGAACGTGCGCCCGCTGCTGCAACAGGCCGGGCACAACGTCTTCACCCCGAGCCTCACCGGCATCGGCGAACGCTCACATCTGACCGGGCCTCATGTCGACCTGAACCTGCACATCAAAGACGTGACCAACGCGATCTACTACGAGGACCTCGACGACTTCGTGCTGCTCGGCTTCTCGTACGGCGGCATGGTCGTGACCGGCGCCCTCGACACGATCGGTCACAAGGTCCGCCACCTCGTCTATCTCGACGCCATGGTGCCCGGCGACGGTCAGTCCGCGGCGACCCTCATGGGACCGTTTGCCGACGCGATCGTCGCGTCAGCAGTCGAGGGACTCATCCCGCCGGTCCCCCGCGAGCTCGATACGCCCGAGGCCACGGCCTGGATGAACGAGCGTCGGTCCATGCAACCGGTGAGCACCTTCACCACCCCGATCACGCTGTCGACCCCACTCGAGGAAGCGCCCTTCAGCCGCACCTACATCAAGGCAACCGCAGACCCCAACGAGAAGCCCGAGTCGGCCTTCTGGCGAGCGGCGCACCACGCCAAGGCATCGCCCAAGTGGAATTATCACGAGATCGCCACGAACCACATGATCCCGCAGATGCGCCCGCGCGAACTCGCCGACATCCTCCTGCTGCTCGCGGCCGCCGGGTCTGCCTGACCCACCTGTTTAGGTGGGGCTGCAGTGCCCACCACATAATCACCCTCAGCAGGATCCGTCCGGTTGAGGACCGGTATCTGAGACACCTTCCACACTGCCCCAGAACGCCGGGACGGCAGCATCGACCGACACTTGGTGATCGCCGGTGACGCGAGCGGCGGTGTAGCGATCAGATGAGCTCGACCGAG
>JBAXSU010000356.1:0-1593 GCA_037130535.1 Actinomycetota bacterium
GGCATCGATGTCGTAGACGCGCACGCTCTGGTCGGTACGGTTCGACGCCGCCGCCCACGCGCCCGACGGCCCCTGCACCACGTCGACGTTGTTCACCAGGCCGTCGTTGAGCGACTGCAGGCGGCGTCCGTCGAGGTCGTAGACCTCGAGCCCCTGCTTCTTGTTGGTGCCCAGCACCAGGCTCAGCGATCCGTCCGTTGGATGGACCCAGACGGCGGGATCGTCCGCGGCGTCGTCGAGCGTCTGCACCGGCTCGGTGGCCGCTGCCGCCTGCACAATGGCAGCCGGCCCGCCAGGCCGGCCCGCTCCATCGCCCGCGGCGCACCCGGCGAGAGGCGAACCGGCCAGCATCGCGACCGTCAAGCCACCCCCGAGCCAGCCGCGAGCGAACCAATGCTGCATCAGCTTCATGCATTGATCATCCCTGCGCCGATCCGCCGGACCGCCCCTTCACGGTCTCTTCATTCGATCTTCACGACCCGTCGGGTGAGCCTTCGAGCCTGATTGACAATCATGATCGGTCAACATGTCGGCTTTCACCACACGCCATCTCCGTCGAGCGTTCACCCTCATCGAGCTGCTGGTGGTGATCGCCATCATCGCCCTGTTGATCAGCATCCTGCTGCCGTCGCTGGCCTCGGCTCGCGACAACGGTCGTACCGTGGTGTGCGCGAGCAACGTGCGCCAACTGGTGATCGCCTCGGCGGCGTATGCGAACGCCAACAAGGGCTTTTTCAGCAGCGGCAACTGGGACAACCGCCGGTTCAGGAGTCTGGGTCCCCTTGACACCCACGGCTGGGTCGCCGACATGGTCAACGGCGACTACTTCCTTCCCGGCAAGTTCCTGTGTCCGAGTTCGCCGGCCAAGGGCAGCGAGGTGTGGAACGAGACCAAGGTCCGGGGCTCGGGCGCGTGGCGATCGATCTCCGACGCCGAGGTCCAGCAGTTGATCCGCGCCGGTTTCAACACCAACTACACGCAGTCGTGGTACATGGCCTACACCGACGGCAAGACCGATGCCCTGCTCCCCGAGAGCAAGGACACCCGCTTCACCCGCGGGCCACTGCGAGAGTCGGCGATGGGCTTCGCCCCGCCGTCGCTCGTGCCCATGTTCGGCGACACCAAGGCCGAGCTGCTCGACGCCAACAACTCGCTGGTCATCGAGGGCGAGCGGGTGGTGGGCTGCAAGGCCGTCAGCGACGGCCCCGGCGTCGCGCTCACCCCGCAGGGCCGCGACGTCCTGGGCCGTCAGGACTACGTCGACTTCGGCCCCGCCCACGGTCGCTCCAGCAAGGTGACCGTCGGCCAGATCCGCCACGATCGCACCTACGCCAACATGGCGTTCGCCGACGGCAGCGTCCGCGTCCTGTCCGACCGTCTCAAACGGGACGGGCTCTTCAGCGGCGAGTTCCGGATGCTCGAGAGCGGCTGGGGCGCCATGGTCTACGACGACATCGAAGGTCAGGTCTTCGGCGGGTGGCTGACCCGCGATGGCCTCAACTGGTAAGACGCCGCGGCGATTGACGCCCGCGGCCCGTTCGTGCACGCGAGAAGAGAGGAGAGAATCATGCGTTCGTTCCTGCGGGTGCTCCC
>JBAXSU010000357.1:0-1579 GCA_037130535.1 Actinomycetota bacterium
CATCGGCGTGGGAGGTCGTGGTGGCGGTGGTGCTGCTGGTGGCGGCCACCTACGGAATGCTCCGATTCGCGGGCGCCATCTACGGCCGCACGATGTTGCACCGCGGCACCCGGCTCACCTGGCGTCAGGCGCTGCGTCCGACGGCTGATTGACACCCGGGTCCGTTCTGCGAAACTTCGCGACATGACTGCTCGATCCTCGTCCCGAACGGGGCTCACCACGTTCGATGCCCCGATTCCGCCGCGACCCGAGCGTTTGGCAGCCGGGAAGGCGCACCGCACGTCGGTGCCCCGTACGAGCCACGGTCTCTGGGAACCGCAGGCCGATCGCTTCGACCCGATCGAGGTGCTGGTCGAGTCGAACCGCAGTCGTCACCAAGACCTCGTCCCCCTGCGGTACTCGCGTATGGCGGTGTCGCCGTTCACGTTCCTGCGTGGCTCGGCCCAGGTGATGGCGTTCGATCTGGCCTCAGGGCCGTCGACCGAACTGGAGGTGCGGTTGTGCGGCGATGCTCACATCAGCAACTTCGGCGTGTTCGCCAGCCCCGAGCGACGACTGGTGTTCGACCTCAACGACTTCGACGAGACGGCCCCGGGGCCCTTCGAGTGGGATCTCAAGCGCCTCGCCGCAAGCATCGTGGTGGCGAGCCGCGAGAAGGGTTTCGATGCGGTGGCTGCCCGTCGCGCAGTGCTCGACGCCGTCGGCTCGTATCGCGACTGGATCGAGCGCTTCTCGGCGATGACCCATCTGGAGGTGTGGTACGCCCGCATCGAGGTGCAGGACCTGCTCGACGGAATGGCGGCCAGCCAGCGCAAGGCGGCCGCCCAGCAGGTGCACAAGATGGAGTCGAAGAACCATTTGCGTGCGCTGGCGAAGTTGACCGAGGTGGATGCCGACGGGCGACGGAGGATCATCGAAGACCCGCCCCTCATCACGCGACTGAGCGATTCGCCCGATCTGCAGGATCGCCTGATCGCGGTGTTCCGCCAGTACCGCACGTCGTTGAGCGCCGACAAGCAGGCGTTGTTCGATCGCTACCGGTTCGTCGATTTCGCGCGCAAGGTGGTGGGCGTCGGCAGTGTGGGCACGCGCTGCTGGGCCGGGTTGTTCCAGGGCCCCAATGGTGGGCCACTGTTCCTGCAGGTGAAAGAGGCCCGCCAGTCGGTGATCAGCCAGGCTCGGGGTGCGGCGCCGTCGAAACACCACGGTCGGCGGGTGGTCGAGGGGCAGCGGATGTTGCAGGCCACCAGTGATGTGTTGCTCGGTTGGGCCACCGACGACGTCAGCGGCATTCACTACTACGTTCGCCAATTGTGGGATTCGCAGGGTTCGATCGATCTCTCGGTGATGGGCCGAACTGCGTTCCGGAGCATGGCACTGTGCTGCGGTTGGGCGCTCGCCCGGGCGCATGCGCGTACGGGCGATTCGGTGGGCATCAGCGGTTACGTCGGAACGTCCGAGCGCTTCGCCGAGTCGATCGCCGACTGGGCCGAGGCCTACGCCGACCAGACCGAACGCGACCATGCTGCGCTGCTCGATGCGATCGCGCGCGGGGTGCTGCCGTCGGTCAACGGCTGAT
>JBAXSU010000358.1:0-1578 GCA_037130535.1 Actinomycetota bacterium
ATCAGCCGTTGACCGACGGCAGCACCCCGCGCGCGATCGCATCGAGCAGCGCAGCGTGGTCGCGTTCGGTCTGGTCGGCGTAGGCCTCGGCCCAGTCGGCGATCACCTCGCCGAACCGTTCTGAGGTGCCGATGTAGCCGGCAATGCCCACCGAATCGCCAGTACGGGCATGGGCTCGGGCGAGCGCCCAGCCGCAGTAGCCCGCGGTGGTGCGAAAGCTCGCAGTACCCAGCGCGGACAGGTCGATCGAACCCTTCGAGTCCCACATCTGACGCACGTAGTAGTGCACACCACTCACGTCGTCGGTGGCCCAACCCAGCATCACGTCGCTGGCGGCCTGCAGCATTCGCTGCCCGTCGACCACCCGCTTGCCGTCGTGCTTGGCGGGCTTCACGCCGCGCGCCACGGTGACGACCGAGGGCCGGGCCTCTTTCACCTGCAGGAACAGCGGGCCGCCGTTGGGCCCCTGGAACAGTCCCACCCAGCAGCGGGTACCCACACTGCCCACGCCCACCACCTTGCGGGCGAAGTCGACGAAGCGGTACCGGTCGAACAGGGCCTGCTTGTCGGCCGGTAGCGATTCGCGGTACTGGCCGAACACGGCGATCAGTCGCTCCTGCAGATCGGCGGCCCCGTCGATGTGGGTGATGAGCGGCGGGTCGTCGACGATGCGGCGACGACCGTCGGCGTCGACGGCAGTGAGTTTGGAGAGCGCCTTGACGTGGTTCTTTCCCTGCATGCGGCGCACCTCACGCGAGGCATACCGACGATCCGTGGTGGCCATGGTCTCGAGGATGTCCTGTACCTCGATACGGGCGTACCACACGTCGAGGTGGGTGAGCTTCGAGTAGCGCTCCGTCCAGTCGCGGTACGCGGCAACGGCATCGAGCACGGCTCGGCGGTTGGCCACACGGTCGAGGCCCTTGTCGCGACCCGCCACCACGATGCTGGCGGCCAACCGCTTCACATCCCATTCGAAGGGCCCGGGTGCCGCTTCGTCGAAGTCGTTCAGGTCGAACACCAACCGGCGTTCCGGGCTGGCGAACACACCGAAGTTGCTGATGTGAGCGTCGCCACACAACCGCACCTCCAGTTCGGTCGACGGCCCTGAGGCCAGGTCGAACGCCATCACCTGGGCCGAGCCGCGCAGGAACGTGAACGGCGACACCGCCATGCGTGCGTACCGCAGCGGCACGAGTTCCTGCAGACGGCTGCGGTTCGACTCGACGAGCACCTCGATGGGATCGCGTCGATCGTTCGACGGCTCCCACACGGCGTGGCTGGCACGCGACACGCGCTGTCGATGCGCTTTCCCAGCAGCCAGACGTTCGGTCGGCGAGGGCACCGGGTCGTCGAACGCCGTGAGTCCGATCCGTCGAGACACTTTGGCAGCCATCACTGCAGTCTGACAGACGTCGTCGGACGGTCAATCAGCTGTGGACCGCAACGCCTGACGCCAGGTGAGCCGGGTGCCGCGGTGCAACAGCGTGCGGCCGTAGATGGCACCTGCGAACCGGAGCATGCCGTAGGTGGCCGCCACCAGCAGCACCACCGCCACCACGACCTCCCACGCCGATG
>JBAXSU010000359.1:0-1570 GCA_037130535.1 Actinomycetota bacterium
CGAGGTGGCCCTGGCCGGGTTCACCACGCCGGAGGAGGTGCACGCCGTCGTCGGGATGGGGCACGGCCCGGTGGCGGTGGTGGAGTCGGAGGTGCGCAGAGAGTCGACCTTGCCTGCGATCCACGACGAGTTGGTGGGTCGTGCCGATGAGGTGGCGGCGATCTGGGATGCGGTCGGTCGCGCACAGTTGGTGACGTTGGTGGGTGTGGGTGGGATGGGCAAGACCCGCCTGGCGTTGGAGGTGGCAGCCGGGGCGGTGGCCGCATACGACGGGTCGGTGTGGTGGATCGACCTGGCCAACGCCACCAGCAACGACGCAACGGTGGCGGTGGCGATGGCTGCGGTGGGGGCGCGCGAGGTGGCGGGCCGCTCGCCGTTGCAGGCGTTGTGTGACCGGTTCGCCGGGGTGACCGGGTTGGTGGTGGTCGACAACTGCGAGCACGTCCTGTCGGCGGCGCGCTCGATGGTCGACGCGCTCCGCACGGCCCGGCCGAGTGTCCGGATCGTGTGCACGAGTCGTGAGGCGCTCGGTCTGCGGGGCGAGCAGGTGGTGCCGGTGGGTTCGTTGCCGTTGGGTGACAGTGTGGAGTTGTTCGTCGAGCGTGCCGGGGCGGTGCGGCCGGATCTGGATGTGGTTGCCGATCGGGAGGTGATCGAGCGGATCTGTGCCCGGTTGGACGGGATCCCGTTGGCGGTCGAGTTGGCGGCGGCGCGGTGCCGCAGCATGACCCCGGCGGACATCGATGAGCGCCTGACGGATCGGTTCCGCCTGTTGCGTGGTGGCCGTGACGGTGCTGAGCGGCATCGGACGTTGCAGGCGGCGGTGGCGTGGTCGTATTCGTTGCTCGATGACGACGAGCGCACCGTGTTCGATCAGTTGGCGGTGTTCGCGGGCGGGTCGCTGGTTGATGGTGTGGTGGCGGTGACGGGCCTGGATGAGTTCGATGTGCTCGATGTGCTCGATCGGTTGGTGGCGCGTTCGATGGTGGTGGCGACGCGTACGCCGTTGGGGATGCGGTATCACCAGTTGGAGACGTTGCGGCAGTTCGCCGAGGACCGTCTGGTGGAGGCCGGCACGATCATCGCGGTCCGTGACCGGCATCTCGACTGGGTGCTGGTGTTGGCGAACTCGTTGTCCATGGCGCGGGGGTTGGAGGCCGAGGCGGCGGCGTTCGCCCGGTTCGCGGTCGAGGTCGACAACCTGCGTGTAGCGGTGGCCCACGCCCTCGACCAGGGCCGTACCGACACCGCCCACGCGGTCGTGGTGTTGGTCGGTGGAATCGCCCTCAACTACCCGATCGCAGAGGTGCTCGACTGGCTGCGGCCCTTTCCTGCGGGCCATGAGTGGAACGGGTTGTCGGCCGCGTGCGCGGCGCTGGGGAGGATGGCCGATTCCCTGCGCGGGACGGTGTTCGCTCGCGCCGAGACGGTCGACGACGTGCCCGACTGGTATCACCACGCGCCGGAGTTGGCCAAGAACCTGTTCGTGATGACCCATTCCACCTCGGGTGGCGACTGGCGGATCGCGCTCGGCCTGCTCGATCGCATGAACCCCGCCAACGACGCCGAG
>JBAXSU010000036.1:0-21317 GCA_037130535.1 Actinomycetota bacterium
CCGGATGGGGGTCCTCGTGGTGGGGGTCGTCCGGGTGGTCGCCCCACTGGTCGGCCGGGCCAGCGCAGCGCCGCGCCGCAGCGTCGGCAACTCACCGCGGCTGAGCAGCGGGCAGCCGAGGTGCGAGAGCGGCGCGGGCCCAAGGTCGAGCGCGAGAAGGTGCAGCCGGCGCCGTGGGAACGAGAGACATGGGTCGACGAAGGACCGCTGCGTGAGGTCGCCCGCGAGGCGACCGAGCGAGCCCGCACCGACAGCAGCGACACCAGTAGGCGTTCCTCGGGCGAACTCGACCCGTTGGTCGTGGCCGAGGTGCAGCG
Organism: Actinomycetota bacterium; assembly: GCA_037130535.1. GTDB lineage: Bacteria > Actinomycetota > Acidimicrobiia > Acidimicrobiales > Ilumatobacteraceae > VFMC01. The sequence goes on from JBAXSU010000036.1 coordinate 318, forward strand.
CGATGCGGGAGCGGCACGAGCCGCCCGGTATCACGAGCGCTTGCTGTCAGCCGGTGAGGCGCTCGAGCGGGGTCGCTACGACGACGCCCGGCGCATGGTGCAGCCGGTGCTGCGCGATCTGCCGAACATCGCCCTTGCCCACGAGATCGCCGGACTGTCGTTCTACGGGAAGGGCGAGTGGCGCAAAGCAGCAGCCGAACTCGAGGTGGCCCGATCGCTCGAGCAGGGGGTGCGGCTCCACGCAGTGCTTGCCGACTGCTACCGCGCGATGCGTCGCTACGACACAGTGCAGCAGTTGTGGAACGAACTCCGTTCGGCATCGCCGTCGCATGCGCTGATGGCCGAGGGACGCATCGTCGCTGCCGGGGCACTGGCCGATCAGGGCGACCTGACGGGTGCACTCGAGGTACTCGCCAAGGCGCGAGAGGTGCCCCGCAAGCCTCGCGACCACAACCTTCGCCAGTGGTACGTCCTGGCCGACCTGCTCGATCGCTCGGGCGACATCATCGAGGCGCGTCGGTACTTCGGACTGGTGGCCAGCGTCGACGCCGAGTACGCCGATGTGGTGCAGCGCCTGAGTGCACTCGGGCGCTGAGCCGGCGACACGACACGCTGTGCGCCAGCGATGTCACACCCCTGTGGCAGGGTGACGGCACTTCCCCCAACTGAATCGACCTCACATCGTCCGGCCCAAGTGCCGGCAGGGGAGTCGCCATGAACATCGTCGTCCTTCGCGGGCATCTGAGTAGCGTGCCGGTGGCGCGTGTGCTCGCATCGGGTTCCACCCTTTACACGCTCGAGGTCACAACGGTCACGTCCGATGGCACGGCATCGGTGCCGGTGGCCTGGTTCGATCCTTCCACGCCACCCGAGTGGGAGGCAGGCGCCGAGGTGGTGGTCCGCGGTATGGTGCGCCGCCGGTTCTTCCGGGTTGCTGCCGCCACCCAGAGCCGTACCGAGGTGGTGGCGGCCGAGGTGGTGGCGGCCACCGATCGTCGCCGAGTCAGGCGGCTGCTCGAACGGCTCGGCGAGTCGCTCGATGTCGACGCAGGTGGGGCAGTACGCTCGGGGTGAACGCTCGGCCGTGGTCGGGCACCAACGTCCCCGAGAGGTACCCCGCCATGAACAGCGAGCAGTTCGAACGCGTCCGCACCGGTGAGGGCTTCATCGCCGCTCTCGACCAGAGCGGTGGGAGCACCCCCAAGGCGCTGAAGCTGTACGGGATCGACGAGTCCACCTACTCCGGCGACGACGCAATGTTCGGGTTGATGCACCAGATGCGCTCGCGCATGATCACCAGTCCGGCGTTCAATGGCGACCGCGTCCTCGGCGCGATCTTGTTCGAGGGCACGATGGACCGCCAGATCGAGGGTCGCGGCAGCGCCGACTACTTGTGGTCGGTGAAGCATGTGGTGCCGTTCCTGAAAGTCGACAAGGGTTTGGTCGACGAGGCCGACGGTGTGCAGCTGATGAAGGCAATGCCCGGCCTCGACGACCTGCTGGCCCGTGCCCGCGACAAGGGCGTGTTCGGCACCAAGATGCGCTCGGTGATCAAGCATGCCGACGCAGCTGGCATCGACGCCGTGGTGGCACAGCAGTTCGAGGTCGGTCGGCAGATTCTGGCCGCTGGGCTGATGCCCATCATCGAGCCCGAGGTCGACATCAACAGCACCACCAAGCAGGAGGCCGAAGCGTTGCTGAAGTCGGCCATCGTGGCCCAACTCGACCAGCAACCGGCCGATCAGCCGGTGATGTTGAAGCTCACCCTGCCCAGTATCGACGACTTCTATCTCGATCTTGTCCAGCATCCGCGAGTGCTGCGGGTGGTGGCACTGTCGGGTGGCTACAGCCGCGACGACGCCAACGCCCGCCTGGCCCGCAATCACGGCATCATCGCCAGTTTCTCGCGGGCGCTCACCGAGGGTCTCAGCGCCCAGCAGAGCGACGACGAGTTCAACGCCACGATCGACGCGGCGATCGCCTCGATCTTCGCTGCTTCGCGCACCTGACCAGCGCCACTCGGCGTGCTGCCTGCTCAGTCGAGTGGGCGCATCACCAAACCGGTCCGCAGCTTCGGGGTGAAGAAGGTCGACTTGGGAGGCATGAGCAGGCCCTCGTTGGCCGTGCGCCGGATCTCGTCGATGCCTGTGGGGCGAATGAGCACACCTGCCTCGACCTCGCCGCTCCGCACGAGGTCGACCACGTGCTGCACGCCGTGCTGGTACGACACATCGACCGCGGTGTCGCGCAGGGCGTGCTCGAGCAACGCGCCATCGAGCGAGCGGACACCAGCGAGCGCCTCGGGGCGCGGCGTGAGCCACGTGCCGGTGCCGTCGCGATGCACCAGGCACAGCGCGCCGCGGGTAGCGACCTGCTGCGCGAACGTGGCATCGATGGGGCCGGCAGGTGACAGGTCGAACGAGGCGGCCAACACGGTGGTGAGCGCATCGACCGAGATACCGCGGTACAGGCGGTGGATGGCGTCGATGCTCAACTGCGACTCGACGAGTTCGCCCACATAGGTGAGGGTGAGGTCCCAGGGGCCAACCCCATCGGTGGCGCGGCGTTCGTCGCGATAGGTGCGGCTGATGGCGTAGCGATGGTGCCCGTCGGCGATGAGCACCGGATTGGCGGAGACGGCCGCGGCGATGGCAGCTACCCGGGTGGGCTCGTCGACCCGCTCGACAGTGTGGGTGACGCCACGATCGTCGGTGAACGAACCGACCGGTTCGCCGGGTGCTGCGAGCACATCGGTGAGCCCGGCCGTGAGCGACAGTCCCCAGACGGGGGAGAGGTTGGCCTCAGTGGCACGGGTGAGGTCGAGGCGGTCGGTGGTGGCCTTGGGGGTGGTGCGTTCGTGCGGCAGCACGCCCCCGGCACCGAGGTCGACCACCTCGAGCGCGCCGAGTACGCCAACGGTTTCGCGTCGCGTGCCCGCCTCGGTGGTGAACGCCATGCGGTACAGGGTGAACGACGGACGCGAGTCGAGTACGAGCGTTCCGTCGGCCAGCCAAGCGGTCAGCACTGCTGCCGAACGGTCGTACCGGTCGGGGTCGTCGTCGGGTCGGGGCACGTCGATGGCCACGATGTTGCGTTGGTGGCGTGCCGCAAGAGCGTCGGTGTCGGCAGCCGACAGAACGTCGTAGGGCGGTGCCGTCACCTCGCCCAGCGGTAGGGAGGGTGCGAAACGCAGGGCGGCGAAGGGTTCGAAACGCGGCATAGGTACAACAATGGCAGGCCGCGTGGCACGATGGCCACCGTGACGACCGACTCCGTACGATCCAACGGTTCACGGCCACCTGTGGTGCTGCTCGACCTCGACGGCGTGGTGTGGCTCGCGCACCAGCCGATCCCAGGCTCGGCAGAGGCCATCGCTGCGCTACGCGCTGCCGGCGTGCGGGTGCTGTTCGTGACCAACAACTCGTCGGCGCGCCTCGCCGAGCAGGAGGAGGCTCTCGCCCGGATCGGTGTTCCGGCAGCGGGAGACGTCGTCACGTCTGCCCTGGCGGCAGCCCTCCTCGTGGAACCGGGCGAGACCGTGCACGTGTGCGGTGGGCCCGGCATCGTCGAGGCGCTCGAACAACGCGGAGCCCGGGTGAGCAACGACGCGCCGGTTACGGCCGTGGTGGTGGGCATCAACCGGCGCTTCGACTACGACACCCTGCGCGCCGCTGCCGCGGCGGTGCGCGGCGGGGCACGCCTGATCGGGACCAACGACGACGCCACCTACCCGACACCCGATGGCCCGATCCCGGGCGGTGGGGCGATCCTCGCCGCGGTGCAGGTGGCATCAGGCGCCACACCTGTGGTGGCCGGCAAGCCACACGAGCCGATGGCGTCACTCGTGCGGCACCTCGTCGGCGACGCAGCGGCCGCCGCAGCGGTGATGGTGGGCGATCGACCCGAAACCGACGGACTGTTCGCTCAGCGGCTGGGGTGCCGGTACGCGCAGGTGTGGTCGGGCGTCACGCTCGCCGACAGCATGGTGCAACCGGTGCCCGATCTGACCGGTGCGAACCTTGCCTCCGTGGTGGAACAACTGCTCGCCATGCCCGCCGCGATGACCGCTGAGCAGGAGTGACGCCAACCCGCCGCGGCCGTTCCGTCGACCTGCATCGGTAGAGTTGCGGCATGGCACGAAACATGATCAAGCGTCTCCTCGACGCCGGGATGCAGTTCACCGAGATGTCGCAGTCGTCGGCCGAGAAGTTGGTGCACGAACTGGTGCACAACGGCCAGGTTCGCCGGAAGGATGCCGAACAGACGGTGCAGCAGTTGCTCGATCGAGGCCGATCGACGAGCGAACAGATCGTGGCCACGGTGCAGGCCGAGGTGAACAAGCAGGTGGCGCGTTTCACCGAACAGCTCGACAGCGTCGAGCGGCGTCTCGAGGAGTTGGGCGCGTCGTTGGGTCTGACGTCCGCACCGGCCCCCGCGGCCGCGACTCCCGCTGCAGCCTCGGCACCCGCCAAGAAGGCTGCGCCCGCCAAGAAGGCTGCGCCCGCGAAGAAGGCTGCCGCCAAGAAGGCTTCGCCGGCGAAGAAGGCTGCCGCCAAGAAGGCTGCACCGGCCAAGAAGGCTGCTGGCCCGTCCGGTGTCGCCAAGGTGGCCACCAAGAAGGCCGCAAAGATCTGACGCGTGGCGCGCCGAGCCCGTCTCGACGCCGAACTGGTGCGACGCGGGCTGGTGGCGAGCCGCACTGAGGCCGGCCGCATGATCGAGCTCCGTCGCGTGCTCGTGGGTGGCGCAATGGCCGACAAACCGTCGCGGCTGGTCGACCCGGGTGATCCTGTCGTCGTCACCGGAGAGCCGCCGCAGTTCGTCAGCCGAGGTGGCGAGAAGTTGGCGCACGCACTCGACACGTTCGGGGTCGACCCGGTGGGCCGTGCTGTGCTCGACGTCGGTGCCTCCACCGGGGGCTTCACGGACTGTGTGCTCCAGCGTGGAGCGGCTGCGGTGGTGGCCCTCGACGTCGGGCACGGACAGCTCCATCCCCGAATTCGCACCGATCCACGCGTGCAGGTGATCGAACGTTTCAATGTTCGCTCGCTCACGGCGGAACACCTCGGCACGGCCCCAGCACTGGTGGTGGCCGACGTTTCGTTCATCTCGCTCACCAAGGTGATTCCGGTGCTGGTGGAGGTCGCGGCACCCTCGGCTGATCTGGTGCTGCTGGTGAAGCCGCAATTCGAGGCCGGCCGGCGCGAGGTGTCGAAGGGGCAGGGCGTGATCACCGACCCTGCGGTACACGCCCGGGTGCGCGACGATGTAGAGGTCGCGCTGCACGAGGCGGGCTGCGCGGTGGTGGCCTGGTGCGACTCGCCCATCACCGGAGCCGACGGCAATCATGAGTTCCTGGTGCACGCGATCGTCGGGGAGGGGTGAGCGGGGCATGTCGAGAGTGCTGATCGTGGCGCATCGTCAACGGGCCGAGGCGGCTGCGCTGGCGCGTCAGGCGTCGACCTGGCTCACGGCTCGTGGCCATCACGTGTGGATGCTTCCCGACGACGCGTCGGCACTCGACATGGCCGACCTCGCTTCCGACGAGGCAGCCTCGACTGCCGACCTCGTGGTGAGCCTCGGCGGCGACGGCACGATGCTTCGATCGGTACAACTGCTCGGGGGCGCCGCGGTGCCGATCGTGGGGGTGAACGTTGGTCTGCTCGGGTATCTCACCGAGGTGGAGCCGCCGGCGATGCTGCCGGCAATCGAGCGTTCGCTGCAGGGTCAGGGGCCATTGGGCGACGACGGCGCCGCTGGTGACGACACTGACGTCAGCAACGACGGTGACGAATGGCATGTGGAGGAACGCATGCTCCTCGACGTCACAGTGCACGGCCGCGACGGTCGCCCCGAACAGCATTTCCAGGCACTGAACGAAGGGGTGGTCGAAAAGCTCGAGCCGGGCCACACCGTGCGCCTCCTCGTGCGCATCGACGGTGTGGCGTTCACGTCGTACGCAGCGGATGGACTCATCGTGGCCACACCCACCGGTTCCACTGCCTACTCGCTGTCGGCGCGTGGGCCCGTGGTGTCGCCCCGGCATCGAGCGCTCCTGCTCACACCGGTGTCGCCGCACATGCTGTTCGACCGGTCGCTGGTACTCGACCCCGAGGAATGGGTGGAGGTCGAGGTGGCCGGTCACCGGCCCGTGGTGCTCTCGGTCGATGGGCAGCAAACCGTCACCCTCACCGAAGGCGATGTCGTGTCGTTCGCCGCATCGTCGGCGACGGCGCAGTTCGTGCGTTTCGGACGGCACCGCTTCCACCGCATCCTGAAGAGCAAGTTCGGCCTGGCGGACCGCTGATGCTCACCGAGCTGCACATCGAGAACCTGGGCGTCATCGCCTCGCTCGACGTGGTGTTGGGTCGTGGTCTGACCGTGGTGACTGGTGAGACCGGTGCAGGAAAGACGATGCTCATCGAGGCGATCAGCCTGCTGGTGGGCGAACGGGCCGACCCATCGATCGTTCGACCCGGCGCCGTCGAGGCTCGGGTCGAGGGGCGCTTCGTCATCGGCGACGACGAGGTGGTGTTGGCCCGGGTGGTGCCCGCCGATGGACGATCGCGCGCGTACGTCAACGGTCGGTTGGCCACCGTGGCGAACCTCGCCGAACACGCCGAACGACTGGTCGACATTCATGGCCAGCACGCCCACCAGAGTCTGCTGTCGGCAGCGACCCAGCGCGCCGCACTCGACCAGTACGCCGGGGTCGACCTCGGCGAGCTGCGTGCTGCACGCGGACGCCTCACCGAGATCGACGCTGCGCTCGCGGCTCTGGGTGGCGACGCCCGCACCCGCGAACGTGAGCTCGACCTGCTGCGCTTCCAACTCGATGAGCTCGCCTCGGCCGACCTCGATGATGCCGATGAGGAGGCCGACCTCGACCGGCTCGAAGACGTGTTCGCTGGCGCCCAGGCCCACCGTGAGGCGGCAGCGACCGCATTGGCGTCGCTGGTCGACGAGCAGGGAGCGGTCGATGGGGTCGACACCGCCGTATCGGCGCTGGGCTATCGAGGCCCGTTCCGTGAACTCGCCGATCGACTGCGCGGCCTCAGCGCCGAACTGGCCGATGTGGCCCACGAGTTACGTGGTGCAGCCGAGGCGATCGACGACGACCCGCAGCGCCTCTCCGAGGTGCGCGAGCGCCGTCAACTGTTGCGCACGCTGCGTCGCAAGTACGGCGACACCCTGGCCGACGTCATCGCGTACCGACAGGCCACGCAGGCACGCCTCGACGAGTTGTCGGGCTATGAACGCAGCGTGGCGCGACTCGAGGCCGACCGCGCCGAGGCGATGCGAGTCGAACGGAGCGCTGCCGCTGCGGTCGGTGCACAGCGCCGCGCTGCCGCCGCATCGCTGGCCGCAGCGGTGCAGGTGCCGTTGCGCACGTTGGCGATGCCGCGTGCCGAACTCGGCATCGTGGTGGGTGGCGACGATCCGGGCGACGAGGTGACCTTGCTGTTCACGGCGAACCCCGGCATGCCGGCGCTGCCCCTGACCAAGGTGGCTTCCGGTGGCGAACTCGCCCGCGCCATGCTGTCGCTGCGCCTGGTGCTGTCGGGAGCGCCGGGAACGCTCGTGTTCGACGAGGTCGACGCCGGGATCGGCGGTACGGCGGCAACGGCCGTGGGTGAGGCTCTCGCCTCGCTCGGCGAACGCCATCAGGTACTCGTGGTCACCCATCTGGCCCAGGTGGCGGCATTGGCCGACCACCAGGTGGTGGTGAGCAAGGACGTGGTCGACGGCGTGACCGTGGCCCAAGTGGTGCCGGTGGCAGGCGACGAGCGCATCGCCGAGGTGGCGCGGATGCTGTCGGGCACCCCGGAAGCGGGCGTGGCTCGCGAGCATGCCGCCGCGTTGCTGGCTGCAGCACGAGAGCGTGGTGGGAGGCACCACCGGACGGGTTCCGACCGATGACCTCACCTGCCCAGCAGATGGTGGTGACAGCGCGGGCACGCGCCGGTGCCCGGACCAAGGACCTGGTGAAGCGCCTCGAACCTGGCGAGATTGCCGTCATCAACCACTCCGATATCGACCCGGTGGCGGCGGCCGGGCTGATCGAGGCAGGCGTCGTTGCCGTGGTGAACGCGACGAGTTCGTTCACCGGCCGCTACCCGAACCTCGGCCCGCTCCAGTTGGTGCGGGCGGGTGTGGTGCTGGTCGACGAGGTGGGGCCGGCCCTGCTCGATCGGGTCGCTGACGGCGAGGTGATCAGCCTCGACGGCGGACGGGTGCTGATGGGCGACGAGTTGCTGGCGGTGGGCGCCCGCCGCAGCGAGGACGAACTCGAGGCCCGGGTGGCCGAAGCGCGCAGCAACGTCGGAGAACAACTCGAGATGTTCGCTGCGAACACCCTCGAGTACCTACGGCGCGAACGGCACCTGGCCACCGACAACCCCGACCTGCCGCCCACGACGGTGCAGTTCTCGCAGCGCCAGACCCTGGTGGTGGTGCGTGGCATCGACTTCCGCGAAGACCTCAGCGCTCTGCATCGGTCGGGCTATCTGCGCGAACTGAAGCCGGTGATGATCGGGGTCGACGGCGGAGCCGACGCGCTGCTGGAACTGGGCTACACGCCCGACATCATCATCGGCGACTTCGATTCGGTGAGCGAACGCACCCTGCGCTGCGGCGCGGAACTGATCGTGCACGCGTATCCGGGAGGTCGTGCACCCGGGGCCGACCGCCTACGCGACATGGGCCTGCAGTACTTGCTGTTCGAGAGCGCCGGCACCAGCGAGGACATCGCCATGTTGCTGGCGTACGAGCGCGGCACCGAGTTGATCGTGGCGGTCGGTTCGCACAATTCGATGGAGGACTTCCTCGACAAGGGTCGCCAGGGCATGGCGTCGACGTTCCTGGTGCGGCTGAAGGTGGGGCGGGTGCTCATCGACGCCAAGGGAGTGAACAACCTCTATCGGCCGGTGGTGAAGGGCCGCGACATCGTGCTGTTCGTGGCCGCGATGCTGAGCTCGTTGGCCCTCGTGGTGGCGGTGAGCGAGCCTGTACGACTGTGGTTCCGGAGTCTGTGGCTGTGGCTGCGGGCACGGATCGGTTGGTGAGCACGGTGCGCGCCGGACATGACAGAGTGGATGACCGATGATCAGCCTGCGTCAGCACATCTTCAGCCTCGTGGCGGTGTTCGTCGCGCTGGCCGTGGGCATCGCGGCTGGGTCGACCGTTGTGCGCGGTCCGCTGCTCGACAGCACCCGGGCCCGGCTCGAGTCGGCCGAGGCCATCATCGAGACCGAACGCGCCGAGAACGATCGGCTTGCCGCCGAAGTGGCGCAACTCGATGGCTGGGCGGTCGACGGCCCGACGCAACTGCTCGGCGGTCAGCTTGCCGACCGGGCGCTGCTGCTGGTGGTGGTCGGCGACACTGATGCCGATGCGGTGGCCGGCATGATCCGGTCGATCCGTTCATCGGCCGCGACGTTCGTGGGTGAGGTGCGCATCGACCCGGCCGTGTTCGATCCGGCTCAGATCGACCGCGTGGTTGCGGTGCTCGGCGCCGATGCTGTCGGCGACATCGATCCGCTGGTGGTGATGGGTGACGAGTTGGCAACCCGCCTGCAGCAGATGGTGGCCGAGGTGCGCCAGGCCGATGGCGAGCTTCGCGCCGACACCCTGGTGCGCGGTGCGTTCGGCGACTTGGAGGACGACGGCATCGTCGACGTGTTGGGCCTGACACGTGAGGAGTTCACGGCCGACGATGTGCAGATCGTGGTGATGACCGATCGGAACCTCGCCAACGATCCGGGCGCGGCGCTCGGCTCGATGATCAGCATCGCCTCACCGGTCGACGACCAGCAACCGATCGTCACCGTGGTGGCCGAGGTGGGGCGTGTTCTGCAGGACAACGAAACCCCGGTGCCGTCGTTCGTCACCACCATCCGCGACAGCGTGCGGCTGCGCGACGAAGTGAGCACGGTCGACAACGCCGAGACCTTCCTCGGATGGATGGCGACGGTGCTGGCGATGCGAGCTGCCCTCGCCGGCGATGTGGGCCACTACGGATTCCGCGACGGTGCCGAACGTTCGGTCCCGCCATCGCCGACGTGATCAACGAGCCGCGCAACGCTGCGCTGCTGCGGCCGCAGGGGTTTGCTCGCGACACCATCGTGGTGACGGCGTGCACCTTGTTGTCGCGCCTGACGGGGTTCGTGCGGGTGCTTGTTGCCGCCGCTGTGCTGAGCAATGGCCTCCTCGGCGACACGTACCATGCGGCGAACACCATCCCGAACCTGTTGTTCGAACTGGTGGCGGGTGGTGTGCTGCAGGCGTTCCTCGTCCCGTCGTTCGTGGCGGCGCGCCGCTCGGGAGGCGATGAGGAACTGGGGCGTTCGGCGGGCGTGGTGCTCGGGGTGTTGCTGGTGGCGCTGTCGGCCGTGGCCGCATTGATGATGGCGCTGTCACCGCTGATCACCCACGTACTCACCTCGGCCGGAACCGATGCGGCGGTGATCGCCGACGAACGCGCCGTGATGACCCCGATGCTGCTGGTGTTCATCCCCCAGATCGTGTTCTACGGGATGGGCATGGTGACCACCGCGGCGCTCGCTGCCCGCGGCCGGTTCGCAGCGGCAGCCCTGGCCCCGGCAGTGAACAACATCGTCGTCATCACCTGCTACCTGCTGTACCGGGCCAGTCGCCAGGGTCAGGAAGCATCGCTCGACCTCGACTCCACGCAGTTCCTGCTGGTGGCGGGCGGTACCACGCTGGCGGTCATTGCCTTCACCGCAGTTCCGGGAATCGTCCTTCGATCGCAGGGCGTGCGCTGGCGGCCACGGTGGCGGCCGCACGATCGCCTGGTGGGCGATCTACGCGCCTCGGTGGGCTGGGCGATGCTGTCGATCGTCGGCACTCTGGTGCCGACTGCAGCTGCCATCGTGCTGGGATACCGGGTGGAGGGCGGCGTGGCGGTGTTCACGATGACGTTCGCGTTCTTCGTGCTGCCGCACGCACTCATCGCCGTGCCAGTGGCCACCACGTCGGCGCCGCGAATCGCCGACGCGTGGCAGCGTGGAGACCGGGAGCGCACCGGTGCCCTCATCGAGCGATCGGCTCGAGTGATCGTGCCGCTGTTGTCGCTGGCCGGTGCCGCGATGGTGGCCCTGTCGTGGCCGGTAGCGCGGGTTGCGTCGTCGTTCGGGCAGGCGGCCAGCCAGGGTGTGGCACCCATCGCCCACGCGCTGGCGATGTTCGGCCTCGGTTTGCTGGGCTACGGCATGTCGTTCACGATGACGCGCGTGCTGTTCAGCCTGAGCGATGTGAAGCGGGCGTCACTGCTGGTGGCTGCCGCCGCGATCCTGGGGGTGTTCGCCATGACGATCGCGTCCGTCGTCATGGCCGACAGCGACCGAGCTGCAGCGCTGGCGCTCGGCTACGGCACCACGCAGACTCTGTCGGCCGCGCTCCTCACCTGGCGGGCTCATCAGGTGACCGGCTACCCGACGCGTCGTTCGATCGGCCAGCTCGGGGTTGGCTCGTTGGCTGCGGCGGTGGCCGCTGGGGTGGTCATGTTCGGGGTCCAGCAGTGGTTCGATGTCTCGCGGTCGGCTTCGCTCGCGGCGATCGTCGGTGCGGGGACTGTCGGGCTGGTGGTGTTCGTCGTGTGTGTCAGCCTGTTCGCCGGGGTGCGGCCGCAAGCACTGCTCGGCAAGGCGGCCGGCGGTGGCTGACGTCGCGCAGTCGCCGGGGCGCTCGACCCGACGACTGGTGGCTGTAGCCGGGGCAGCGGCGCTGGTGGCGCTCGGCTGGCTCGGCGTTCGCCCCGCCCCGGCGACCGAACCCCTGGCGAGGGCCGAACGTCTCGTGCTGGTGAGCGTGCCCGGCTTGCGCTGGCAAGACCTCGATGCGGTCGACACGCCGAACCTCGACGGGTTGATCGGCGACTCGGCACTGCTCAGCATTCGCGCCATCGGGACGAGCACCTCGTTGCTCGAGGGTTATGTCTCGTGGGGTGCCGGGAATCGTCTCGAGCCGTCCGGTGCGGAGCAACTGGCCGACGTGGTCGACAACTGCGCGGCAGGGTTTGCTGCGGCACTCGCCGACAGTGCGAGCGGCGATCTGAACGGAGCCGTGGCCGGAGCACTGGGCGACTCGCTGCACGGCGCCCGCCTGAGTACGGCGGTGTTCGGAAGCGCCGAATCGGTGGCGGTGCTCATGGATGGCCGAGGGTGTGTCGACCGATTCGGCCCGGCCGACACTCCGGTGTTCGATGCGGATGTCACCCTGGTCGAATGGCGTGGCCTCGAAGCCGGAGGACCGGCGGCAGATCGGGTCGAGGCGGTTCGGGCCCTCGACGCCGCCGTGGCGTCGTGGACGATCCCGCTCGATGCGGCGGTGGCCCTGGTCGCCCCGACGGCCGTCGACGCGGGTGCCGAGGTGACCGTTGTGGCGTGGCGCAGCATCGAAGCGAACGGCGACCCAGCGGCGCTGCAGAGCCCGTCGACGCGGCGGGCCGGGTACCTCACGATCAACGATCTGGCGCCCACCGTGCTGTCGGTCGTGGGAATTGAGGCACCCGACTCGATGAACGGCACGCCTGCGGTGGCGGCCGGAGCGGTGGCCTCGACTGGCGAGCGGGTGCAGGAGTTGGCCGACCTTGCCGACCGGGTGGCGTTCCGCGACCGGGCCATCACACCGGTGGTGGCAACCATCGTCATCGGCATCGTGCTGTGCCTGGTGCTGTGGTGGCGTGGTCGCATCCGCCACGCCCGGGCCCTAGCGGCTGCAACGGTCGCGCTGCCCACCGTGGCGTTCTTGTCGGGTGTGACCGACTACCACCTCCTGCCCCTGTGGGTGTACGTCGTGGTGGTGATCGTGGCGGCAGTGGTGCTGGCGATGGCGGCTGCTGCTGCGGCGCAGGCGACCTCGCGGACCACCCCGCTGGCCACGGTCGACATCCTCGTGGGAGTGCTCTGGCTGGTGCTCGTCGTCGATCTGGTGACCGGTGGGCGGCTGCAGATCAACACGCCGCTCGGGTACACGCCCACCGTTGCTGGTCGATTCCAGGGTCTCGGCAACGTGGCATTCGGACTGCTGGCGGTGGCTGGTGTGGCGACGGCCTGCGCTGTTCATGCGGTGGGTGAGCGACGCGGTCGCGCTGTCGCCTGGTGGGCGGGGTGGTGGCTCGTCGCCGTGGGCACGGTGACGGCAGTCGTGGTGGCGGCGCCTCGGTTCGGCAGCGACATGGGCGGCACGTTGGCCGTGGTGCCGAGCATCGCCGTGGCGTTCGCCGTGGCCACCGGTCGCCGAATCGGGTGGCGCCGGATTGTCGTGGTGGCAGTCGCGACGGTGGGTCTGGTGGTGGTGTTGGGCCTGCTCGACCACGCTCGACCCGGGGCCGACCAGACCCATCTCGGCCGGTTCGTCGGTCGCCTGCTCGACGGTGAGGCGGGCCTCGTCGTGCGCCGGAAGTTGCAGGGCAACCTGGAGTTGTTCACCGCCAGTGTGTTCCCCCTGCTGGGCATGATCGTCGTGTTGCTCGCGGCGCTGTACGCGTGGCGGCGCCGGAGCGAACTGGCGACGCTGTTGCGCGATCGCCGTGCGACACGAGCGTTCCTGGCAGGCTTCGGCACCGTGGCGATACTCGGCCTGGCCCTCAACGACAGCGGTATCGCGGTGCCTGCTGTGATGCTGGCCGTGGCGGTGCCCTGGATGCTCGTCAGTGTGGCGCCCGTGCCGGAGCGGACGGCACGGTGATCGGACTCGGTGCGTTCGCCGCGGGTGCGGTGAGCACAGCGGTGCTGTGGCGCGGGTTGCGTGGCCCGTTCGCTCGCACCGAGGCGCTGCAACGTTCGAACTACCGGGGTCATCGGCTGCCTGTTGCTGCCGGCTTGGCCGTGGTGCTGGGCACGGTGGTGGTGCAGGCCCTGTACGCCCTGGTCGAGCGCGTGGGCGGCATCGATGCCGCGGAAGCGTCGCACGGCGCCACGGTGCTGGGCAGTGTCACCATCGGGTTCGCGCTCATCGGACTGTTCGACGATCTGGCCGGCGACACGGCAGTGAAGGGCTTCGCCGGTCACCTCGGCGCATTACGTCGCGGCGAAGTGACCTCTGGGCTGGTGAAGCTCGTCGGGGGTGTGCTGTTCGGCGTGCTGACAGTGTCGGGCGACGTCGTCGATTCGCTGCGCGGCGGGTTGCTGGTGGCGGCCACCGCCAATCTGGCGAACCTGTTCGACCGGGCGCCAGGTCGGGTGGTGAAAATGTCGCTGCTCGGTGGGGTGGTGGTGGTGGCGCTCGGTGGCCTGGGATGGTCGCTGACGGGGCCACTGGTGGTACTGGGCGGTGGCGCAGCGATGCTGTGGCCCGATCTGCGTGAGCGATGCATGCTGGGCGACACCGGCGCCAACGTGCTGGGCGCTGCCGTGGGCTGGGGCCTCGTCGTCGCTGTCGGTGCGGCGGGCGAGTGGACGGCCCTGGTCGTCGTGGTGCTGTTGAACCTGGTGAGCGAGCGGGTGAGCTTCACCCGGGTCATCGACGGGGTCGCTCCTCTGCGCTGGTTCGACCGTCTGGGAACGCTGCCCGAACGCCGTATACGGTGAACTTCCAGGTCGTGCACCAGAGGGACGACCATCCGCGCGATCGGCTTGCGCGCCGCGTTACCCTGACATCCCGTTGTCAGGTCGGCTGAGACGGAGGAAGCGCAGATGCCCAAGCACGTGTTCGTGACCGGGGGCGTCGCCTCCTCGCTGGGCAAGGGTCTCACCGGTTCCTCGCTCGGCCGCCTGTTGAAGATGCGTGGCCTGCGGGTGACGATGCAGAAGCTCGACCCATACATCAACGTCGACCCCGGCACGATGAACCCCTTCGAGCACGGCGAGGTATTCGTCACCGACGATGGCGGCGAGACCGACCTCGACCTCGGCCACTACGAGCGGTTCATCGACGAGAACCTCAGCCGCAACTCGAACGCCACAACCGGCTCCATCTACCAGGCGGTGCTCGCTGCCGAACGTCGCGGCGATTACCTCGGTAAGACGGTGCAGGTCATCCCGCACATCACCGACGAGATCAAGCGTCGTATCCACCGACTGGCCACCGACGATGTCGACGTGGTCATCACCGAGGTGGGCGGCACGGTGGGTGACATCGAGATCCTCCCGTTCCTCGAGGCGATCCGCCAGTTCCGCAAGGAAGCGGGCCGTGACAACGTGTGCTACATCCACGTCACGCTGGTGCCGTTCATCGGGCCGAGCGGCGAGCAGAAAACCAAACCCACCCAGCACTCGGTCACCGAACTGCGCAGCCGTGGCATCCAGCCCGATGTGATCGTGTGTCGAAGCGAAGAGCCACTATCGGACAGCCTGAAGCGCAAGATCTCGGGTCTGTGCGACGTGGATGAGAAGGCGGTGGTGAATGCGGCCGATGCCCGCAACATCTACGAACTGCCGCTCATCTTGCACAACGAAGGTCTCGACGATGTGGTGTGCGATGTGCTGCGCATCGATGCGCCTCTCGACCTGGCGCCGTGGCAGCAACTTGTCGACAAGGTGGAAGCCGCTACCCGGCCGGTGAAGATCGGCCTGATCGGCAAGTACATCGACTTGCAGGACGCCTACCTGTCGGTGGTCGAGAGCCTGAAGCACGCCGGGTTCCATCACGGCGCCAAGGTGGAGATCGACTGGATCCAGGCCGAGGAGGTGGAGGGCCTGCTGGTGGCCGGCCGCCTGGCCGACCTCGACGGAATCGTCATCCCGGGCGGGTTCGGCGAACGCGGCTTCGAGGGCAAGATCGCCGCAGCCGGATACGCGCGCGAGCACGACATCCCGTGCCTCGGCTTGTGCCTCGGCCTGCAGGCCATGACCATCGAGTTCTGCCGCAATGTGCTGGGGATGACCGACGCCAACTCGACCGAGATGAACCCGAATACGCCGTATCCGGTGATCGACCTGATGCACGACCAGCGCGATGTCGTCGACAAGGGTGGTACGCAGCGCCTTGGCGCGTTCTACGCCATCCTCGAGCCCGGCACGCGTGTGGCGCAGGCGTACGGCGAGCCGGTCGTGTCCGAGCGTCACCGTCACCGCTACGAGTTGAGCGCCCAGTTGAAGCCCAAGCTCGAGGCTGCTGGCCTGCGCTGCAGCGGTGTGTCGCCCGATCGTCGGCTCGTCGAGTTCATCGAGCTCGACGACCACCCGTTCTGGGTTGCCACCCAGGCACACCCCGAGTTCAAGAGCCGTCCCGATCGGCCGCATCCGCTGTTCCGAGAATTGGTCGACGCCGCGCTCGCCCGCCACGAAGCGCGAGCACCACGGCTGGTCGTGCTCGACCAGCCGGCTGCACCGCCCTCGGTGGCGTGAGCGGCTTCCGGCACGTCGACGACCGACTGGTCCATCAGGGCCACATCTGGCACGTCGCTGTTGCGCGCTTCGAATCGCCCGACGGCGAGACGTTCGAACGCGATGTCGTGCGCTCGCCGGGCGCCGTGGCTGCGGTACCCCTGCTGTTCGACGCCGAGGGCAACCCGTCGGTGGTGCTGGTGCGCCAGTACCGCGCCCCGTACGACGAGTTGGTGCTCGAGATCCCCGCGGGCATGCGCGACGTTCCCGATGAGCCGACCAGTGTGACAGCGGCGCGTGAACTGGTGGAGGAGGTGGGCTTGGTGGCCGGGCGACTGGTGCCGATGCACGCGTTCTACCCATCGGCCGGAATGACCAACTCGGTGCTGCATCTGTTTCTCGCCACCGAGCTGACGGCGGTGGAGCGCGAGACGCACGGTCCTGAGGAAGCGCACTCGGAGGTGGTGCATCTGCCGTTCGGCGAAGCGATGGCCATGGTGGAGTCGGGCGAGATCCGCGACGCGAAGACCATCATCGGACTGCTGCTCGTCGAACGCCAGTTGTTGCGCGACGACGCTGTTCGGCATCTGGAGGGTTGATGGCGGCCGCCGCCCGCGACCGTTCGATCGGCGACGACCACGATCTGCCGCTCGAGGTGGAGGAGTTCTTGTCGTGGCTGCTCACCGAACGCGGGCGGTCGGCCAACACTCTGGCCGCATATCGCCGCGACCTGCGGGCGTACACCGTGTGGCTCGGTGCTGAGCACCTCGGCCCAGAGTCGGTGGCGGCCCCCGACATCGAGCGCTACATCGGCGTGCGGCGCCAACAGGCTGCACCGGCGAGCGTGGCGCGTCAGGTAGCGGCGATGCGCATGTTCCACCGCTTCCTCGTCGACGAAGGCTACCGCGGCGACGACCCGACGGCCGACCTCGACGGGGTGCGGGTGCCGGCGGGCATCCCCAAGCCCCTCAGCGAGGCGCAGGTGGGCAGTCTGCTCGATGCTGCGCGCGCTACGGATCCGGTGGGCCGACGCGACCGGGCGATGCTCGAGTTCCTCTACGCCACCGGGGCGCGCATCAGCGAGCTGTGCGGCCTGTCGCTCGGCGATGTCGACCTCACCGGTCGCACGGCACGCCTGTACGGCAAGGGCTCGAAGGAGCGGCTGGTGCCGTTCGGGCGGCTGGCGGCCGGGGCGCTGGCCGAATGGCTCGGCCCGTCGGGGCGACCGCATCTCGAGCCCGATCGGTGGAGTCGGCGCGGCGATGCAGAGGCGGTGTTCTTGAATCAGCGTGGGGCGCGCCTCACCCGGCAGTCGGCCTGGTCGGTGGTGAAGCGGTATGGGCGCTTGGCCGGCATACCCGCCGACGACCTGTCGCCGCACGTACTGCGGCACTCGTGCGCCACCCACCTGCTCGATCACGGGGCCGATCTGCGCATCGTGCAGGAACTGTTGGGCCACGCCTCGGTGTCGACCACGCAGGTGTACACCAAGGTGAGCCAGGAGCGGTTGGTGGCTGTGTACCGCGACGCGCATCCTCGGGCACGGGGTCGCTGATGGCGAGCCCGGGTCACCTCGTGCGACGGTTCGTCGGGTCGTTGTCGCGGCAGCCGCCATCGGCGGCCGACGAGGGTTGGGCGCGCGGGTGGTTGGCCGACGCCGAGTGGGCGCTGTGGCAGCAGATAGCGGTGGCCGATCGGCGCCACGCCGTGCTGGTGGCCCGGCGGTTCGTCGACCGCCGGCCGTCGGCCACACGGGCCGAGATGGCGGGTGCGCTGCTGCACGACATCGGCAAGATCGATGCCGGGTTGGGCACGCTGGCGAGGGTGCTGGCCACGGTGGTGGGCCCGCGCACCGCCCGGTTCCGTCGCTATCACGACCACGAACGCATCGGCGCGGCGTTGCTCGAGGTGGCCGGCAGCGACCCGGTGACGGTGGCACTGGTACGGGGGAGCGGTGATGCGTTCGCCGACCTCTGCGCCGCCGACGACATCTGATCCGTCGCTCCCGAGGGTTGTTCGGCACCCTGGGGGCCAGACTCCCCTCGGGTGGGCGGCTGGGACTCGGGTGGGCGGCTGGGACTCGGGTGGGCGGCTGGGACTCGGGTGGGGTCAGCGGGGGAGGAGGCCGATGTGGTCGTAGGCGCGCTGGAGCGTGGCGCGGGCGACGGCGCCGGCTTTGTCGGCGCCTACCCGCAGCAGGCGGGTGAGTTCGGCGCGGTCGTCCATGAGCTCGTGGTAGCGGGCCTGGATGGGGCGCACCAGTTCGACGACTGCCTCGCCGGTGTCGGCCTTCAGCGGGCCGTACTGGGAATAGCGCTCGGCGAGTTCCTCGGGAGTGTCGCCGCTGCACGCCGACAGGATGTCGAGAAGGTTCGACACGCCGGGCTTGTCGGCCCGGTCGTAGCGCACGTCGCTGTCGCTGTCGGTGACCGCGCGCTTGAACTTCTTGGCGATGGCGGCGGGGTCGTCGAGCAGGTACACCAGTCCGGCGTCGCTACCGGCCGACTTCGACATCTTCGAGGTGGGGTCCTGCAGGTCCATCACTCGGGCGCCGGCCTTGGGGTGCACGGCCTTGGGCACGGTGAACGTGTCGCCGAAGCGGGTGTTGAAGCGGATGGCGATGTCGCGGGTGATCTCGACATGCTGACGCTGGTCGTCGCCCACGGGCACCTCGTCGGCGTCGTACAGCAGGATGTCGGCTGCCTGCAGCGCTGGATAGGTGAACAACCCGGCCGAGATGAACTCGCCCTCGCGCTTGGCCGACTTGTCCTTGAACTGGGTCATCCGGCTGAGTTCGCCGTAGCTGACCGTGCACTCCATCACCCAGGCGAGTTGCGAGTGCTCGGGCACGTGGCTCTGCACGAATACGGTGGCCTGCTCGGGCTCGAGGCCGACGGCGAACAGCATCGCAGCCAGGGTGACGGTGGCGTCGCCCAGCACACCGGGCCGATCGGTGATGGTGAGCGCGTGGAGATCGACGATGCCATGAAAGGCGTCGCATTCGTACTGACCCGACACCCAGTTCCGCAGCGCCCCGAGGTAATTGCCCAGGTGGACGTCGCCGGTGGGTTGGATGCAGGACAGCACTCTGGTCACGGCGGGCAACGCTATCGACTCGCCGTGGCGCGTCGGGGGTAGTTTTGAGCCATGTCGTTCGAGGTCGCCACCCCTGTCTACGAGGGACCCTTCGACCTGTTGCTCCATCTCATCCTGAAAGAGCAGGTCGACCTCTACGAGGTGCCGCTGGCCCGCATCGTCGACGCCTATCTGGTCGAGGTCGAGCGGATGCAGGCCATCGACCTCGATGTGGCCACCGAGTTCCTCATGATCGCCTCCACCCTGGTGGAGTTGAAGGCCCGCCGCCTGCTGCCCGGCCGCGACGACATCGACCTCGACGACGAACTGGCGCTGTGGGAAGAACGCGACCTGCTGTTGGCCCGGCTGCTCGAGTGCAAGACGTTCAAAGACGTCGCCTCGGTGTTCTCGCGGTTGGCCGACGAGGCCGACCGCAGTTTCCCGCGGCAGGCCGGGCCCGACGAGCGGTTCGCCGAACTGATGCCCGATCTGCTGGAGGGCACCCACCCGCGTCGGCTGCAGGCGGCCTATCTGCGGGTCATCACCCCGAAGCCGGTGCCGCGTATCGACCTGTTCCACGTTGCGCCCATTCGGCTCAGCGTGGCCGATGCCATGGCCGAACTGATCGACGAGTTGCCGCGTGTGGGCCGTATCTCGTTCGCCCGTCTCACCGGCGGCCTCGTCGAACGGCTCGAGGTGATCGTCCGCTTCCTCGCTCTGCTCGAACTGTTCAAGCAGGGTGCGGTCGATCTCGATCAGGCCGAGCGCTTCGGCGACATCGACATCGTCTGGAACGGCCTCGTGGTCGGTGCCGACGAGGCGTCGATCGACGACTACGACGGCTGATCACCACCCAGCGCACCCCCATCGACCGATCCAGGACCACGATGACCGACCAACACGCTTATTGAAAACTAAGTCAATTTGACAACAAATGCAACTTGGCGAGTAACTAATTTTCTATGAAAGTTTTGCCATCCGATTGAAAAATAATTGTCTGAAGTAAATCCGTCCTCAAAATGTTGATTCCAAAACTATTTAATGTATCAAGTGTTTCCTTATGAGGGTGACCATACTTGTTATTTTTTCCATCTGAAATATATGCACTTAAGTCTTTATTGAATTTCTCCCAGTATGCAATTGCAATTTCTGAGAATGTCCACTCCACTCCATGTTTTTTTCGAAAATAATTTTTATTGCTTTCGAAAATCTCTCGATATTTCTCTGTGTCCAGCTTCTTAAATGACATACTGCCTTTGTGGTAAACAAAACATGCCTCAGTAACGGCAATTTGAAAACCAGCTTTTTCTGCCCGCACGCAATAGTCATCATCCTCAAACATTCCCAGACCAAATCCTTCATCTAGCAAGCCGATTTGCTTTGGAACCTCTGCGCGCATAGCTACACAAAAAAATCCTAACTTCTTAGTTGTGAACCATACGCCCTCTTGTCTTTTTATATACCCAGCTGAAATCTCTTCATAGTTAAATTCTGTCAAGCCATTTAATTCGATTCGCTGCTCATTTCCAGCAGAATTTGTAATGGGGCCAACAAGACCAATTTGTGGTTGCACTTCAAATAGCTGGAGTAAGCTATCTAACCATCCCTCTGGAACTAATGTATCATTGTTTAAGCG
>JBAXSU010000360.1:0-1547 GCA_037130535.1 Actinomycetota bacterium
CCGTCAGCCCTCGGGCACCGGCGTCGGGCCGCAGCACCATGCGGTGCGCGAGGACCGGCACGCTGACGGCCTTCACGTCGTCGGGGATGGCGTAGTCGCGCCCGTGGGCGGCGGCCTGAGCCCGCGTGGCTCGGGCGAGCTGCAGCGTGGCGCGAGGCGACAAGCCCAACAGCAGGCCCGGGTGGGTGCGGCTGGTCTCGGCCAGGTCGACCATGTAGCCCTTCAGCGGATCGGCGATGTGCACCGTGCGCACCGCCTGGCACATGCGCACCACTTCCGACGCGCTGACCACCGGCCGCAGGCTGTGCAACGCATCGGCGGCACCGTTCGAGTCGAGGATCTGCAGTTCTGCAGCGCGGCCCGGGTAGCCGAGCGACAGACGCATGAGGAAACGGTCGAGTTGGCTCTCGGGCAGCCGGTAGGTGCCCTCCTGCTCGACGGGGTTCTGGGTGGCGGCCACCATGAACGGGGCCGGCAACGCGTGGCTGACACCGTCGGCGCTGACCTGACGCTCTTCCATGGCCTCGAGCAGTGCCGACTGGGTTTTCGGCGAGGCGCGGTTGATCTCGTCGGCGAGCACGATGTTGGCGAACATCGGGCCGGGCTGGAACACGAACGACTCCGTGGCCCGTTGGAAGACGCTGACGCCCACCAGGTCGGCCGGCAGCAGGTCGGGGGAGAACTGCACCCGCTTCCACGTGCAGTCGATCGATGCGGCGAGCGCCTTGGCGAGGCTGGTCTTGCCCACACCGGGAACATCCTCGATGAGCAGGTGTCCTTCGGCGAGGAGACACATGACGGCGAGGTCGATGGCCTCTCGTTTGCCGTGCACCACCGAGCCGATGTTGGTGGTGATCGCATCGAAGAGTTGCGCGAACGTCGGGCTGGGCGGAATCGGGGCGGCCGTCACGGCCGACAGGGTAGACCCATCCGCCCATGGTGCTGTGTCGGGAGATGATCTTGTGGCTACGGTCGTCCCGATGAGCACCTGCTATCTCGCCATCGACGTCGGCGGCACGAAGCTCGCCGTGGGCATCGTCGCCGACACGGGCGAGGTGTTGGTGCGCGACCGCGTCGCCACCCCGGCACGCGACGTGTGGCCCGCGCTGTCGCGTGTGGTGTTGCGTGTGCTCGCGGCTGCGCCCACTCCGCCGGTGGCTGCGGGTGTGGGCTGCGGTGGCCCGATGAACCCGGTCACGCGCACCGTGTCGCCGCTGCACGTGCCCACGTGGAAGGACTTCCCGCTCGCCGCAGAGGTCGAGACCCTCACCCAGTTGCCCACCGTGCTCGACAACAACGCCAAGGCCGTGGCGCTGGGTGAGGGCTGGTGTGGCGCGGCGGTGGGCGAACGCGACTTCGTCGCGCTCGTCATCGGCGCCGGGCTGGGCGGCGGCATCATCAGTCGCGGCAAGCTGCTCGAAGGCCGGCTGGGCAACGCCGGCCACATCGGCCACGTCGTCGTCGAGCCCGATGGGCGGCCGTGCATGTGTGGCGGGCGCGGTTGCCTCGAGGCGTACTGCAGTGGTGCGGCCATCGAGGAGGAGACC
>JBAXSU010000037.1:0-21199 GCA_037130535.1 Actinomycetota bacterium
ACGTCGATCTCGCCGTGACTGTCGGGTCGCCACGACGGCAACTCGACCGTGAGAGCGTCGCCCTGCTGGTCGACCACCGCGTACCCGATCGGTGCGATGAGCCGCTGGATGTCGGCGGCGTCGAGCGCCGTACCCAGCAAGCGGTTGACCTGACTCACCCGCACCGCCACCGGACGGACCTGCGGGTAGAGCGACGAGTGCCGGGCATCGGCCGCACCCTCGTGGACCACCAGGTCGGGGCAGGTCTCGCGGAGCAGTTCGACGAAACGGGCCTGCGCCCGCTCGACACCGTACGGGTCGACACCGCGTTCGAACCGGCCCGATGCCTCCGAGCGGAGACCCAAGCGGTTCATCGTGCGGGTGATGGCGGTCTGCTCGAAGAAGGCCACTTCGAGAGCGACCACCGTGGTGGTGTCGGTGATCTCGGAGTCGAGGCCGCCCATCACACCGGCGATACCGATGGGAACGTCGAGCGCATCGCAGATGAGCAGGTCGTCGGCCGTGAGGGTGCGCTCGGCGCCGTCGAGGGTGAGCATGGTCTCGCCGTCGGCGGCGCGCCGCACGCGGAAGCCGCTGCCGCCGAGGGTGTCGAGGTCGTAGGCGTGGTTCGGCTGGTTCAGTTCGAGCATCACGTAGTTGCTGACATCGACGACGTTGTTGATGGGCCGCATGCCCGCTGCACGAAGTCGGCGCACCATCCAGGGCATCGACGCTCCGACCTGCACACCTGACAACACGATGGTGGTGAACCGCGGGCAGCGCTCGCCGTCGAGCACCTCGACCTCCGCTGTGCGCATCGGGCCGTCGGTCTGCACCGCCAGCGGTGCCTGGGCGAGCGGTACGCCGAGATGCGCGGCGACGTCGCGGGCAAGACCGAGATGCCCCCAACAGTCGGGACGGTTGCGGGTGAGGTCGATGTCGAACACGACCTCGGTGGCCAGGTCGAGGGCCTGCCCATATGGAACGCCGACCGACGTGCCGGGAGGCAGGATGAGAATGCCGGAGTGATCGTCGCCGAGGCCCAGTTCGCGCGCCGAGCACAGCATGCCCTGCGACTCGATGCCAAGGATGGGACGCGGTTCGATGAGCCGACCGTCGGGCATGGCCGTGCCCGGCGTGGCCAGCGGGATGATGTCGCCGGGTTGCATGTTGAACGCGCCGCACCAGACGTGCCGCTCGACCCCCTCGCCGGCGTCGACCCACACGCGGTGCACCTTGGCAGCGTCGGGGTGGCGTTCGGTGCGCAGCACGCGAGCGGTGACCACGCCGTCGACTGTCGACCCGACGGTGAGCACCTCCTCGACCTGCATGCCAAGGCGGGTGAGTACGGGGGCGAGCGACGACGCGTCGGTGCCGATGGGCGCCAGGTCGTTGAGCCAGGAGAGCACAGCTTTCATGTCGATCGCCTCAGAACTGCTCGATGAACCGGATGTCGTTGCTGTACATGTCGCGGATGTCGTCGATGCCGTGGCGTTCGCGCGCCATACGGTCGATGCCGAAGCCGAAGGCGAAACCACTCCACTCCTCGGGGTCGAGTCCGCCGGCCCGCAACACGTTGGGGTGCACCATGCCGCACCCGCCCAACTCGATCCAGGTGCCGTCCGGCCGTTGGATGTCGAACTCGGCCGACGGTTCGGTGAACGGGAAGTAGTTGGGCCGCAGGCGACTGGTGAACGCTCCACCGAAGAAGGCCTTGGTGAACGCATCGATGGTGCCGGCGAGGTGCGCCATGGTGATGCCTCGGTCGATGACCAGTCCCTCGATCTGGTGGAACACCGGCATGTGGGTGGCGTCGGGGGTGTCGCGACGGAACACCCGGCCCGGCATCACCATGTAGATGGGCGGCGCAATGGACTGCATCACGCGGATCTGGACCGGCGAGGTGTGCGTGCGCAGTAGCACCGAGCCGTCGTCGCGGTAATCGGTGAACAGTGTGTCGAACCCGCTCCGTGCCGGATGGCTGCGCGGCATGTTGAGCGCTTCGAAGTTGTAGAAGTCGGTCTCGACCTCGGGCCCCTCGGCCACCTGGAAGCCGAGGCCGATGAACACGTCTTCGAGCCGCTGCCAGGCCTGCGTGACGAGGTGGGCGTGCCCACGCGAGGTACCGCCGAGCGCTTCGGTGAGATCGAGTCGCTCGGTCTCGAGCTGGATGGCACGGGCAGTGCGGGCCAGTTCGGTACGGCGCTGTTCGAGCGCCGCGGCCACGGTCGTGGTTGCAGCGTTCAGCGCCTGACCGGCCTGCTTCTTGTCGTCGACCGAGGCAAGCGAGCCGAGGGATGCTTTGAAGCCGGCGAACACGCCGCGCTTCGACAGCAGTTCGCTGTCGAGCACCACGACGTCGTCGAGGGTTGCAGCAGCAGCGATGCGCTCGAGCGCTTCATCGCGTGCGGCGGTGACGGTGTCCAACATGGGATCGGGCTTTCGTGACTGCCGCTCGGAGCGGCGTTGGCGTACGTTACCGAGCGCGCCGTTGCCGGGCGACTTCGAATACCAGCACTGTCGCCGCCATGGCCACGTTCAGGCTCTCGGCGCGGCCCGCGTGGGGAATGGTGACCCACTCGTCGACGTGCGTATCGCTGTCGAGGCCGTGCGCCTCATTGCCCACGACGATGGCCACCGGGGCCCGGAAGTCGACCTCGGAGTACACGGTCCCGGTGTGTGACGACGTGCCGAACGAGCGCACGCCGGGAACCGCCAGCACCTCGTCGATCGTCGCATCGACCACCAGCGTGGGCACCGAGAACAGTGCCCCGGCCGACGACCGAACCACCTTCGGGTTGAACACATCGACCGATCCGGTGGTGAACACCACGGCGTCGGCACCCGCAGCCTCGGCCGACCGCAGCATGGTGCCGGCGTTACCCGGGTCGGCGATGCGGTCGCCCACCAACACGAACGTACAGCCACCGAGGGCGTCGATCGGCGCAGTACGCCGCCGCACGACAGCCAGCAGCGGTTGCGGCGCCTCGGTGGATGCAACCCGCTCGATGACACCGGGACCCAACTCGTAGGTCTCGGCAGCGAAGGTGCGAGCCATCTGATGGCCGGCGGCGGCGAAGACCGACTCGATCTCCCACCCGTGGTCGGCAGCAGCCGCCACCAGCGACGGGCCCTCGACGACGAACACACCTTCGTCCAGACGCGCACTGCGGCGCCCCAAGAGGCGCCGCAGTCGTTGAACCTTCGGGTTCGAGGCAGTGAGCGGACTGCTCAGAGCGCCGCTTTCGCTGCGGCGACCAACTGGCCGAACGCATCGATGTCGTGGACGGCGAGATCGGCAAGGTTCTTGCGGTCGACCTCGATACCGGCGGCGTTCAGCCCGGCGATGAACCGGCTGTAGCTCATGTCGTGGATACGACAGCCGGCGTTGATGCGCTGGATCCACAGGCTGCGGAACTCGCCCTTCTTCGCGCGACGGTCGCGGAATGCGTACTGACCGCTGCGCATGACCTGCTCGTTGGCGGCGCGCACTGAACGGCTCTTGTTGCCGTAGTAGCCCTTCGCCCGCTCGAGCACCTGCTTACGGTGCTTCTTGGAACCTACTGCTCGCTTGACTCGTGCCATGGTGGTGCCTCCTTCTCAGCGCTCGCCCAACAGGCGCTTGATCTTCCTCGCATCACCCGGGTGAACGCCGACCGTGCCGTCGAGCCGGCGGGTACGGGTGGAGGACTTCTTTTCGAACAGGTGCTGACGGTTCTGCTGCAATCGGCGCAGTTTGCCGGTACCTGTCTTCTTGAACCGCTTGGCGGCGGTCTTGCTGGTCTTCATCTTGGGCATGGGGATGTCCTTCACGTACAAGGCCGCCCGCCTCGGGCGACGCATCGGTTCAGGCCACACGATGTGGCCGGGCGAGCAGTGGTCTGCTCGGCGATCAGGCGGGTTCGGTGGCGTCGGCCTCGGCGGCCGGAGCCACTTCGACTGCAGCCGGCTGCGTGTCCGGCTCGGTGTCCGGCTTCGAGTCTGCCTTGTGATCGTTCTTCTTGGCGGCTGGTTTCTTGTCAGGTGCCAGCACCATCGTCATGTTGCGGCCCTCGAGTCGGGCGTAGGTCTCGACCTTGGCGAGGGGGCCCAACTGCTCGACGACTGCATCGAGGATCTTCGAGCCCAGTTCCGGGTGTGCCATTTCGCGACCGCGGAACTGCAAGGTGACCTTCACCTTGTGGCCGTCGTGCAGGAACTCCTGCATATGGCGCACCTTGGTGTCGAAATCGCCCTTGCCGATCTTCGGACGGAATTTCACTTCCTTCACCGAGACCTGGAGTGTCTTGCGACGAGACTCCTTGGCCTTCTGGCTCTCCTCATAACGGAATTTGCCGTAGTCCATGATCCGGCACACCGGCGGTGCGGCCATCGGCGCGACTTCGACGAGGTCGAGGTCGAGCTGACGGGCCATCGACAATGCCTCGGGAAGAGGCTTGATGCCGAGTTGATCGCCGTTCGGGCCGATGAGGCGAACCTCACGGGCACGAATGCGATCGTTGTACCGGTGCTCGGGTTGCTGCGGCGGTGCTATGGCCGTTCACTCCTGTGCAATGGGCTTGTCCTCCCAGTCGTTCCTGCGGATCGATGCAATGCCGCGGACACGACGAGGACCGACCCGACCTGCACAAGCAGGAGCGAGCGGCCACACCGCATCAGACGACCCGGACGCACTCCCCCTGGTGACCGGCGAACCGGTCGGGTGATGGGTGGCCGGGTGGGGGCGAACCCCACTTTGCCTCGGTTGTCGCCGGGTACCATACCAGGGATGGATCAGGAACACTCGACTACCGGGGCAATCGACGACCAGTACGACGAGGCACGCGACCTGCTCGACGACGCCCGCCGGCGCCTACGCGAGGTGCCGGCGGAGGTCGTCGTCGCGAACCATGTGATGGGCCTCTACGAACTGGCCGCCATCCATCTCGCCGACACCCCACCCGACCTGGCCCAGGCCCGTCTGGCCATCGATGCCGTGGGATGCCTGGTCGACGGCCTCGGCGACCGACTGGGCGACGACGCTGCGGTGCTGGTCGAGTCGCTCAGCACCCTTCGGCTCGCGTTCGTGCAGGTCAGCGCCCAGCAGGGCTGAACCTGCCGATCGGCGCCCGGCGTACCCGACCGTCGGCCACCACCACACCCTCGGCCCGCAACAGCAACGACTGTTCTGCCTCGAGCCCGGGCACCAGGCGTCCGGTGGCGTTCACCACCCGCCACCAGGGCAGCTGGTCGTCGTCGTGCGACGCCAGCACATGGCCGACGAAGCGGGCACGCCGCGGCAGCGAGGCCACCTCGGCCACGTCGCCGTAGGTACTGACCTCACCGAAGCCGAGCGCCCGCACCACCGCCACGACCCGCTGCCGGTCGCTCATGGTCATCGCGCGAACAACCTCATCGGGGCTTCAGCGCGGCCGCAGGGCAGTGGCCTCGTAGCGTCCGAGGCCGGGACGGAGATCGAAGCGAACCGGGGTGCCCACAGCGATGGCGCGGCTGCCGTCGGCGATGCCGATGCAGTGGAACGGCACCCGTCGACCGTCGGAGGCGAGCACCACCCCGAGGCCGACGACGTCGTCGAACGACTCGACAACGCCGGCTATGTCGGTCCAGGCCTGATCTGTCGAGGCGGGGTCGGTCCGGGCGTCAGTTCCCATGGGCTCAGGCGATGATCTTCGAGATGGGCAGTTCGAGGATGCCGGAGGCCCCGGCGTCTTTGAGCGCCGGGATGAGCCGGTTGATCTGGTTCTTCGCCACCACTGTCTCGACCGCGAATCCGCCGTCGCCGGCCAGTTCGCCAACGGTGGGCGACTTCAGTGACGGCAACAGGGCGAGCACCTCGTCGAGCCGATCGGCCGCCACGTTCAACTTCACCAGTACCTTGCCGCGCGCCTCGAGCGTGCCGTTCAGCAGCGTCATCAACTGTTGCATCGCATGGCGCTTCACGGGGTCGGCGTAGGCCGCGGGGTTGGCCACCACCTCGGTGTAGCTGACGAGCATGGTGTCGATGATGCGCAGGCCGGCTGCCCGCAGGGCCCGCCCGGTCTCGGTGATGTCGACGATGCAGTCGGCGATGTCGGGGATCTTCGCCTCACTGGCCCCATACGAGAGCCGGATGTCGGCGGTGATGCCCTTCGATGCGAGGTACCGCCGGGTGAGTTCGGGATACTCGGTGCTCACCCGCAGTCCCTGCGGCAGATCCTCCAGCCGTTCGAACGGCGCGTCGCCTGCGACGGCGACCACGACGCGGATGGGCAGCGAGGTGGCCTTCGAGTACTGCAGTTCGCCGAGACTGACCACATCGCTGGCCGTCTCCTCCACCCAGTCGCGACCGGTGATACCGAGATCGAACAGACCCTCGGCCACGTAGACCGGGATCTCTTGCGGCCGCAGGATGCGCACCTCGCTGATGCGCGGGTCGTCGATCGACGCCTTGTAGTCGACCGCCGAAGAACGCACCACCGACAGATCGGCGCCCTCGAACAGGTCGAGGGTGGCTCGTTCGAGCGAGCCCTTGGGCAGAACCAGTCGTAGCACGGGTTCGGAGGCTACCGGTCGTCAGTGATTCGTCGGTGCTGCATGCAGCAGACGAAGAGCGTGGGGCAGCACGTCGAGCACCGCCTCGAGCTGCTCGACACAGCCCTTCGGCGAGCCCGGCGTGTTGCAGATGATGCTGTCGCCGCGAATGCCGACGATGCCGCGCGACAGCCGGCCGAGCGGGTTCACGAGTCGCATCGCCTCGGCCAATCCAGGCGCCTCGCGTTCGATGACACGGCGGGTGCCTTCCGGGGTGAGGTCGCGAGGTGCGAAGCCGGTGCCACCGGTGCTGACGATGAGCCCGGCGAAACCGTCGCTCATCGCGATGAGCACTGCGGCGACCTCGTCTGCGCCGTCGGCGGTGACACGATGCTCCACCACATCGAACCCGGCAACGTCCAGTCGCGCCACCAGCGCCGCACCGCTCAGATCTTCGCGGGTGCCGTGCACCACGCCGTCGCTCACCGTGAGCACCTTGGCCCGCAGCTCGGCGGTGTCGACAGCAGAAGAATCGGTCATGACTCGCGACGGTAGCGAACGAGCACCATGCCGTCGGTGTCGTCGTCGTGGGGCAGCACGCGCCACCCGGGACCGTACGGCCGCCAGACCCCCTGGGGTGCCTCGTCGACGACACTGAACCCGGCGGGAACGCGGTGCTCGATCGATTCGGCTGCGGTGACGGTGCACACGCTGTACACGAACAGACCGCCAGGCTTCACCAGCGGCGCCGTGGCATCGATGAGACGCTGCTGCAACACGACGAGCTCGTCGAGCGCGTCGGCGGTGATGCGCCAGCGCGCGTCGGCCCGACGGCGCAATGCGCCGAGGCCCGAACAGGGAGCGTCGAGCAGCACCCGGTCGAACGAGGCCGCCCGGAACGGCGTCCGCGTACCGTCGGCCGCGACGATGGCGACTGAGGCATCGAGACGACGGGCGTTCGCCTGCACAAGGCCCGCCCGCGCCGGCGACACATCGGCTGCGACCACCCAGGCGCCCGCGCCATCGCGACGCGCGGCCATGGCGGTTGCCTTGCCACCGGGCGCTGCCGCGACGTCGAGGACGGCCTCTCCCGGTTGCGCCCCAACGGATACCGCGACCCACTGCGACGCTCGGTCCTGGGTGTAGCCATCGTCGCGCTGGGTGACCGGAGCCGGCTGGTTCATCCGCGCCATCGCCGCGTCGGCCTCGGATCCGAGTTCAGCAGTGAGGCGTTCGTGGATCCAGCGCGGATAGCTCAACTCGGTGGCGCGATCGGGCCACACCATCGGCGTGGTGGCCACTTTGCGCAGCACAGCGTTCACGAAGCCGCGTGCTCGCTTCGGGGCGAGCGACACCGTCTCGCCCACCGCTGCGTGCGCCGCCACACCGCCGAACACGATCTGGTAGGCGCCGAGCCGGAGCACCGTGCGCACCTCCGACTCGGGCTCGGTGAGCACGAATCGGTCGACCAGCGCATCGCAGGCTGCACGCATGCGGGTAGTGCCGTACACCAGGTCGGTGACGAATGCCCGATCACGATTGTCGAGACGCGACATGGCCAGCATCGCCGGCACGACCAGATTGGCATAGCCGCCCTCGTGATCGATCCGTTCGAGGCTGCGCAGCGCGACGGCGCGGGCCGAGTTCACGCGCCCAACCGTTCGTCGACCGCAGGCCGTGCCCCGTTGGCAAATGCTGCAAACGGCATCGGCCCCTTGCTTTCGGGCTGGACCGTCTCGAGCCGCAACCCGCCGACGGTGTCGCCTACCAAGGTGTCTCCGACACCGGACGGGTCGACCAGTTCGGCGGCCAACACCTTCAGCCGACGACCCCGAAACGTGGTGTGCGCCCCACCGAGGCGCACCACCCGATGACGGATCGCGGCCGGCTGCGACCAGTCGAGACGAAGGTCGTCGGGGTGCACCTTGGCTGCGTAGGTGGCCTCGCCGTGCTGGGGACGGGCCTTGCTCAGACCGGCGGCGAGTTGCTCGACCAACAACGTCGACCCTGCCTCGACCAGGCGGGCCCGCAGCGACGCTGCCGTCTCGTCGGCGTCGATGGGCAGTTCGACGCACGCGTACACATCGCCGGTGTCGAGACCCTCGGCAACCTGCATCAGGCACACCCCCGTCACCTCGTCGCCGGCCAGGATCGCCCGTTCGACCGGTGCTGCGCCGCGCCAGCGCGGCAGCAGCGAGAAGTGGAGGTTCACCATGGGAAGCACTGCCAGCGCGTGAGGCTTCACGATCTGCCCGAACGCCACCACCACACCGAGATCGGCACCCAATTGCAGCGCCTCGTCGACGGCGTGCAGCACCGGCAGACCGAGTGCCTCGGCGGCCCGCTTCACCGGGCTGGGCAGCAGGTCGCCCCCGCGCCCTCGGCGCTTGTCGACGCGCGTGACCACGGCCAGCACCTCGAAACCGGCCGCCACCAGCGCCTGCAGGGGCGGTACGGCCATATCGGGGGTTCCGAAGTAGACGATCCGTCGCGGACGCCGCACCTCAGCGCTCATCGCCTCGATCGTTCTGCTTGGGGCCACCGACGCGTCAGCGCAGCCGCAGGCGGCGCTTGGGCGCGGCGGTGGTGCCTGCGGTGAGGATGCGCTCGTACTCGGCCAGCGCATCCTTGCGCTGGTCGGGCGACATACGGTCGAACATCAGCACACCGTGCAAATGGTCGAGCTCGTGCTGGAACAGGCGGCCTTCTAGGCCGTCGGCCTCGACCTCGAAGGTGTTTCCGTCGAGATCGAGGCCGCGCAGCAGTACCTTCTCGGGCCGCAAGATCTCGGCGTACAGGCCGGGAATACTGAGACACCCCTCGTCGTACACCAGTTCACCGCTGGCCTCGACGATCTCGGGGTTGATGATGACGAGCGGCTCGTCCTCCATGTCCCACACGAAGATCTGCTTCTGCACACCGATCTGCGGCGCGGCGAGCCCGATGCCGTTGTCGCTGGTGTACAGGGTGTCGAACATGTCGTCGACGAGTCGGGCCACTTTGCCGTCGATCTCGGTGACCGCCGCCGCCCTGCTCTTCAGCACCGGATCGCCGAACGTTCGGATCGTGTAGCCCATACCTGCAAGGCTAGCCAAGCCGATGACCCACTACTTCGACTCCGAGCCCACGACGGCATCGCAGCCCGCCGAGGTGGTGTGGTCGCTGCCTGACGGCCCGCTCACGATCGTCACCGATCGCGGCGTGTTCGGCCACGGACGGGTCGACACCGGCACGAAGCTGCTCCTGCTCTCGGCACCTCCTCCCCCGCCGACAGGCGACCTGCTCGATCTCGGCTGTGGTGCCGGGCCGATTGCGCTCACCATGGCCCGAAGGGCACCGGGGGCCACCGTGTGGGCGGTCGATGTGAATCGACGGGCCCGCGAGCTGACCGAACGCAACGCTGCAGCGAACGGCATCGGCAACGTCAGGGCGGTCGCTCCCGACGAAGTCCCCGTCGACCTGCAGTTCGCCGCGATCTGGAGCAACCCTCCCATTCGGATCGGCAAAGCCGCCCTCCACGACCTGCTCCAGACCTGGTTGGCACACCTGGCCCGCGACGCGGCGGCCCACCTTGTGGTGCAGAAGCACCTGGGCGCCGACTCGTTGCAGCGCTGGCTCGTCGACCAGGGCTTTCCCACCGACCGGGTGGCTACAGGCGCAGGCTTCCGCGTGCTCCGGGTGTTCGGCAGCTCAGTCGGATGACCTCGAAATCGCTATCAACCTCGACACTCAAGTTCGCATCACTTCCTGACGAAGCAATGAGGTGGCCGCGATGATCCGACGACCAATCGATCGTGCCGACCTCGACGGTCTGCTCCTCGCCCGCGATGAGCTCAAGCGCGTCGCCGCTCACGTTCACCTATCCGGCCTGCCGAACCCCGGTACCACCGAGCGCCTCGCTGCTGCCCAACCTGCTGCGGTGGCCGACCTGAGATGAGCCCGCAAGGCTCCATCGACCCTGACGAGCGCGTCGTCGCGACCGGGCTCGCGTTGATGATGCGCGACCTGGAACCGGGTAATCCGCCACTGCCCCGCTGGCGACAG
This sequence comes from Actinomycetota bacterium, assembly GCA_037130535.1. Classification (GTDB taxonomy): domain Bacteria; phylum Actinomycetota; class Acidimicrobiia; order Acidimicrobiales; family Ilumatobacteraceae; genus VFMC01. The sequence goes on from JBAXSU010000037.1 coordinate 10,534, forward strand.
GCGTGGCGACTGCTGTGCTGGCTCTTCCGCTGGTGTGGCTTCACCATCCCGGTCATGGGTTTCACGACCAACGCCATCTCACCCGACAGCCTGTGGCCTGGGGCGTTGATGATCGCCTACACGGCCGCCACAGCGGCTGCGGTCGGGTTCGCGCTCTGGTACCGCAGGCACCTCGATGTTCGACCCTCTGTCCCACTGCGCGTGCTGATCGGACTCGAGTTGTGGCTCGGCACAGTGCTCGGCCTGATGATGCATCCAGCCCTCCAGTCGGACGACCCCGAGCGCTACGCGCTGGTCTGCCTGCTCATCGCCACTGTCAGCGCAGCAGCGAATTCGCTGGTCACGGCCGCACTTCCGAGCACCTACTTCGCCTTCGTCGTGACGGCACAGGTGCTCTTCGTCGTGCAACTCGCGCTGCACGACGGCACCTTTTTCCGGTGGCTCGCACTCGGCTCGGTGGTGGTCTCGGTGTCGATGGGCATCATCGCCCACCGGATGCAGCGCATGCTCCACGAGGCCCTCTTGAGCCGATTCGAACAGGCCGATACCAGCGACCGACTCCGCCAGGCGCTCGCCCTCCTCGACGAAGTTGCCGCAACCGACGATCTCACCGGTCTCGCCAATCGCCGTCGGTTCCTCGACCTGCTCTCCGCCCACATCACGTCGGTCGATCGCGCCCCGGCCTGCGTGATCATGTTCGACATCGACCATTTCAAGGACATCAACGACTCCTTCGGTCACGCAACAGGCGACCAGGTGCTCCAACGGGTCGCCGATGCCGCGCGATCGGCGCTACGCGCCCACGATGCGATCGCACGCGTCGGCGGCGAGGAGTTTGCCATCGTGTGCCGGGCCCGATCGGAACAGATGGCCGCCGTCGTCGCCGAACGCATCCGAGTGGCGATCGAGGCGATCGATCATCCCGAGTCCGCACTCCTCAACGTCACCGCATCGTTCGGCGTCGCCCAGATACAGCGCGGCTCGACCGCTGCCGAAGCGCTCGACCACGCCGACATACCGCTCTACCTCGCCAAGAGCAAGGGGCGCAACCGCGTGGAACTGGCCGGATTCCCGGTGCCGGACTGGCCCGGAGTACGGCGCGCCGACGACGAGTCGGACCGGCGACCGCTCATCGCGTGACGCACTGCCCGGCAAGGCTGGCGATGGCGCTGGTGCGCCGCGGTTCACGCACGACGTGCGCGTCGAGGCCGTTGGTGCAGTAGCCCAGGCTGAGGCCGCTCACCGGGTCGCCCCAGGCGATCTGGCCCTTCGCCCCGTTGTGGCCCACGGTGAGGGGCGAGACGGTGCGGCCCATACCGCGCAGGTGACTGCGCCCGTCGTCACCCGCCTGTACCAGGCCGAGCGTGCGATTGGCTGGCACTCCCGTCAGCACATCGGGCAGACGGTTGCGCACAGTGCTCCGCACGTCGGCGATGACGTCGGGCCGCCACATCTCGCCGGGGTTGTGGAGAACGGCCTGGTAGTACAACGCCAGATCGGCAGCCGTCATCACGCCCCCACCGCCCGGTACACCGACGGACTGCACCGCAGGGTCGTTGAATCCCATCAACGCGTCGTCGGTGACCTCACCCACCGGCAGGCTGCTCACGCCGAACACCGCCTCGATCTCGGCGGAGGTGGCCTGCTCGCCCACTACCGAGGGCGGCGCGGCCCCGACGACCCCCAGCACGGGCGGCAGACCGACGGGCGTGGTGACTCGGTCGGCCACCACGTCGCGATAGTTGCGTCCGCTCACCCCTTCGATGATCTCGGCGAGCACCCAGTGCGCCGAGGTGGCGTGGTACTCGTAGGCGGTGCCCGGCTCCCAGTTCAGGCGCCACTTCGCGAACGCAGCACACCGGCCGGCACTCGTGGCACCGGCATCGGCCCGCAGCGGGGCATACGGGAACCCTGAGGTGTGCAGCATCACCTGCTCGATCGTGATGGTCTGCTTGCCGTTGGTGGCGAACTCGGGCACGATCTCGCTCACCGGCAGGCTCACGTCGACCGCACCGTCACTGATGAGCGCCCACATCGCTCCGGCCACGAAGGCCTTGATGGCCGAGTACACGACGTAGCGGGTGTCGGTGGTGGCATCGCCGAACGCCTCGAAGACCACCAACTCGCCGTGCAGCGCCAGAGCCACCTGAGCCGACGGCAGCAATCCGTCGTCGACCTCGCGTCGAGCGCGGCGCAACAACGCCTCGACCGCCTGGTCATCGATCCGTGCCTTGTCGGCCATCGTCAGCCCTCCGTCTGCCTGCGCTGCTCACGCAGCACGACCCGACACTACCGACGGGCGGGATCGACCTCGATGCGCAGTCGTTCGACCGGACGCTCGGTCCGAGCGATCGCGTCGGCAAGTTCGTCCCATGTGGCAGCACGGACGAGTGTGCCGTCGCCGTCGGCGGCCGCCGGCAACGACAGTCGTGCGGCGAACTCGGCGGCGCCTGCTCCGCTGAGGCGGGCCATCGCCCCGAAGGGTGGCAACGCAAGGGCACGCCGGCGGGTGGCCTCAGCTCGGGCCACCAGCCCCGGGTCGGTGGTCACCAGCGCCTGGATCACCTCGTGATCGGGCATCGTGGTCTGCACCAGCAGTCGGCCACCGCGGCGCCGCGGGCCCAACAGTCGGGCCGCCCGCACCGCCAACGCCAGCGCCTGCTCGGCGGCGCGGTATCGCGGGGCCAGCAGTTCGGCATCGATGTCGAGCAGCACCACCACATCGGCATCGGCCACACGGTGCAGCACTGCTTCAGTACCGACGAACACGTCGGCACGGGCGAGGGCCGCCGGCTCGGGCGCTTCGGCGGTGACGGCCACAACCGGGCGCACCGCGGCCGCCTCGAGTTCGTCGCGCAGACGCGTCACCCCGGGCCGCACCGCGGCCAGCCCGGCCGAGCCGCACACCTGGCACACCGGCGGACGAACCGTGGCGCACCGGGCGCAGGCAAGGGCGCCGTCGTCGCCCTGCATCACCGATGCGTCGCAGCGTTCACAGCGCAGCAGCGACCGGCACTGACGACAGGCGAGCATCCGCGCCCGGCCGGGCACGTTGTGCACGCACACCACCCGCTGTGAGCGGTCGCGGATCGCCTCGATCAGCTCGGACGACAGCAGCGACCGTTTCCACGGTTCGACGTCGCGTCGGTCGATCACCTCCACCGCGGGCCACCCCGCTCGCTCGTCGTCGGTGGTGGGCCGCATCCAGCGCTTGCCCGACCAATGGAGGGCGCTCACGGTGGGGCACGGCGACACGAGACCGCACGGAATGCCCGCGCGCCGAGCCCTTTCCACCGCCACATCGCGGGCATGCCAGGTGGGCATCCGCTCCTCCTGCAACGCCTCGTCGTGCTCGTCGAGCACCACGATCGCAGCAAGGCCCGGCACAGTGGCCCACACTGCGCTGCGGCCGCCGACGACGAACTCGGTGCTGCCTGCGGCGGCGCGAGCCCAATCGGCCGGCAGCAACGCCACCGAGCGACCACTGCGCCGCAGCCGTTCGGCGATCTGACGCGCCCCGTCGATGGACGGGTGCACAGCGAGCACCGACCCGAGCAGCACCGCATCGGCCAGAACCTCAGCGAGGTCGTCGGAGGGGCTGACGCGCAGCACACCGCCCCCGTCGGCCAGCAGACGCCCGAGTCGGACCTCCGTCGTCGCCTGCGCTGCTCCAGCAACCGGATCGGCTCCGATCGGCCGCCCGACGAGTGCCCGCACCATTCTGTGTGGACTGGCCGTGGCGAGCAGGGGACGCAAGCGACCGGCGGCCCAGCGGTGGGCTGTCCATGACGCGAGCTCGATCACTTCGGCAGACGGGCCGTGCCCGGACCAGACCGCAATGGGCAGCAATCGAGCAACGTCGACCGCCGGGTCGGGCGGGCCGATCCGCACCACCCAGCCGCCGACCCGGCGCCCGTGCAGCGGCACGCGCACCATCGAGCCCACCTGTACCCGGTCGCGCAGCGCATCGGGGACGATGTAGTCGAACTGCTTGTCGAGACCGGTGACGTCAGGAACGACCGTCGCCGTCAGCAAGGTGTCAGCCGATGCCGACTTCACTCGTGAATGCGTCGAGGCGAGAGAGGTGCTCCCAACTGAAGGTGGGGCGGTGACGACCGAAGTGCCCGTAGGCGGCGGTGTCGCGGTAGATGGGACGCTTCAGGTCGAGATCGCGCACGATGGCAGCCGGGCGCAGATCGAACACGGCTCGGACGGCCTGTTCGATGGTGGCTGGGTCGACGGTGTGGGTACCGAAGGTCTCGACCAGGATGCTGACCGGGTGGGCCATACCGATGGCATACGCCACCTGCACCTCGCACCGGCTGGCCGCACCCGAGGCGACCACGTGCTTGGCCACCCAGCGGGCGGCGTACGCAGCCGAGCGGTCGACCTTGCTGGGGTCTTTGCCGCTGAAGGCGCCACCGCCGTGACGGCCCATACCACCGTAGGTGTCGACGATGATCTTGCGGCCGGTGAGGCCGGTGTCGCCGTGTGGCCCGCCGATGACGAACTTGCCGGTGGGGTTGACGTAGATGTCGTACCCGTCGTCGGCGAACTGGGCGGGCACGGTAGGCAGCACGACCTGCTCGATGAGGTCGGGCCGGATGACGGTGTCGCGGTCGATGCCGTCTTGGTGCTGGGTGCTGATGAGCACCGCCGACAAACGCACCGGCTTGCCGTTCTCGTACTCGAACGTGACCTGGGTCTTGCCGTCAGGGCGCAGGTACGGCACGGCGCCGGTCTTGCGCACCTCCGACAGTCGCTCGGCCAAGCGGTGTGCGGTCCAGATGGGCAGCGGCATGAGGTCGGGGGTCTCGTCGCAGGCGTAGCCGAACATCATGCCCTGGTCGCCCGCGCCCTGGCTGTTGAGGTAGTCCTCGCCCGCCTTGCCACCGCGCACCTCTTCGCTGGCGTCGACACCCTGGGCGATGTCGGCACTCTGCTCGTCGATGCTGACGATGACGCCGCACGTGTTGCCGTCGAAGCCGTAGGCCGCGTTGTCGTAGCCGATGGAGTTGATGACGCCACGGGCCAACTTCGGAATGTCGACGTAGGCCGAGGTGGTGATCTCACCAGCGATGACGCACAGGCCCGTTGTCAGCAGCGTCTCACACGCCACACGACCGTTGGGATCCTCGTCGAGAATCGCATCGAGCACCGCATCGCTGACCTGGTCGGCCATCTTGTCGGGGTGGCCCTCGGTGACGCTCTCGGACGTGAAGGTGAACTTGCTCACGGGGTGAGTCTCCTCGGTGACGATCAGTCGGCTGAACCGGCTGCACGAATGGCTGACACGCTATCCAGTACCGCCGCTGCGATGGCGCGCTTGTCGCGCAGCGAGACCGTGACCGGGTCGGCATCGGGGCGAAGCAGGGTGACGGCGTTGGTGTCGTGCTGGAACCCGACACCCGGGGCGCCGACGTCGTTGGCCACCATCAGGTCGAGGTGCTTGCGACGCATCTTGTCGGTGGCGTTGGCGACGAGATCGGAGGTTTCGGCTGCGAAACCGACCAGCACCTGCCCTGAGGGTTTGGTTGCGCCGAGACCGGCGAGGATGTCGGGGGTCGGCTCGAGAACGATCTGGGGAACGCCGTCGTGTTTCTTGATCTTGCCCTCGGCCTGGTGAACCGGGCGGAAGTCAGCCACTGCAGCTGCCATCACCACCACGTCTGCGGCAGCGGCCAGTTCTTCGAGGGCGGCCTGCATCTGTGCGGCTGTTTCGACCTGCACCACGGCCGCTCCCGTCGGCACCGGCAGGTCGACGGTCGACACGAGCGTCACCCGGGCGCCCCGAGCCGCTGCTTCGGCCGCAATGGCGTAGCCCTGCTTGCCGCTGCTGCGGTTGGCGATGACCCGCACGGCGTCGATGGGTTCGCGCGTGCCACCGGCACTGACCACGACGTGCAAGCCCTGCAGCGGACCGTCGCCCAGCACGCGCTCGACCTCGGCGAAGATGCGCTCGGGCGCGGCGAGACGGCCTTTGCCCAGATCGCCACCGGCCAGGCGGCCCTCGTCGGGTTCGACGACGTGCACCCCGCGGCGGCGCAGTACGGCCAGGTTCTCGGCCACGGCCGGGTGCTCCCACATCTCGGTGTGCATCGCCGGGCACACCACGACAGGAGCCCGCGTGGCCAGCAGGGTATTGGTGAGCAGGTCGGTGGACAGGCCCGCGGCATAGGCCCCGATGAGCCGGGCTGTTGCAGGCACCACGAGCACGAGGTCGGCGCTCTGGCCGAGGCGGGTGTGAGGAATGGGGCTGACTTCATCCCACAGCGATGTCTGCACCGGTTCGCTGCACAGCGCTGACAACGTGGTGCGCCCGATGAAGTGCTCGGCGCCCTTGGTCATGACCGGTACGACGTGGGCGCCCGCGTCGACGAGTCGGCGGCACACCTCGACCGCCTTGTACGCAGCGATGCCACCGGTGACACCGACGACGATGCGACGCCCCGCGAGCACGGTGCGGCCCTGCCTGCCGGATATCAGTCGGCGTCGTCGGCCGTGGCGTCGGCGGCCTCGTCGGCCTCCTCGACCTCGTCGACCCGCACGATCTTGCCGGCCGCGATCTCTTCGAAGGAGATGCTGAGCGGCTTGTGCCCGGGGCCGGTGACGACCTGCGGGGGAACCATGTGGCCGAGGCCATCGCTGAGCGAGTTCACGTAGGTCTGGATCTGTCGTGCGCGCCGGGCGCCGAGCGTGACAAGGCTGAACTTCGAATCGACCGTCGCGAGCAGATCCTCGATCGGCGGGGTCATCATGGTGTCGTGCGTGCGCTGCATAACGAGTGATCCTCCTGAAGGGGCAGGGCAGCCTACCTGGTTCAGACGCCGGCGTGGTGCTCGCGGCGACGGTTGCGGTGGTTCTGAATGAGCCCGATCATCTCGTCGACGGTGCGTCCGAGATCGTCGTTCACCACGATGTGGTCGGCCAACGCCCGACCGATCGGCTCTTCCTCTTCGGCCTTGCGGACGCGTTGGTCGATCTTGTCGTCGGGATCGCCGCGACCGCGCAGGCGGCGCGCCTGTTCCTCACGCGAGGGGGGCAGCACGAAGATGAGCACGGCGTCGGGATGCAGCGCCTTCACCTGGCGTGCTCCGTTCACCTCGATCTCGAGCACCACGTCGCGCCCGGCGAGCGCCGGGCTGTCGAGGTCGGGGGTAGGGGTGCCGTAGTAGTTGTCGAGGAACGATGTCCACTCGAGGAACCCGCCATCGGCAATGCGACACTCGAAGTCGGCCCGTGACGAGAACACGTAACTGTCGGATGCTTCGCCAGGGCGTTGCCCACGAGTGGTCCACGACCGACTGAGCCACAGCCCAGGGTCGCGTTGGACCAATGCGCGGACAATCGTGCCCTTTCCGACCCCGCCGGGGCCGGAGACGATGAAGATCAGTGGCGCCGAGGCCGCCATGGCCTCACCGACTCACTTGCCGAGTTGCTCGAGCAGTGCTGCCTTTTGCTGCTGGCCGAGGCCCTGGACACGGCGGTTGTCGGCGATGCCGATCTCCTCCATGAGCTTGCGGGCCTTGACCTTGCCCACGCCAGGCAGCGACTCGAGCAGCGACACGACCTTCAGCTTGCTGATGGTCTCGTCGGTGGAGGCGAGCGCTTCGGCAAGGGTGATGGAGCCAAGCTTCAGACGGTTCTTCACTGCGGCGCGAGCCGTGCGGACCTCGGCGGCTTTTGCAAGGGCAGCGGCGCGCTGTTCGGGGGTGAGTACAGGGGGTGTAGCCATGTCGACCACCCTAGCCGTGCGCCCCCCATACCGACCGGCATCTCCGAGCGCTGGCTCAGATGGGCCGATTGACAGCGCCGGTGAGCAGGGACAGCGCCGTCACCCGTCGGTCGACCGCCCACGACGTCATCTCGGCGAACACACGTGCCGCCGCGCGCGGATCGGCGAAGGTGGCCGTTCCCACCCCCACGGCCGAGGCACCGACCAGCATCAGTTCGACCGCGTCCCAGCCTGTCGACACCCCGCCGAGCCCGACGATGGGCAGATCGGGTAACGCCGCGTGCACGTCGTGCACCACCCGAACTGCCACCGGGTGGATACCTCTGCCCGACAGGCCGCCGCCGCCCGCACCGAGCGCTGGGCGCAGGGTGCGCTCGTCGATCACCATGCCGAGCAGCGTGTTCACCAACGTGACGGCTTCGGCACCCGCGTCGCGCACTGCCTGTGCCACCTCCACCACCCGGTCGGTGTTCGGGCTCAGTTTCGCCCAGCGCGGCCGAGCACAGCCTGCCGTGGCAGCGACGACCGCAGCCGAGAGGTCGGCATCGTGGGCGAAGATTCCGCGACGACCCTCCAGGTTCGGGCACGACAGGTTCACTTCGACGGCCACCACGCCCGGCGGGGCGTCCGCGAGCATGTCGGCGGCACGTCGGTAGTCGTCGAGACTGCGACCCCAGATGCTGGCCACCACCCGAGCACCGCGATCGAGCAGCGCGGGCTGTTCCTCGCGCAGCCAGTACTCGACACCGGGCCCCTGCAGCCCGACGGCGTTGATCATCCCGAACCCTGCGGTGTGCACACGGGGCGGAGGATTGCCGTCCCATCGATAGGGCGCGAGCGATTTGGTGACGACGGCTCCCACCTCGGCGAGGTCGAGGTAGTCGGCCAGTTCGGCGCCGTAGCCCGCGGTACCGGAGGCGAGCAGCAGCGGGTTCGGCAACTCGACAGAACCGACGCTCACCCGGGTGTCGAGCCCGGGGGGCACGGTGAACCGTCCCCGCCGCCCTCGGCCGATGCTCACCGGGCGTGATACTCCTGCAGCGACCGCACCGAGATCTCGCGGCCGGCCTGCTCGGCCATGCCCTGCACAGCCGCCAGGGCGGCCTCGACCGTGGTGACCGAGCTGACGTGGTGCGAGTTCGCCGCCTTGCGGATCTGTTCGCCGTCGGTGCGGCCTCCACGGCCCTGCGGGGTGTTGATGACGAACACCACCTTGCCGTCGGCGATGAGGTCGACGGCGGTGAGCTCGGCACCCTCGCTGACCTTGCCCACCACCAGATCGACCGACTGGTCGAAACGGGCGAGGTAGGCGGCGGTGCCGCTGGTTGCGGCGATACCGAGGCCGAGCTGGCGCAGGCGTTTGGCCACCACCAGACCGGCAGGCTTGTCGCCGTCGGCCAATGACAAGAACACCGTGCCGCTGGAAGGCAGCACCGTGCCTGCGGCGAGCTCGGCCTTGAAGAACGCCTTGCCGAACGTGGCGTCGATGCCCATCACCTCACCGGTGGAGCGCATCTCCGGCCCGAGTGCCGTGTCGACCTCGGGGAACCTGCTGAACGGCAGCACGGCCTCCTTGATGGCCACATGGCCGTGGTCGGACGGAGTGCGCAACAGCCCTTCGGCACGCAGTTCGACGAGTGTGGCGCCGAGCATCACCCGGGTGGCCACCTTGGCCAGCGGCACGCCCGTCGCCTTGGCCACGAAGGGCACCGTGCGGCTGGCGCGCGGGTTGGCCTCGATGACGTAGACCGTGGTACCCGATACAGCGAACTGCACGTTGATGAGACCGCGTACGTCGAGTGCGCCGGCAATCGAGCGCACGTACGCCTCGATCACCTCCACCACCCACGCCGGCAGTGTCTGGGGCGGGATGGCGCACGCCGAGTCCCCGCTGTGCACGCCGGCCTCCTCGACGTGTTCCATGACCCCACCGATGAGCACGTCGCCGGTGTGGTCGCGGATGGCATCGACATCGACCTCGGTGGCGTCTTCGAGGAAGCGGTCGATCAGCACCGGTCGCTCGGCCGACAGCCCGCCCTCACGGCCCAACGTGCCGAACCCGGCAAGTTCGGCCATCGCCCGAGCGAGGTGGTTGCGGTCGTGCACGATCTGCATGGCCCGACCGCCCAGCACGTAGCTGGGTCGCACGAGCACCGGGAAGCCGATGCGGTCGACGATCTGCAGCGCCTGCTCGAGGTCGGTGGCCGTGCCGCCGGGCGGCTGCGGGATGCGCAGCTCGTCGCAGAGCGCGTTCCACTTCTCGCGATCCTCGGCCAGGTCGATGGATGCAGGCGAGGTGCCGGCAACGATGTCGGCGGGCAGCAGGCCAGCCAACTTCAGTGGTGTCTGCCCACCGAGCGACACGATGACCTTCGGGGCCACTCCCCCGCTGGCCGCGGTCTCGGCGGCGATGACGTTCAGCACGTCTTCGCGGGTGAGCGGCTCGAAGTACAGGCGGTCGCTCGTGTCGTAGTCGGTGCTGACCGTCTCGGGGTTGCAGTTCACCATCACGGTCTCGTAACCGGCCTCGCGGAGCGAGAACGACGCGTGCACACAGCAGTAGTCGAACTCGATGCCCTGTCCGATGCGGTTGGGGCCACTGCCCAGGATGACAACCCGCGGCCGGTCGCTGGGTCGCACCTCGTTCTCGTCCTCGTAGGTGCTGTAGTGGTAGGGCGTCGTGGCGTCGAACTCCGCCGCGCAGGTGTCGACCGTCTTGTAGGTGGGCACCACACCGGCGGCCTCGCGTGCGGCGCGTGCCGTCAATTCGTCGACCTGCCAGAGATACGCGAGCTGGGCGTCGCTGAAGCCGAGCCGCTTGGCCCGCCGCCAGGCCCGCGTGTCCATCGCCGCCAGGCCGATATCGGCCAGCACCTCGCGCTCTTCGTGGATGAGGCTCATCTGGTCGAGGAACCACGGGTCGATGCGCGT
>JBAXSU010000038.1:0-20973 GCA_037130535.1 Actinomycetota bacterium
CCGCACCGCGCAACTGCGCCGTGGGGTCTTGCGGGAAGGCCTTCTTGGTGACCTTCTTCACCACTGCCTGGTACTGCTTGCACAGCCCCTTCAGCACCTTGGCCGACAGCTCGTTGTCGCTCTTCGCGCCGGCGGCATGCTTGGCTTCTTCGAGCGGGTGCTCGAACAGGGCGCCGTCGATACCGAGCACGATGCGGCCGTACATGGCGATGAAGCGGCGGTAGCTGTCGTAGGCGAAGCGCTCGTCGGAGGTGACGGCGGCCAGGCCCCGCACGCTGGCGTCGTTGAGGCCGAGGTTGAGGACAGTGTCCATCATGCCGGGCATCGAGAACTTGGCGCCCGAGCGCACCGACACCAGCAGCGGGTCGGCGGCGTCGCCCAACTTGCGACCCATCTTCTTTTCGAGCACCGCCACCTGCGCGGCGATCTCGGCATCGAGACCGGCCGGCCAGCCACCGTGCATGTAGGCACGGCAGGCGTCGGTGGAGATGGTGAAGCCCGGAGGTACCGGCAGCTTCAACACACTGGTCATCTCGGCGAGGTTGGCACCCTTTCCACCCAGGAGATCCTTGTACTCCATGGGCGAACGGCGGTGCTTGTGGTCAAAGGCGTAGACGTACGACACGTCAATCGAGTCTAGGAGGCACGACGACCGAACGGTGGGTTCATTGCCCGTAGGCTCGGGGGTGGTCATGGGATCAGCGCCTGCCTTCCGATTGTTCGGCTTCCCGATCCACGTGCGCGTCGGATTCCTGTTGTTCATCGCCCTCGTGGTGGTCACCAACGGTCCCGAACTCGGCGGGTGGATCGCTGGCTCCGCGGCCGTGCTCATCTTGCTGCACGAGCTCGGTCACGCCTTCGCGGCGCGTGCCACCGGTGCCGAGGCGGAGATTTCGCTCGACTTCCTGGCCGGCTACGCGTCGTTCGTGCCGGTGCGTCCGCTGAAGCCGTGGGAGCGCGCCGGAATCTCGCTCGCCGGGCCCGCGGTGCAAATCGGTGTGAGCCTGGCGGTGTTGTTCGCGATGGGCATCGACCCGCTCGACCGGAACTCGTACGCCTCGAGCGCGCCGGCCCTCGCCATCTGGTGGACCGGACCCGTGATGGGCCTGTTCAACCTGGTTCCGGTGCTGCCACTCGACGGCGGCCACGTGGTGCTGGCGGCGCTCGATCGCATCATTCCCGAGCACTCACGGCGGCTGATGCTCTGGTTCAGCATCGCCCTCACCGTGGTGGGCGGCACCTACCTCTTCCTTCACCCCCGGTACAACGGCTTCGCCTATTTCGTCATCTTCCCGCTCCTCGTGCAGATCCAGATGCTCACGGCCGGCAAGCAACAGTCGGCAGCACAGCGGTCGCCAATAGCACGAGCCGAGTCGATGGCGTGGGCGACGGGCGATGTATCGGCCTTCCCCGACGGCACGCTCCCCTCGCCCTGGTTCCGCGCCTCGCAGCAACTCACCCAGGGGCACCCCACCATTGCCCGCGATCTGGTGGTGGCCGACTTCTTCGAGCCACAGCAGCCCGCCTGGTGGCCACCCGACGCCGCACCCACTGATCGTCTCGCCGCCGTGGTGGCCCTGCTGCCCCGCCCGCTGCCCACCGGGCACCTGCTCGGCGAACACACGCTGGGCAACGTCTTGCTCCAGATCGGATCGCACGCCGAAGCGGCGCACTACGCAGCAGGCTGCTTCCAGCGCAGGCGCACCACCACCTCGGCCCTCACCGTGGCCCGCGCTGCAGCAGTGCTGGGCGACCGCGACGTCGCGCTCGGGTGGCTGCGCGCCGCTGTCGAGGCTGATACCGACCCGGCCGGAGCCGCACACACGATCGACCGGGCGCCCGAACTCGCGGCCGTGCGCGCAGATCCGCAGGTGGTCGTCCTTCGTCAGCGACTCGACGGCTGACGAGACGCCCACCGAAGCCGGTCAACCAGCGCCGGTCAGCCGGCGTCGCTGCGGGCGCTGCGGCGCACGAATGCAAGGGCCGCCGTGCCAGCCACCGAGGTGACCACACCGGCCTGCTCGCCGTCGACCAGATACGGATCGCCCGGCACCGTGCCGGCGGCCACGTCGACCCGTTCTACGTGGCGCGGCGCCGAAGCGCTGCGGCTGTCCATCCGTTCGACCAGTTCCTGGCCCGGGTAGCAGCCCTTGGTGAAACTGACCGCCACCGACACCACACCGGTTTCGGCCGGGATGGTCTGGCCCGGCACGATCTCGCTGCCCATGGCCGGCCACGCGGCGTCGATGCGGGCAGCGAGCAGGTCGGCGGCGGTACCAGCGCGGCACGACGGGGGCTCGACGGCGGGACCGAGCAAGTCGATGCCAGTTCCCCACGCGGGCAGTGCACCGTCGAGGGCCTCCGACTCGGCCACCGACGTCTCGTCTCCATCGGGGCGCACCGCCACGCAGCGCCAGTCGAGCGGTTCCACCTCGGCCTTCACCCGGATCCTGAACCGATTGAGGCGAGCCATCAGCAGCTCGCCGAAGCCCGCATCGGTGTCGAGTACGAACTCGTCGTCGGCCGCACGGCGCACCCGCGCCAGCACCACCACCTTGCCGGTGGGTTCGAGCAGAAAGGTCCAGGCGCTGGCCCCCACGGCGAGACCGCGCAGGTCTTGGCTCACCTGCGACTGCAGGTAGGTGGCGGCATCGGGGCCCGCCACACGGACGACATCTCGCGGGTACTCGCTCCAGAACATCGCCACTCAGTCAACCACCTGTGACTGGCAGACTGTGCCCATGGCCGACATCGATCGCCTCGCCTCACGTACCGCCGACGGGATCGGGTTCACCCTCGGTCGACTCGCATCACTCATCCTCGTCGTCGTGGTCATCACCGCCGTGGTGGGTGTCGCCACCTTCGCCACCGGATGGTGGGTGTTCGACGGCAGCACCGCGTGGGCGGTGGTCGGCGGCGTGCTGTGCGCCATCCCGTTCCTCGCCTCGGTGGCCGGATGGGTCCTGGTGCGCATGACGGCTTCGTCGGCGCCCCGCCTGGTCGACGATGTACGCACCTATCTGCGCGGCGGGTCGAACGGTGCCTCCGGTGTGCTCATCGACCACGACTCGGGCGTGGCCCTGGGCATGCAGGCGCGCAGCATGCGCGCAGTGAAGACCGACATCCAGGTGCGCAAGCGCGACCTCCCGGCGCTGTGGGTGGGCGTGCGGGCCATCACCAGCGTGCCCGGGCTCGCTGCGGTTGCTGTGCTCGGCACGGTGCTGGTGGGCGGCCTCGGCACCGTGCTGCTGCTCGGCGGCATCATCGACTGACGGGCCCCGAGTCGCTCAGTCGGCGTTGCGGCGGGCGGTCATCCGCCGGGCGGCAGGCACCGCCGCGAGCAATGCGGCCGCCTTGTTGCGGCACTCGAGATCTTCCTCGTCGGCAATCGAGTCGGCCACGATGCCGGCGCCCGCCTGGAACGACGCGCCGTGCGGGCCGACGAACATGGTGCGGATGGCGATGGCCGTGTCGAGGTTGCCGCTGAAGTCGACGTAGCCCACCACCCCGGCGTACGGGCCACGCTTCACCGGTTCGAGCGAGTCGATGATCTCCATCGCTCGCACCTTGGGCGCACCGCTCACGGTGCCCGCCGGCAGGGTGGCGCGCAACACGTCGATGGGTGTGCGACCAGGCAGCAGTTCGCCACTCACCTGAGATGTGAGGTGCATCACATGGCTGTACCGCTCGAGCGTCATCAACTCGTCGACGTGCACGGTGCCGAACCGGGCGACACGACCCACGTCGTTGCGGGCGAGGTCGACCAGCATGATGTGCTCGGCCACCTCCTTCGGGTTCTCCCGCAGTTCGCCGGCCAGGCGACGGTCGTGCTCGTCGTCGCGGCCGCGCTTGCGCGTGCCGGCGATGGGCCGGCTGATCACCTTCGTGCCCAGCACCTGCACCATCGGCTCGGGCGAGCTACCGGCGATGGTGACCTCGCCCTGGCGCAGGAAGTACATGTACGGGCTGGGGTTCACCTGGCGCAGCACGCGGTAGAAGTCGAATGGTTCGGCCTGCAGATCGATGTCGTAGCGCTGGCTCAGCACCACCTGGAAGATGTCGCCGGCGAGGATGTGCTCCTTGGCCACCTCGACCGCTCGCTGGTAGGTGCAGTTCCCCATCGAACTGCGCACCTCGGGCCCGGCCTCACCGGGCTCGGGCGGCTCGACGGGCGGGGTGGCCAACGGCTTCGACAGCTTCTCGACGGCCCGCAGCACCCGTTCGCACGCCAGGTCGTACTCGCGGTCGACACCCTCGGCGTCCATGTCGAGCACGGGCACGCTCTCGATGAGGTACATCCGCTGGCGCCAGTGGTCGAACGCGACGAGCGAGCCGATGATGCTCATCACCGCGTCGGGCAGGCCACGGTCGTCGTGGGGAGTGTCGGGGAGACGCTCGACCTCGCGCACGATGTCGTAGCCGAGGTAGCCCATCACGCCGCCCTGCAGCGGTGGCAGGTCGGCGATGACCGGGCCGCGGTAGGCGGCCACGATGGCGTCGAGCGCGGCCAGCATCCCCTGGTCGTACGGGATGGGCGCGCTGAGGTGCTGGCCGGTCTTGGTGATGACGCCGTCGCGCAGGGTGAGCGTGGCCACCGGGTCGTGACCGACGAAGCTGAACCGGCTCCAGCGCTCGCCGTGCTCGACCGACTCGAGCAGGAAACCATCGCCGTCGCCCACCAGCTTCAGGTAGGCCGACACCGGTGTGTCGAGGTCGGCCAGCAGTTCGGCCCACAGCGGCACCACGGTGTGTTCGGCCGCCAGCGCGTGGAACTCGTCGCGGCTGGGGCGGATGCGCAGGCCGCTCACGCCTCGCTACCGAACCGTCGGTAGAAGCACGACCGCGCTCCCGTGTGGCACGCCCCGGCGCCGTCCTGCACCACCTTGAACAGCAGCACATCGGCGTCGCAGTCGTAGAAGGCCTCCTGCACGTACTGCCCGTCGCCGCTGGTGTCGCCCTTGCGCCACACCTCGTGGCGGCTCCGACTCCAGTACACCATCCGCCCCTCGGCCAGGGTGAGACGCAGTGTGTCGGCGTTCATCCACGCCACCATCAGCACCTCGCCCGTGTGCACGTCTTGGGCGATGGCGGGCACCAGGCCGTCGGCGCCATACTTCACTGCGGCCAGTTGCTCAGGGGTTGCTTCGATGGTGACGCCGGTGGGCATCGGGCCATGTTAGGAGGCGGGCACCACGCGGCCACCGCCCGTTCCGCCCCTACAGGTACAGCCCGGTGCTGCCCTCCACCCGCTTCGCAGCGACAGCGTGCACATCGCGCTCGCGCAGCATGATGTAGTCGTCGCCGCCCACTTCCACCTCGTAGCGGTCTTCGGGGCTGAACAGCACCCGGTCGCCGATCTCGACCGAGCGCACGTTCTGACCGAACGCCACCACATCGGCCCACACCAGTCGCTTCGACACCTGCGCCGTGGCGGGAATGAGGATGCCACCCGACGAGCGACGCTCGCCCTCCCTGTCGGGGATGCGCACCAGCAGGCGGTCGTTCAGCATCTTGATCGGCAACTTGTCGGAGTCGGCCATCTCGCCGAGGGTACCGTCACCCCCGTGGCGATCGAAACGCACTCCCTGCTCCTGCACACCGCCGACGGGTTGCGACTCGACGCCGACCTCACCACGCAGCCGGCACCTCGTGCTGCAGCGGTGCTGTGCCATCCTCATCCGCTGTACGGCGGCGACCGGCACCATCCGCTCCTCACAGGTGTGGCCCAGCGACTGGCCGAGCACGGGGTGGCCTCCATCCGCTTCGACTTCCGCGGCGCGGGCGACTCGGAGGGCACCCACGGCGGTGGCGTCGACGAACGTCTCGACGTGGCTGCGGCAGTCGATGCGGTGGCGCTGATCACCGACGGACCGGTGTGGGTGATCGGGTACTCGTTCGGTGCCGCGGTGGCATTGTCGGTGGTGCAGACGCGCGTCGACGGCTGGGTGGCGGTCGCTCCCCCGCTGGCGATGATGGCCTCGACGATGATGAACGGCGCGCCGCTGGCAGCGTCTGACCATCGGCCCAAGCACCTCGTCGTGCCGCGCCACGATCAGTACAGCCCACCGGAGGCAGTCGAGCCGATGGTCGCCGAGTGGGCCAACACATCGCTCGTCGTCGTCGAATCCGCCGACCACTTCCTGGCCGGCTCGCTGGGTCGCTTCGTCGAACTGGCCGTTGCGCCGCTGGTCGACGCGCTGGCCTGACGCTCAGCTCACCGCTTCGGCGAGGCGACCCATCACATCAGGCGTCAGCAGCGGCACCACGTCGAGCGCAGCGAAGTTCTCGACCACCTGGCTGGCCCGGCTGGCGCCGGTGATCACCGTCGACACGTGCGGGTTCTTCACACACCAGGCGAGCGACAACTGCGCCATCGAGCAGCCCAACTCCTCCGCGATCGGGCGGATGCGCTCGGCCCGGGCCAACGCCTTCGGGTCGGTGAGGCGTGGCGCCAGCCAGCCGTAACCGGGCAGCGCCCCACGGCTGTCGTCGGGGATGCCGTCGCGGTACTTGCCGGTCAGCACACCCGAGGCGAGCGGGCTCCAGATGGTGGTGCCGAGGCCGATCTCGTCGTACAGCCGGGCGTACTCGCGCTCGACCCGCCCACGGGTGAGCAGGTTGTACTGCGGCTGCTCGACGATGGGCTTGTGGAGGTGGTGCCGGTCGGCGATCTCCCACGCAGCGCGGATCTCGTCGGCCGCCCACTCGCTGGTGCCCCAGTACAACGCCTTGCCCGAGCTGATGATGTCGCTCATCGCCCACACCGTCTCGTCGATGGGCGTGTTCGGATCGGGACGGTGGCAGTAGAGGATGTCGACGAAGTCGGTTCGCAGCCGCTCGAGCGAGCCGTTGATCGAGTGCATCAGGTACTTGCGGTTGAGGGTGTTCTGCATGTTCACCATCGGCCCGTCGATACCCCAGAACACCTTGGTGGTGAGTACATACGAGTGCCGCTTCCAGCCGAGTTCATCGGCAACGCGGCCCATGATGGCCTCGCTCTCGCCACCGGCATAGGCCTCGGCGTTGTCGAAGAAGTTGCAGCCGGCGTCGTAGGCCGCCTGCATGCACTCGAGCGCGTCGTGGTCCTTCAACTGGGTGTTGAACGTCACCCACGAGCCGAACGAGAGCACCGAGACCTGCAAGCCGCTGCGGCCCAGCCGGCGGTACTGCATCGGGGAGGAAGTCGAGGTCGTCATGCCCGCCACCCTACGCCGACGTCTGTGACCCAACCCCCACGAGGACCCGCTTCCGCTCACAAACGCCGCATCGGCCGGGCTGCACCGAGCCGCGTTTGTGAGTGAAACCCGGCAGGGCGGGGCTCCGCTCACAAACGCTGGATGGAGCTGGTCAGGGGGTGGGGCGGATGGTCAGGCCAGCGGCCGCCATCGCCTGCTTGGCCTGGGTGATGGAGTACTCGCCGAAGTGGAAGATGCTGGCGGCCAGCACACCGGTGGCACCGCCGGCGACCACACCCTCGACGAGGTGATCGAGCGTGCCCACGCCACCGCTCGCGATGACGGGCACGCCGACGGCATCGACGACAGCTCGGGTGAGGGCGAGGTCGAAACCCTCCTTGGTGCCGTCGCGGTCCATCGACGTGAGCAGGATCTCGCCCGCCCCGAGCGCAACGGCACGCGTTGCCCACTCGAGCGCATCGATTCCCGTGGGCGTGCGGCCCCCGTGCAGAAACACCTCGAAGCCACCACCCTGGTCGGCCGGACGGCGCTTGGCATCGATCGCGCACACCACGCACTGGCTGCCGAACTCGGCGGCGATCTCGCCGATCAGCTCCGGCCGCTGCACAGCTGCGGTGTTCACGCTCACCTTGTCGGCGCCGGCGCGCAGCATCGTGCGGGCATCGCCCACCGAACGAATGCCGCCGCCGACCGTGAACGGGATGAACACCTGCTCGGCGGTGCGCATCACCACGTCGACCATGGTGTCGCGACCGTCGGACGAGGCGGTGATGTCGAGGAAGACCAGTTCGTCGGCACCCTCGGCGTCGTACCGAGCGGCCAGTTCCACCGGGTCGCCCGCATCGCGTAGGCCGACGAAGTTGACGCCCTTCACCACCCGGCCGCCGGTGACGTCGAGACACGGGATGACGCGCGGCACGATCACGATGCACCACCGCCGGCCAATGCGGCGACGGCCTGGGCCACCGAGAACCGCCCCTCGTACAGCGCCTTACCGGTGATGATCCCGGCGATGCCCGCCACCCCACCGAGGGCGACGACGTCGGCCAGCGTGGCCACGCCGCCACTGGCGATGACCGGCACCGTGGTGGCCGTGGCGGCGGCGCGCAGGCCTTCGGTGTCGGGCCCGGCCAGCATGCCGTCGCGGCCGATGTCGGTGATGACGAACGCAGCCGCGGTGGGGAACCATCCGAGCGCATCGAACAGCATGACGCCGCTGCCCTCGGTCCATCCGTGCACGGCGAGTTCGCCGTTGCGATGGTCGAGGCCCACCGCCACCGGCACCAGCGCCGATGCGCTGGCGACGAGCTCGGGCTCGCGCACCGCAGCCGAGCCCATCACCACCCTCGCCACCCCGGCCTCGGCGAGCGCTTCGGCGTCGGCGATCGTGCGGACCCCGCCCCCGGTCTGCACCCGTGCCTGCCCGGCCACCGCTCTGGCGATGGCCGACACGACACTGCGATTGCGGGGCGACCCGCTGCGGGCCGCATCGAGGTCGACCACGTGAATCCAGGTGGCGCCCTGCTCGGCGAACGACGCCGCCACGGCCACCGGGTCGTCGCCGTACGTGGTCTGCTGGTCGTAGTCGCCCTGCAGCAGGCGCACCACGGCACCATCACGCAGGTCGATGGCGGGGTACAACTCGGCTCGGCTCATCGCGCCACCGACCCCACACCGGCGACGAAATTGGCCAGCAGCGCCAACCCGTCGCGTCCCGACTTCTCGGGGTGGAACTGGGTGGCGAACACGTTGCCCGAGCGGAACGCAGCGTTCACCGTGCCGCCGTAGTCGCACGTCGCGGCCACCGTCGATGCATCGTCGGGCACACCGTGCAGCGAGTGCACGAAGTACATCCAGGTCTCGTCGGCCAGGCCGGTGAACATCGGATCGTCGGCGTGGGCCGCCGCGACGGCAAGCCGATTCCACTGCATCTGCGGCCGCGGCACCTCGGCCGAGATCCATCGCACGGCACCGGGAATGACACCGAGACCGACTGCGTGAGGGTCTTCGTCGCTGACGGAGAACAGCATCTGCATGCCCACACAGATGCCGAGGAACGGCCGCTGCGACTCGACCGCTTCGAGGGCAACCGTTTCGAGCCCCGCACCCCGCAGCGCATCCATGCACGCGCCGAACGCGCCCACCCCGGGCAGCACCACGGCATCGGCGTTGCGCACCAAGCCCGGGTCGGCGGTGAGCCGGGCGTCGGCACCCACCCGCTCGAGCGCCTTCTGCGCCGAACGAAGGTTGCCGATGCCGTAGTCGAGCACCGCCAACAGCGGTGGACGCGAGACCGGATCGGTCACGGTCAGAGAACGCCCTTGGTGGACGGCAACGACGCGCCCTCCACCCGAACCGCATCGCGCAGACAACGGCCGAGGCCCTTGAACACCGCTTCGATGATGTGGTGCACGTTGCGCCCGCGCACCAACTCGACGTGCAGGGTGATACCGGCTGCGGTGGCAAACGACGACACGGCGTGCTCGGCCAACTGCGGGTCGAACGGCGGGTTGCCCAGCGGCAGGCACTCGGGCATCGGCACCTCCCACACCACGAACGGGCGGCCCGACAGGTCGACCGCGATGTCGACGAGCGCCTCGTCGAGCGGGAAGCGGCCGCTGGAGAACCGGCGCACGCCCACCTTGTCGCCCAGCGCCTCGCGCATGGCCTCGCCCAGCGCAATGGCCACATCTTCGACGGTGTGGTGCGAGTCGATGTGCAGGTCGCCGGTGGCGGCGATGCGCAGATCGAACCCCCCGTGCTTGCCCACCTGCTCGAGCATGTGGTCGTAGAACGGCAGGCCAGTGGAGGCCGAGGCGTCGCCCGTACCGTCGAGGTCGATCGACAACTCGATCGAGGTCTCCTTGGTGACACGTCGGCGGGTGGCCGTGCGGCTCATACGAGCACCTCCTGTAGCGCGGTGATGAACAGATCGTTCTCGGCCGGTGTGCCGACGGTGACCCGCAGGCAGTCGGTGAGGCGCGGCCAGCCCGAGCAGTCGCGGATGAGCACACTGCGGTCGAGCAGACCCTGCCACACCGCCCGGCCGCTGCGGCCGCGCGGTCGGAACAGCACGAAGTTGGCGCCGCTCGGGAAGTGGTCGACGGGCAGACGATCGAGCGCAGCGACGATGCGGCCACGTTCGGCGACGATGTCGGCCACCCGCTGCTCCATGTCGCCCAGGTACTGCAGCGCCAGTCGGCCGGCGATCTGCTTGGCCGAGTCGAGGTGGTACGGCAGCACCACCTTGTCGAGTTCGGCCACCAGCCACCGCGGCCCGACGAGGTAGCCGAGGCGGGCCGCCGCCATCGACCAGGTCTTCGAGAACGTGCGGGTGACGACCAGCGGCGAGTCGTCGGACACCATGCCGATGGCCGTCCAGTCGGCGAACTGCACATACGCCTCGTCGACCACCAGCAGCCCGGGCACGGCAGCGAGCAGCGCCTCGACGTGTTCGCGCGGTTCGATCATTCCCGTCGGGTTGTTCGGTGAGCACACGAAGGTGACCGCCGGACGGTGCAGCGCAACCGCTGCCAGTGCGGCCTGCAGATCGAGCGTGAAGTCGGCGGCGCGGTCGGTCTCCACCACCGTCGCCCCGCTGATGCGGGCCAGATGGGCGTGCAACTGGTAGGTGGGCTCGAACGTGGCCACCGTGCGCCCCGGGCCGGCATAGGTGAGCAGCACGGTCTGCAGCACCTCGTTCGATCCGTTGGCCACGAACACCTGCTCGGGCGACACGCCGTGCAACGTGGAGATGACCTGACGCAGCGCGGTCGCGGCACGGTCGGGATAACGGTGCCACTCGACCCGGGCCACCTCGGCGAGGAATGCAGCGCGCCACTCGGCGGGCGGTTCGACCGGCGATTCGTTGGTGTTCAGGCGCACCCGTACCTCGACCTGCGGCGAGTGATAGCCCTCGAGCGCCGAGAGGTCGCTGCGCACCGGCACCGGAATCATCGGGTGAACGCTACCGATCGTGCACCTCCCGATCTCGGCCGATTCCCGATTCCGGACACCGACGCTGCGGCGCACCGATCGTCGGTTCCAGCACGTCGGCGGGCAGACTCGACCCCATGAGCGATACCGCCGCCGCCGAACTGGCTGTCACCGCCGATCACCTCGACCGTTACCGCGAGCGGATCGCCGGGGTGGCCACATCGCTGAAGGGTGGCCCCCACGACGATGCGATCGCAGCCATCTACGAAGCCGAACGATCGCTGCGTACGGCGAACCGTCTGCTCACCAGGGCCGCGTCACTGCTGGGCTGACCCGCGCGCCCGGTCACGCAGACCCCATTCTTGCCCACTCTCTGTGGTCGTTTCGGTTCCGGGTCAAAACGTGGTGACGGCCCCTCATCGGGGCCGTCACCGTGTGACATCGGACGGCGGATTCCGATATCACCCACAATCCAGGTGGCGGGAACCTGGTTGGTGACCGAACTCTACACCTGGGGTCGATGAAATCAAGCGAACCGGTCCGACGCGGGACTTCTCACTCAGCGTGGCCGCCGATCAGCCGGCAGCGCCCGTCGGACGGCCCTTGCGCGCCGTGCGCGGTAACGCCGACGACGGGCAGATGTCCTCCAACCCGCAACGGTCGCAGGCCGGTTTGCGCGCATCGCACACACGGCGTCCGTGGAGGATGAGTCGCAAGCTGAACGACCCCCACTCGGCGGGCGGCAGGTACCTCCCCAACTCGTGCTCGACCTTCACCGGATCGTCGAGCTCGGTGAGGCCGAGGCGCTTGCCGAGCCTGCCGACATGAGTGTCGACCGGAAGGCCCGGCAGATCGAACACCACACTGCGGACCACGTTGCCGGTCTTGCGACCCACCCCGGGCAGGGTGACGAGATCGTCGAGCTCGGTGGGCACCTCTCCCCCGTATCGCTCGACGAGCGCCTGGGCCATACCGATGAGGTTCTTCGCCTTGGTCTGGAAGAAGCCGGTCGAGCGGATGATCGTCTCGACCTCGTCGACCTCTGCCACCGCCAACGACGGTGCATCGGCATACCTGGCGAACAACGCCGGGGTGACCATGTTCACCCGGGCGTCGGTGCACTGCGCCGACAGGATCGTCGCGGCCAACAACTCGAAGGCATTCCGGTGGTCGAGCTCGCAGATCGCCTCGGGGTACTCGTCGGCCAGGCGCCTCGCCACCTCACGGGTTCGGGTCTTCGGAGTACGCGGGCCGGCCATGACGACGCAGGCTACGCGCAGTCACCGAGGCGCGGCACCCTGGGCCCCTCACCGCTGGCCGGTAGCCTCTGGCCCATGTCCCGGGTGGAACCCGAGTTCCGAGTGGAGGTGGTGCAGACGCTGGCCGACGAGGCCCGCGGCGCCGTCGACCGTCTCGTCGAGCACACCCGTCAGCGAACCGGCGAACATCCCCTCCCCGACCAGTTCCGCCTCGAACTCGAGCAGGGCGCGCCTGGTTTCATGGCGCTGCTGGTGTGGTACGACCAGACCCTCGCCGCCTACGGGCAACTCGGGCACACCACCCGCCACACCCTGGCCACCGTCGTGAACGACGAACTCGACCCCGAGGTCGTCGACGCAGCCACGCGTGCCGTGGTCGATGCCGCGTGCTCGGCCGTGAGCGTTCGCGGCGGGGGCGACCTGCACTGGTGGATCACCGACACTCGCCCGCAACTGCACGAGCGCCTGCTGCACCACGCCGAGGCCACCGGCTTCCGCCTCGACCGCACGCTGTTGCAGATGCGGGTCGCCCTGCCGCTCGCCCACCACGACGGTACCGCAGTGCCCACCCGCGCCTTCGTGGCGGGAAGCGACGAACTCGCGTGGCTCGACGTGAACAACACCGCCTTCGCCGCACATCACGAACAGGGCGCGTGGACGATCGAGACGCTCAGCCGACGTCAGCGCGAACCGTGGTTCGATCCGGCCGGCTTCCTGCTGCACGAGCGCGACGGTCGCCTCGCCGCGTTCTGCTGGACGAAGTTGCACCTCGACACTGCACCGGTGATGGGCGAGATCTACGTCGTCGCCGTGCACCCCGACTTCCACGGCCTTGGCCTCGGGCGCTCGCTCACCGAAGCGGGCCTCGACAGCATCGCCGCCCGCGGGGCGAAGGTGGGCATGTTGTACGTCGACGAGGCCAACACGGCGGCGGTGTCGCTGTACCTCTCGCTGGGGTTCGCGGTGCACCGGCGCGACCAGGCGGTCGTCGCCACGCTCGACCCCGCTCGCCCATCCACTTTCGGAGCCGCCACGTGACCGACACCCTGCCCCGCTGGCGAATCACCGACGTGTACGACTCGGTCGCTTCGCGCAACTACACCGATGCGCTCGAGCAGGCCACCGCCGACATCACCCGTCTCGTGGCGCTGTTCGACGAGCACGACATCCGGGCTATCGAACCGCGACGGGCCACCGCCGCCGATGGAGCCGCCGCCGACGCGGCCATTCGCGCCTACAACGACCTCGCCCAGCATCTGGGCGTGATGGGCGCGTACGCCTACGCACTGGTCACCACCGACTCGCGCGACGAGCAGGGCCAGGCCGCCCGGTCGCAGATCCAGTCGGCGAGCGCCGCAGTGTCGCCGCTGCTCTCGCGCCTGGCCGAATGGGTGCATGCCCTCGGCCCCGAGTCGCTCGCCGCCCACAGCGCCGAGGCCACCGAGCATCTCGGCACCTTGCGAATCCTCGCCGCCCGCGCCGAACACCAGATGAGCGAGTCCGACGAGCACCTCTACGCCGAACTGTCCACCACGGGCTCGGCCAGTTGGGCCCGTCTGCACGCCGACGTCACCTCGCAGCTGATGGTCGACGTCGCCCTGCCCGAGGGGCCGCAGCACCTGCCCATGCCTGCGGTACGCGGCTTGGCCTCGCACCCCGACCCCGCAGTGCGCCGCGCTGCCTACGACGCCGAACTCGCCGCGTGGCCCCAGGTGGCCACCACCTGCGCCGCTGCACTCAACGCCATCAAGGGCGAGGCCGACATCGTGAACCGGCGCCGCGACTGGCCATCGCCGCTCGACGCCTCGCTGTACGCCAACAACGTGTCGCGCCCCACGTTCGACGCGATGCAGGCCGCCGTCGTCGCATCGCTCCCTCGCTTCCGAGGTTGGATGCGCACCAAGGCCAGCCTCCACGGTCACGACGGCGCGCTGCCCTGGTCCGACCTGTTCGCCCCGCTGCCCACCAGCGACTCAGCGGTGAGCTGGCAGCAGGGCGTCGACCTGGTGCGCGATGCCTTCGCCACGTACAGCCCCACGCTCGCCCAACTGGTCGATCGGGCGGTCGACGAGCAGTGGATCGATGTGGGCCCGCGCGACGGCAAGGTGGGCGGTGCGTTCTGCATGTCGTTCGTCGACGACCGATCGCTGGTGCTGCTGAACTGGAGCGGGTCGATGGACTCGGTGCAGACCACGGCGCACGAACTCGGCCACGCCTACCACAACACTCAACTCGCCCACCGCACGCCGCTGCAGCGCCGCCTGCCGATGGCGCTGGCCGAGACCGCCAGCATCTTCTGCGAGACGCTGATGGTCGAGTCGGGTCTGGCCCGTGTGCAGGGCGGCGAACGCCTGGCGATGCTCGACACCGACCTCATCGGCGCCTGCCAGGTGGTGGTCGACATCCACTCGCGACTGCTGTTCGAGACCGAGGTGTTCGCCCGCCGTCACCGCCGCACGCTGGGCGTGAGCGAACTGAACGAGATGATGCTGGCCGCCCAGGCCGATGCCTACGGCGACGGCCTCGACCAATCCACCGCCCACCCGTACATGTGGGCCGTGAAGGGCCACTACTACGGCAGCCACTTCTACAACTGGCCCTACACCTACGGACTGCTGTTCGGCCTCGGCCTCTACGCCGAGTTCCGCCGCGACCCCGATCGCTTCCAACACGGCTACGACGACCTGCTGTCGCGTGTGGGCATGAACAGCGCCGAAGAACTGGGTGCATCGTTCGGACTCGACGTCACCGACGAGTCGTTCTGGGCCGCCAGCCTCGCCGTGCTCGACGATCGCATCACCCAGTACCAACACCTGGCCGCTCAGGCTGCGCCGTGACCACTCGCTACCAGTGCACCCGCGCCGAACTGGCCGAGATGCTCACCGGCGAACCCCGGTACCGCCTCGACCAGGTGTGGACCGGTCTGTACGAGCAACTCGCGCTGCCCGACGAACTGACCTCGGTACCGAAGGCACTGCGCGCCCGCCTCGAGGCCGAACTGCCGATGGCGCTCGCCCAAGAGGTGCGCCGGGTGAGCGACGGCGGCGACACGGTGAAGTACCTGTGGCGTCTGGCCGACGGCAGCCCGATCGAGACCGTGTTGATGCTCTATCCCGATCGGGTCACCGTGTGCGTCAGCAGCCAGGCCGGCTGCGCGATGGGGTGCGGGTTCTGCGCCACCGGCCAGGCCGGTTTTCGCCGCCAGCTCACCGTCGGCGAGATCGTCGAGCAGGTGGCCCGCGCCAGCCGCGAGGCCCGCCAGATGGGCCGCCGGCTGGCCAACGTTGTGTTCATGGGCATGGGCGAGCCACTGGCCAACGAGCCCAACGTGTGGGGTGCCATCGAGCGCATCCACGGCGACCTCGGCCTGTCGGCACGACACCTCACCGTGTCCACCATTGGCATCGTGCCCGGCATCCGCAAGCTCGCCGAGCGGTCGCTCCCCGTGAACCTGGCCGTATCGCTGCACGCTGCCAACGACGCCAAGCGCGACCAACTCATCCCGGTGAACCAGCGCTATCCGATCGACGACTTGATGCGCGCCTGCAACGACTACCTCGCGGTGAAGGGCCGCCGCATCAGCTTCGAATGGGCCCTCATCGACGGACTCAACGACACCGACGCCGACGCGGCCGAACTGGCCCGACTGTGCCGCCGGTTCCACCTCCCGGCGCACGTGAACCTCATCCCGCTCAACCCCACGCCCGGCTGGCCCACCAAGGGTTCCAGCGCTGCACGGGTACGCGACTTCTGTGCGCTGCTGGTCGACAAGGGTGTGAACGCCACCGTGCGCCGCAACCGCGGCACCGATATCGACGCAGCCTGCGGACAGTTGGCAGCGGGGCAACCGGTGGCGGTGGGCCGCAAGGCCGCAGCCCCTGCCGACGTCGCGACCGACTGACGCCGCTCGGCGCGTCGCTCACGACTCGAGATAGCGAGGGTTGGCCACCGCCAACTTGTCGCGCACGCTGGCCCACACCAGGTTGCGCACCTCGTCGAGCCGGTCGTCGAGTTCGGCGTTGCGGATGCGCAGCGCCAGTTCGTCGTCGTCGGCGCAGCCCAGTTGCGCCAGCCGCTGGGTGTGTGCCGCGGCCTGATCGGCACCGATCGCCAGTTCGCGCTCCACCATCGCCAGCACGTTCACCGCCACCCGGGCATGGAACTGCAGTCGGCCGGTGGTACCGGGGATGACATCGCGCTCCAGCCACTCGCGCACCGACTCGACCAACTGCTCGGAGGTGGGGACGTCGTGCGGTATCACCAGCGGCCCTCCAGTGCCAGGAACAGGTCGTGCTCGTTCTCGCACACCCGTCGTCCGATTGCCGCCAACTCGTGACTCCGGCTGAACCCGGCGAGGTGAGCGTTCGCCTGCAGGATGCACATGATGCCCCATTTCAGGGTGCCGAGCACCTCCCACCACCGCACCACATCGGGGTCGATCGACGCACCGCCGGCTGCCTCGTAGGCGGCGAACAACTGCTCGTAGCGGCCGACGCCCGCTACCGGCAGGGCCGACCCGAACCGCCAGGCCTTCACGCACAGCCAGCCCAGATCCTCCATCGGATCGCCGATGTGGGCCAGTTCCCAGTCGAGCACGGCGCGCAACCCGTCCGCGCCCACCATGACGTTGCCGAGGCGGAAGTCGCCGTGCACGATGGTGCGGGCTGTCGACGACGGCCGATGCGCGTCGAGCCAGCGGAAGGCGAGTTCGAACGTCGGGTGCGGCTGGTCGAGGGTGTCGAGCATCGTGCGGTACTGCTCGACCTGGTCGGTCTCGGGTAACGCCGGCACCCGGTCGAGGGGGATGGAGTGGAGCTGGGCCAGGGCGATGCCCAACTGAGTCGGCAGCACCTCGCGGGCGTGGGCGAACTCGTCGTCGCGCAGGATCTTGCGGGCGATCGTCTCGCCCTCCACCGCCGACAAAACCATGAACGATGCGCCCAGTGGGTTCGACTGGTTCGACGAGGCCACCAGTTCGGCCACCGGCATCGCGGCCTCGCCCGCAGCGCGTACGACGGCTGCCTCCACACCCATGTCGCGCACATCACCACCCCGCTGACGCTGCAGGATGAGGGCCCGGCCGTCGGCCACGAAGCGCCACGTGTCGCGCGAAGCGCCACCCGACAATCGGGTGAGGTCGGTGATCGACCCGGCCTCGAGCACCTCGGCCAGACCGGCGGCAAGCGACTCAGACGACGACATCGCCCTCAGCATGGCCCACCGGGCGAACCCGTCGCGAACCGGACCGGCAGGTCAGCAGTGGGCGCGCACCGTGGGATACGGGTTGACCGCTGCTCCGCCGCCGGGGTGGATCTCGAAATGCAGGTGAGGAATCGAGAAGCGCGCGTTGCCCGTGTCGCCCAGGTAGCCGATGACGGTGCCTGCGGTGACCGATCCGGCCTCGGCCCAGCTGTCGAGATGGGCGTAGTAGTACTTGTTGCCGTCGGTACCGCTGAGCCATACGGCATTGCCGCCGAGCGAGTTGGTCTTCTGCTGCACGAACCCGTCGACCACTGCCACCAGCGGCAGACCGCGGGCACCGATCATGTCGACACCCTGATGGCTCCTGCCTCCGCTGCGCGGTGCACCCCAGGTGTCGCCGAAGCCGACGGGGCCGTTCACCGGGCACACCCAGCCCGGCGTGGCGAAGTCGTTCGAGCCACTTCCGGGATCGCCACCCGAACCACCGCCACCGGTCTGGCCGCCGCCCGATCCCCCTGAACTGCCACCACTGCCGGTGTCGCCACCCGCATCGCCGCCGCCCGAATCGTTCGAGCCGCCGCCGTTGTTGTTCGACGAGTTGTTGTTCGAGGTGTTGTTCTCTGCTGCAGCGGCTGCGGCGGTGGATGCTGCCTCGGCCTCGGCCTTGCGGCGCCGTTCGGCCTCCTCCACAGCGAGGGCCTTGCGTACCGCATCGTCCTTCAGGCGCTGGGCCTCGACTTCCTTCAGGCGCTCGACCTCTGCGAGCGCCTGGTCGCGACGGCGCTCGAGTTCGTCGCGGGCAGCCACGGCGTTCGCATCGGCCTGCTCGAGCCGGCGCTGGCTGTCGGCGAGGTCGAGGTTGAGCGAATCGTAGGTGTCGAAGTCTTCGGCAGACGTCTCGTTGACGACGTCGAGGAGCACCTCCATCTGGGCCTGGTCGCCAGCGGTTTCGAAGCCGGTGAGCAGGGGCAGCCCGGTGGTGCCCGAGCGGGTGAACCGGTTCACGGCGACGGCTTCGACGGTGCGCTGCAGCTGGTCGACCTGAGCCTGCAGCACCGCCACTTCCTGGCGCAGTGTCGCCTGCTCGATGTCGAGCTGGTCGAGACGCGACTCGGCCTCGAACACCGCCGTAGCAGCTGCGTTGGCACGCTCGCGGGCGTCGGCGATCTCCTTTGCGGCGCGCTGCGCGTCGGAATCGTCGGCGAAACTGGGGGCCGTGGGCGCCACCGAGAGCACCAGGACCAGTCCCACCAGAAGAGCAAGGGGGTTGCGCATCTGGCGGCAGGCTACCAGATGTTTCAGTTCTGTTACGGTCGTCCCGCGCAGTTGGCTCGCTGCTTAGCGTGGCCGCCCGTGAGCCGTCGCCCCGCCCTTTCCCCCTCCACCTTGGTACTCGATCTGCGCGGCGTGTCATTCGTCCGCGACGAGCGCACCATCGTGGCGCCGCTCGACTGGCAGGTGCAGCCGCACGAACGCTGGTTGGTGCTGGGCGCCAACGGTTCGGGGAAGACCTCGCTGGTGCGGCTCTGCGCCCTCTACGAGCACCCCTCGGCCGGCAGCATCTCCGTGCTCGGCGAGGAACTCGGCCGTACCGACGTGCGCGAGTTGCGGCGCCGGGTCGGCTACATGTCGGCAGCCATGGCCGCCCAGATCCGCACCGAACTCACCTGCACCGACGTGGTGATGACCGCCAAGTTCGCTGCGCTCGAGCCATGGTGGCACCGCTACAACGACGCCGACCGGGCCCAGGCCCGGCAGTGCCTCGACCGGATGGGCGTCGGCCCATTCGCCGATCGCGAACTCGGCACACTGTCGTCGGGCGAACAGCAGCGCGTGCTGCTGGCCCGCACGATGATGAACGACCCGGGTGTGCTGCTGCTCGACGAGCCCAGCGCACGGCTCGACCTCGGTGGCCGCGAGCAACTCGTCACGGCCCTCGCCGAACTCACCGTCGACCCCGCTGCCGCTCCGGTCGTGCTGGTCACCCATCATCTCGACGAGGTGCCTGAGGGCATGACTCACGCCCTGCTCCTGCGGCGCGGCGAGGTGGTGGCCCGAGGCCCACTCGACACCACCATCACGTCGGAGTCGCTGAGCGAGTGCTTCGAGGTGCAGCTCACGCTCGAACGGCGAGCCGATGGACGGATGAGCGCCTGGGCGGTCAGAGGCGGTCGCTGACCAGCAGAGCGGTCAGCCGCTCGCGGCCTGCTTCGATCTGGTCGGCGAGCACCCGCTCCATCACGCCACCGGTCCACAGGCGGCCGCCGTAGTGCAAATGCATGTCGAGACGCGACCCACCGACCGACTCGCTCACCCGCGCATCGAGCACCCAGGCCGCGTGGGTGCGCCCGTCGGCCTCGGCCCGTTCGAACCGAACCTGGCCACCGTCGGGGTCGTGCAGCGTGCGCACCATCCGCAACCGCTTCGACCGCGCCAGCGGACCCACCCGGGCGCGCAGTTCCACCTGCCACATGGGCCGACCGTCGCCGTCGGCACCGAGCGGCTCGGCCCGGTGCACCAACGACATCCAGGCCGGATAGTCGTGCAACTCGTCGACGCGGGCGAACACCGTCGCCGTATCACACGGTGCATCGAGGCCGGCGTCGACATCCACGGGTGCATTCTTCCAGTCGGCCGAGGCCGACGCGCGGCCCGAGCGCGAATCAGTCGTCGACCGGTAGGCCGAGGCCGTTGAACGCACGCGACAGCAGGCGGCCGCGGGCGTTGAGCAAGCCCTTGAGGTCGTCGTTCTGGTCGAACTGCGGCATCCACGGGGCGATGTCGTGCGCCGCCTGCTCGCCGCCCGTGTCGAGCGGCTCGTCGGGTGGCGACACCGTTGCGACACCTACTGCGGCGACCGGCTCGGCGGCAACCTCCACCGTGTCGAGCCGGAGTTGCTCGACCGCGACCGGCCGCTGCGCGCGCCGCTTCTTCACGGCCGGCTGTTCGATGACCGGTGGGGGCGACTGGAACAGCCGCGGCTCGGGCTCGCGGCGATCGTCGAGCATCCAACTGAGCGGTACCACCATGGCGTTGGCGTGGCGACGGCACAGCACGCCCGAGCGGGCACCCTGGGCGACGTGGAACGCGTCGAGCCACACCACGAGGTGCTCGGCATCGAAGCCGTACGCCACCTCTGCCCGGTCGGAGCACCCGGGTCGCTCACACAGTCTCGCCACGGCCTGCACGGTAGCCGAGCGCAGTGATTTCACAGCGTGATCAGCAGCGGTGCTCCGCGAACAGCAGGCCGAAAACGGCATCGGCCCCGCTGATGCGGGGCCGAGATGCGACGGTGGTGGGCGATACAGGGCTCGAACCTGTGACCTCTACGGTGTGAACGTAGCGCTCTAGCCGACTGAGCTAATCGCCCGGCTAGGGAG
>JBAXSU010000039.1:0-20735 GCA_037130535.1 Actinomycetota bacterium
CCGACACTGCCACCGGCGCTGCTGCTGCTGCTGCTGCTGCTGCCGCTGCGGCTGCGGCTGCCGCTGCGGGGGGGCTCTTTGGGGCAGAAACCCCTGCGGGCCTCCTCCCCCAAAGCGCCTTCGACGCCCCCTCGCCGCCCCCACCCCTAACCGCGTTTGTGAGCTGCCCCCTGCTGGACAGGGTTCCGCTCACAATCGCAGGTGTGCCGGTGCCCGTACCCTGGTGCGTTTGTGAGCTGCCTGCTGCTGGACAGGGTTCTGCTCACAATCGCAAGGGTTGGTGAGTTGACCTGGAGCGTTTGTGAGCGCGACACCACCACAACCGCGGTCTGCTCACAATCGCCGGGTGCGAGGGGGCACACCGATCCGGCGTGTGTGAGCGCAGCCCTGCTGTACCGGGGGCTGCTCACAAACGCAGGGGGTTGGAGGGGGATCAGGCGAGGCGGGAGAGTTGGGCCTGCTGCCACTGGGCGGTGGCGTCGACGTTGTTGAACGTGAACACGTGCAGACCCTCGATGCCCAACTCGGCGCCGACCTTGCTGAGCGGGGCGATGAGCTTGGTGGGGTCGTAGCCGCCGGGGGTGAAGAAGCGGCCCATGATGCCCTTGTTCTTCTTCACGTAGCGCACCGACGAACCGATGCCCAGGCGCACGCTCATCGTGATGAGCTTGGTGCGGTCGATCACACCCGGCACGCCGATGTGCACTGGCAGGGTGAGGCCGGCCTTGCGCTCGTCAGTCAGCCAGCGCTTGATCTGGTCGGCGTCGAAGCACATCTGCGTGCTGGCAAAGCCCTCCACACCGGCCTCGGCCAGCAATGCCTGTTTGGTGTGCAGCGCCTCGTGCATCACCGACGGGTCGAACATCGCGTGGCCGTCGGGGTACGAGGTGACGCCGATGCGAGTGACGCCCGAGTCGATGCCGAGGAAGTCGCGCAGCCAGTCGACCGCACCCTCGTAGGGGCCGGCGGCCTCGGGTGCGTCGCCGGCGACGAGGAAGATCTCGGTGAGGCCGTTGGCCTTGCACCACGCGGCCAGTTCGGCCACATGATCGGGACCGGTGGTGAGACGGGCCGAGAAGTGTGGTACGGCCAGGTGACCCTTGGCCTGCAGGCGCAAGGTGAGCTCCTGGGTGGCGGCGATGCCCTTGGCGGGCGAGCAGGTGACCGACACCGAGCACCCTGCGGGCAGGAAGTCGATCTGCGCCTCGAGGTTCTTCATCGGGATGACCTCGTAGCGCGCCTCGGCGACGAGGTGACGCTGCAGGGCGGGTGCGGTCTGGGGGAGCGGGGCGGTCGACATGGCGGATCCTGTTCGGTGATGGTCGATACGGGTGGTCGATACGGGTGGTCGAAACGGATGGTCAAAACGGGTGAAGGGCCGGTCAGGCGAATTCGTCGGGGAGTTCGGCCTTGCGGCGGGCGATGAAGTCGAGGAGTTCGGAGTCGATGGCGTCGTCGATGGCGGGTGCCTCGTACTCGGCCAGGCGCCGCTTCCACAGCGCGTTGGCACGCTGGGCGGCGTCGAGGCCACCTTCCTCGATCCACTGTTCGTAGCTGGCGTTGTCGGCCGTGTCGCTGCGGTAGAAGGCGGTCTCGAAGTTCTGCAGGGTGTGGCTGGTACCGAGGAAGTGCTGGCCGGGTTCGTTCTCGCGGAACGCCGACATTGCCTGCGCGTTCTCGCTGACGTCGAGCCCACGGGCAAAGGTGGTCATCATGCCCAACTGGTCGTGGTCGAGGATGAACTTCTCGTAGCCGATGGCCAGGCCACCTTCCAGCCAGCCGGCGGCATGGAGCACGAAGTTCACCCCGCCCATCACCGTTGGCAGCAGGGTGGCGGCGCTCTCGTACGCCGCCTGTGCATCGGGCAGTTTCGACGCGGTGAGCGACCCGCCGGAACGGAACGGCACACCGAGGCGGCGGGCCAGAGCGGCCATGGTGTACAGCACGATGGCAGGCTCGGGGGTGCCGAAGGTGGGAGCCCCGGTCTGCATGCTCATCGAGCTGGCGAACGAGCCGAGGATGACGGGCGCGCCGGGCCGGACGAGCTGGGTGAACGCCATGCCGGCCAGCGCCTCGGCGAGGGTCTGGGCACACACACCGGCCGACGTGCTGGGCGCCATCGCTCCGGCCAGGATGAACGGGGTGATGATGGTGGCCTGGTTGTTGCGGGCGTAGCACTCGGCCGCAGCCAGCATCGTGCCGTCCCACACCAGCGGCGACGAGGCGTTGATGAGGCTGGTCATCACCGTGCGGTCGTTCAGGTCGCCACCGAACGCGATGCGGGCGAGGTCGACGCTGTCCTGGGCGCGCTCACCCGCCGTGACCGAGCCCATGAACGGCTTGTCGCTGTACCGGATGTGGGCGTACACCATGTCGAGATGGCGCTTGCTGACCGGCACATCCACCGGCTCGCACACGGTTCCGCCCGAGTGGTGCAGGTAGGGCGACACGTAGGCGAGCTTCACGAAGTTCTGGAAGTCGGCCAGCGTGGCGTAGCGGCGGCCCTGGTCGAGGTCGTGCACGAACGGCGAGCCGTAGTTCGGGGCGAACACGGTGTGCTTGCCGCCGATCTCGACGTTGTTCTCGGGATTGCGGGCGTGCTGGGTGTACTGCGCAGGGGCCGATGCCTGCACGATGCTGCGGCACAGCCCGCGAGGAAAGCGCACCCGGGTACCCTGCACATCGGCACCCGCCGCAGCGAACACGGGCAGCGCCGCCGAGTAGTCGCGGATCTCGACACCGATCTCGGCGAGGATCGTCTCCGCGTTGGCCTCGATGGTGGCGAGGCCCTCTTCGCTGACGATCTCGTAGGGCTGCATCGTGCGGGTGAGATACGTGACGCGTTCGACGGCGTGGGCGGCGCGCATCGCCTGGCGGGCGGCACGGCCTCCGCTGCGACGCGAAGTGGTGGGCTCACTCATGGTTGGCCTCCTACGGTGACGGTGCTGCCGGTGTGGTCGACCGAGCCGACACTCGGCCGGCGACGGCGACGGCCGCGGTCGGTATGGTCGCCGCCCGCCGACTCGATGGGCGCGGGCAGGGTGACGACGGTGCCGAGGTGTGTGCTCGGCGCGGTCTTGTGCGGGAACGCCATGGCCTCGACGAACAACTGCTGGAACGCCGGCTCGGTGGCGGTCTCGATCTTCACCACGCCGCGCACGGCGGTCTCCATCTCGCGTCGGGCGGCGAGCGACAGCAGCGCCCGTGCCGCGCCCACGCCGGCGGCGTTACCGACCGAGCGCACCGACTCGACCGGGCAGTCGGGTACGAGGCCCAGCACCAACGCGTACAGCGGGTCGATGTGCGCACCGAACGCTCCGGCCAGGCGGATGTCGTGTACTTCGGTGAGGCCGGCGTGGCCGATGAGTAGGTCGATGCCTGCCCGCAGCGCTGCCTTGGCCAACTGGATGGCGCGCACGTCGTTCTGGGTGATGCTGAGCGTGACGGCATCGGTGTGGTGGACGATGTAGCGGAAGGTGCGGCCGTCGGCCACCACTCGCGGGGTGCGCTCGGCGAGTGAGCCCTGCACCACACCGTCGGTGTCGATGATGCCGGCGAGGTACATCTCGCCGATCACTTCGATGATGCCCGAACCGCAGATGCCCGAGATGTCGAGGTGGGCCACCGACTCGGCGAACTCGGGGTCGTCGCTCCACAGGTCGCTGCCGATGACCTTGAAGCGGGGTTCGAGGGTGACCCGGTCGATGCGTACCCGCTCGATGGCACCGGCCGTGGCCCGCTGGCCGCAGCTCAACTGGGCTCCTTCGAACGCCGGGCCGGTCGGACTGGATGCGGCGAACTGCCTGGTGTGGTCGCCCAGCACGATCTCGGCGTTGGTGCCCACATCGACGACCAACTGGGTGGTGGCCGATCGGTGCGGTCCTTCGGCAAGTACCACCGCGGCGGTGTCGGCGCCGACGTGCCCTGCGATGCACGGGCCCACGTACACGCGGGCGTGGGGGAGGGGCAGGTCGAGGTCGAGCGCCGGAAGCTGCACGGCCTCGGCGGTGGCCAGTGTGAACGGCGCCTGGCCGAGGGGCGTGGGGTCGATGCCCAGCAGCAGGTGGTGCATGATCGGGTTGCCCACGAGCACCACCTCGAGCACGTGGCCGTGGTCGACCCCCGACACATCGACGAGTTCGGCGATGAGGTCGACGAGCGCGCCGCGCACCGCCTGGGTGAGCTGTTCGTCGCCGCCCGGGTTCATCATCACGTACGACACCCGGCTCATCAGGTCTTCACCGAAGCGGATCTGCGGGTTCATCCGTCCGGCCGACGCGAGCACCTCACCGCTGGCCAGGTCGCACAGGTGCCCGGCGATGGTGGTGGAGCCGATGTCGACGGCGATGCCGCCGATGCGGTCGACGAACCCCGGCCACACGGCCACGACCTCGCCCGGTTCGGTGTCGTCGTCGTTGCGTCGCACGGCCACCGTGGCGGCGCGATCCTGGCCGGCGAAGGCGCGATGCACCTGACGCAGGGCTGCTGGCGAGAGCCGGTCGGCGCGGCGCTGGTACACGGTGGCGAGTTGTTCGATGACGAGGTCGCTCATGCTCTCGGCATCGCCGAGCACACTGGGCTGCAGTTCGATGTACGCCAGCGACACCGCCGGGTCGAGCACCACGTCGTCGAGCGCCAGAGCCTTGCGCACCACGGGCCGGTGCACCTGGCTCTCGGGCGGCACGTCGACCACCACGTCGCTCGCCACCAGCGCGCAGCAGCCGAGGCGGCGGTCGTCGGCGAGGCCGCGCCGTTCGCGGTAGCGGGCCTCGGTCTCGGTGAACGGGCTCACCGAGGTGGCGTCGACATCGATCGCCCACTTGGCGAAGTTGCCCGCTTCGACCGTCACCTGGCAGCGGCCGCAGATGCCCCGCCCGCCGCACACCGAATCGAGGTCGACACCCATCTCGCGCGCCGCGGCGAGCAGGGTGGTGCCCTGCTCTGCCTGACCGACGAGTCCAGAGGGGGTGAAGACGATGCGCGGCATCAGTGCGTCCTCAGCCGCGATTGCGGCGGCGGCCGCCCTCGGCGCGACCCTCGCGGGCGCCACCGGCTGCATTGGGATCGCGGTTGGCCTTGATCCAGGCGTAGCAGTCGCGATCGTTGCCCATCAGCACGTCGGCCGCCATGATCGCCGACTTCACCTCGGGGTGCATGGGGTTCATGATGGCCGACGACATACCGTTCGACATCGCCATCGACAAGAAGGTGCCGGTGATGGCGTTGCGGTTGGGCAGGCCGAAGCTCACGTTCGACGCGCCGCACGTGGTGTTCACGCCCAACTCCTCGACGAGGCGACGCAGCAGAGCGAACACCTGACGGCCGGCGGTGCCCATCGCGCCGATGGGCATGACGAGCGGGTCGACCACCACATCGCTGGCGGGGATGCCGTAGTCGGCGGCGCGCTGCACGATGCGCTTGGCCACTTCGAACCGCACGTTCGGGTCTTCGCTGATGCCGGTCTCGTCGTTGCTGATAGCCACCACCGCGGCGCCGTACTTGGCGACGAGCGGCAGCACGCGGTCCATCACCTCGGCCTCGCCGGTGACGGAGTTGACGAGCGGCTTGCCCTGGTACACGGCGAGGCCGGCCTCGAGCGCTTCGATGATCGACGAGTCGATCGACAGTGGCACATCGGTGATCGACTGCACGAGCTGCACAGCGCGCGCCAGCAGCGCCGGCTCGTCGGCCAACGGGATGCCCGCGTTCACGTCGAGCATCTGGGCGCCTGCCGCCACCTGGGCGAGAGCATCGGCCTCTACCCGGCTGAAGTCGCCGTTCTTCATCTCCTCCGCAAGCAGCTTGCGGCCGGTGGGGTTGATGCGTTCGCCGATCATCACGAACGGGCGATCGTGACCGATCACGACCTCCTTCGTGGCGCTGCTGATGATGGTGTCGGTCATGACGTGACGTCCTCTGTCTGGTCGTTCGAGGGGGTGAGTGGATCCCAGCCACCGTTGGTGACCAGGGTGTTGAGGCGCTCGTTGGTGAACTCGCGCTCGATGTTCTCGGCGGTGGTGGCGACACATTCGGCCATATCGCCGACGATGGTGTGCGTCACGCGCCGCCACTCGCCCACGTACTCCTGGGCGGTCTTCTTGCCGGCCACCATGGCAGCGCGGTCGATGGCCTTGTGAAAGCGGTGGGGCAGGATGATCTGGTTGCGCTCGGCGCCGATGCGACCGTTCACCTGGGCGGGGATGTCGCGCCACATGATGATGACGAGTTCGTTCACGTTGCGGGGCATGTCAGGCGGCCTCCTCGGCAGGGTGCGGACGCAACGCGACCGCGACGGAGTGGGTGAACGGCTCGAGGCCGGTGTCGTGGTGCTCGAACCGCAGACCCAGTCGCTCGGCGGCGGCGCGGCCAGCGGCGAGCACCGTGTCGTCGGCGCGCTGGGTGAGCAGCAGCACGCGGGTGTAGTTCCCGAAGTACGCGTCGCGTAGTTGCGGGTGACGGTCGAGGCCGAGGCCCTCCCACACCAGCGCCTCGAAGTGCTTGGCGAGGAAGTCGGTGAGGAAGAACGTGCCGAGTTCGGCCGCGTGCATCGATGCGAACGAGTCGACGCCGGCGAAGAAGGCGTAGCAGTGGTCGCCAGGGAGCCGACGGACGTGCGGCATTTCGTCGAGCAGTGCATCGATGCCACCACCGGTGCCGCAGTCGGCGTACCCCAACAGCACCGGGCGTGCACCCTCAACATCGGCTCCGTGCTCGGCGAGCACTGTCCGCACCGCGTCGACGATGCGGTCGGGGCGGTTGTGCAGCGGTGCGGGCAGGTAGGTCACGTCGACCGCGTTCGTGAGGCCGTTCGTGGCGAGCACGGCTCGGAGTTCTGCCACCAGCGCTCCGCAGGCCACGACGAGCGGCCGCGACGCCGCCGGTTCGGGCGCGGTGGCGCTCATGACGCGGTCAGACCGACGGGCCGGGGGGCTCGACGCGGCCACGCCGCGCCTGCATGAACGACTTGGCGGTCTCGGCCGCAATGGCCGCGTCGCGGCAGTAGGCGTCGGCGCCGATGGCGGCGCCGAACTCCTCGTTCAGTGGTGCGCCGCCGACGAGCACGATGTAGTCCTGGCGCAGGCCTCGCTCGACCAAGGTGTCGATGACCACCTTCATGTACGGCATCGTGGTGGTGAGCAGCGCCGACATGCCGAGGATGTCGGGCTTGTGCTCTTCGAGAGCAGCGAGGAA
Source organism: Actinomycetota bacterium (assembly GCA_037130535.1). Taxonomy (GTDB): domain Bacteria; phylum Actinomycetota; class Acidimicrobiia; order Acidimicrobiales; family Ilumatobacteraceae; genus VFMC01. The sequence goes on from JBAXSU010000039.1 coordinate 7,192, forward strand.
CTCGTCGGCGTCGGTGTTGATGCCGAGGTCGACCACTTCGAAGCCCGCACCCTCGAGCATCATGGCCACGAGGTTCTTGCCGATGTCGTGGATGTCGCCCTTCACCGTGCCGATGACGACCTTACCGATGGGCTCGGCACCGGTCTCGGCCAGCAGCGGTCGGAGGATCTCCATACCGGCCTTCATCGCGTTGGCCGACAGCAACACTTCGGGCACGAACAAGATGCCGTCGCGGAAGTCGATGCCGACAATGCGCATGCCCTCGACGAGGGCGTCGTTCAGCACCTTGTCGGGACCCCAACCGCGGTCGAGCAGGATCGTTGTGCCCTCGACGATCTCGGGACCGAGGCCGTCGTAGAGGTCTTCGTGCATCTGCGTGACGAGTTCGTCGTCGGGCAGAGTGGCGAGGTCGAGGTCGTCATTGGCATCGGTCATGATGATTCCTTCGCACGTCGGGATCGTCGGGTGCAGCCCCTTGGTGGGAATCCCCGATGGTGTTCCACGATGCGGAAACTATCCGCATGGTGAAACGATAACACGTGAAGGGCCGTCTGGTGAAGCCAAGCCCGCGATCGGCGTCGGACCTCGCGCCGCGCGAGAAACCAAACAAAGTCCGAACAATCCGTGCATCGGGTGATCGGCAGCGGACATTCGCTGCTGACGGTTCGCGCGCAAACAAGCGGCTCAAACACCAAACGTGGTGGCGACGTCTCCCAACTCGTAGGAGTGACCATGTTCCGATTCTTGAATCTGTCATCGGGGTCAGGCCTCGCCGCCGCAGCGGCGACGGCGGCGATCGCTGTGGCCGTCGGGTCGGCGGCGACTGCTAGCAATGACATTCCCCAGACCAACGCTGGCCAGAACGTCGCTGTGGTCTCTGGCTTCGAGGTCACCGACGTGCGGTACGACACGAACGACACGGTCGCAAATGATGAGACTGCCACTGTCGATACGGTGACGTTCACGATCGTCCGCAAGACACAGTCGCTTGCTGTGCTCGCAACCGGAGCCGGCACACCGAATGCCGAGGTCTGGCTGCAACTGCGTGGTCTGTCGAGCGCTTCGGGCAAGTGGGTCGAGTGCACCTATGCCAATGCCGACAACGCGGTCACCTGCGATACGAGCGCAGCGGCAGCGACGATGACGATGACCGACGTGAACGAGATCAGCGTGGTCGCATTCGATCTTGCCGCTGCATCCTGACCGAGGCTGAGCGGCGTCTGCTCTCGCAGCCACAGTCGCGGACGTGGGCGTGATGAGACTGCGCATCATCGTGGTGCTCGGGGCGGTGGCGGTGCTGTTCGCGCTGTTCGCCCCTGTTGCGTGGGGGGGTTCGGCTCACTACCTGAGGATTCGTGGAACCTCGATGGAGCCGAACATCAGCGCTGGCGATGTCGTTGTGGTGCGCGAGCAGGGCTCGTACCAGGTGGGTGATGTCATCGCCTACCGATCCGAGATGGCCGGGGCCGTTGTGTTGCACCGTGTCGTCGCCACGCTGAGTGACGGCTATCTTCTGCAAGGTGACAACAACAGCTTCGTCGACCGCGACCATCCGTCGCGCACTGAGGTGCTCGGTCGCAAGGTGTTGCTCATTCCGCGTGGTGAACGGCTCGTCGCAGTCATGTCCGCACCATGGATGTTGATGCTCCTCAGCACCGGTGTCGTCGCCACCTGGTTCGCCAGGTCGGGGCACCGGATGCGCAGTCGGCGGGTTGGTCGTCGGCGCGCCGGCTCGTTCGGCTAGCGAGGAACCCGTGAGCGGCGAGCCGGTGGCAACCGAGCGCGCCGACCATCGGTCGAGTCAGTCGATTCCGGGCCGTCCGGTGCTCTGGCTCCTGCTCGCGGTCGCCTTCGGCGCGATGGCCTCGATGGCGTGGGCGATGCCGTTGCAGGCAGAGGTCACCGAACTGCGTCCGGTGTCGATGGAGTTCACGTTCGATTACAGCGCGCCGCTGCCCGAGAATGTCGTGTACGACTCCCCGTCGCTCGAGTTCGGCAATGCCGTGTTCTTCTCGGTGGTCGACCAGCTCACCGTCGATGTCGGCTGGCGTGTGCCCAGCCCCGATGCGTTTGTCTCGTCGGGAGAACTCACCGTCAGCGTGCTCGTCGAGTCGGGTGCGGGGTGGGAACGCACCCTCAGTGTTGCTCCGCCGCAACAGTTCACCGACCGGTCGGTGGCCACCACGGTGGTCGTCGACTTCCCGGCTGCGGTCGATCTCAGCAACCAGATCGACTCGGTGGTGGGAGCGACCGGCGCGTTGACCGTCCGTGTGGTCGCTGTCGCCGATGTGACGGGCGCCATGTCGCGGCCCGGTCAGTCGCCGGTACCCCTCGACAAGGTGAGCAGCGCTGAGTTGGTGTTCGACGTCACGAGCAGCTCGGCAACGATGCGCGACGCCAAGGTGACGAACGGCGGCGCAGCGCCCAGCACCCCCGGCAGGGCCGTGGTCGACGTGGCAGAGGCGAGCAGCGCCACCGCTGCCACCCCGTCGCGAGCCGGGGTGCAGCCGGTGGTGCAGATGCTGCCCACCACAGTTCCCGTCGCCAATCAGGTCTCCCTCGGTGTGGTCGATGTCGATGTCGGGGTGATGCGTTACGCGGCCACAGCGTTGGCTGGGGTGTGTGCGTTCATCGGGGCGAGCGGTTTGGTCATCAGCCGCCGGTCGCGACGTAAGGGTGAAGCCGCATACATTGCCGCTCGGTACGGATCGCGTCTGCTGCCGTTGCGCTCGATGCCTGATGTCCGGTCGAACGCACCGTTCGAACTCACCAACTTCGACGCGCTCTTGGCAGTGGCTTCACAGCTCGGGCTGCCGGTGTTGGTCGACGAATCGGGGCAGTCGACCTCGTACTACGTCGCTGATGCGCTCTCCACGTTCGTGTACACGGCGTCGGGCACGACACGCACCAAGGCTCAAGAGCGGCAGTACCGCAAGCGCGAGCGCGCACTCGAGCGCATCGCAGAGCGCCAGCGCAAGGAGAACGCCAAGCGCGACAAACAGTTGGCGCAGTGGGCTCGCGACGACCAGGTGATGCAGGCCCGGCGCGACAAGGAGCGGGCAGAGTGGGCACGCGTCGACCAGGAACTCGAGCTGCAGCGGGCGCTGACCGACGATCCGCCGGCGCCAAAGGCCTGACCATGCCGACCCGGCGACAGCGCCGTGCGGTGCCGACCGCTTCGAGGATTGTCAACGCCGCGCTCATCGCAGCACTGTTGCTTGCCTCGCTCGCCGCTGTCGCTGTCGGTGCCCGCGCCGCCAACCTCACGATGCCGTCGACCAATGCAGCCCAAGTCGCCTTGGACGGCTGCGACAGCGGCCTTCGAGCGCTTGGCGGCGACCAGGTGTTCGACACCGTCGAGGCAGGAATCGACTACCGGATCCATGTGTTCACCACACTCGGCTCGGCGACGCTTCGAATCTGCCAACCGACCGACATCGAGTATCTGGTGGTGGGCGGTGGTGGCGGTGGCAGGGCCGGCGGTGGTGCCGCGGGCGCGGTCGTGACCAACGTCGGTGCATCGGTGCTGTGGCTCGAGGGCACGTACGAAGTCGTGGTGGGTGATGGTGGTACCGGCGACGGAACGGGCTACGGCGCCAATGGTGCTGGCTCGTCGTGGAGCACGGTCGATGCCGCCGGAGGGGTTGGTGGCGACCCAGCAATCTGCTCGGGTGGTACCGGAGCAGCTGGAGCCGGCGACTCGGCTACCGACTGTCGGCCCGGTGGCTTCGGCGGTGCGGGGGTCGCCCTCTCGATCACCTCCGTGCCGAGCGTCTACGGCGGCGGCGGGGGTGGCGGCACCCATTCGGGCCCGTCGCCAGCTGGTGGAGCAGGTGGCGGGGGAGCCGGTGGTGTCGGACTGCTCGCTCCGCGGGCCAACGGCATAGCGGGCATCGAGGGGAGCGGCGGTGGAGGCGGTGGCGCAGACCCGGCCGGCGCTGGGACAGCGGGCGATGGGGGCAGCGGGGTCGTGATCGTTCGGTATCAGCGCTGACGCGGCGGTCGCGCGATGAAGGCGCAGCCGGCAATCAGGTGCCGATGGCCTTGATGTGTCGGCCGAAGTCGGGTGAGTCCATCAGGGCGCTGCACCGCTCGAAGCGCCCGACGGCATAGGCCCAGAAGTCGTCGGCCGGGTTGTCGTTCACATGCTGGATGACGCCCCACAGCGTCCACAGCAGGTCGCACAGCGCCTTGTACAGCACCATCCGGCCCATCTGCTCGGCGGGCGGTTCGGCGCCGAAGTACCCGCGCAGCAGGGCCGCGTCCTGGGAGGCTGTGAACCCGCCCTCCACCGACAGATCGCCCAGATCCCACATCGGGTCGTTGTTGCCGGCGTACTCGTAGTCGATGACGTACATGCGCTCGCCGGTGTCGAGGAAGTTCTCGCACAACGGGTCGCAGTGCGACGGCACCAACGCCACCGGATGCGCTTCCAGCGCGGCGCGGGCCGCAGCGGCCTGGCGTTCTGCGTCGGCGTACCCGGCGGGAAGCGTGGCACCCTTCGACGCGAGCAACGCCTTGTACTCGTCGATCATCGGGAACAGCCGGAAGTCGGTGGCGAACGGGACGGCGGTGGTGTGCAGTCGGCGGAAGGCGGTGCCGGCTCGCGCTGCTGCGGCGAGGTCGGTGAAGCGTTCGGCATCCATCGTGACGGCGCCGTCGACGAATCGGGTGACCATCAGTCCGTCGCTGTCGTCGAAGAGGATCACCTCGGCATTCACCCCGGCCGCCGCCGCCGAACGGGCCGCCACGGCCTCGGCGCGGCGGTCGATGTACTCGCTGGTGCCCGCCCCGGGGATGCGCAGCACGAACCGCCCGCCATCGCGCTCGACGAGGTGGTTCACGTTGGTGAGGCCCTTCAGCCGCGTGGTTGCCGAATCGGCGGCGAAGCCGGCACGCACGAGTGCCGCGGCGAGTTCGTGGTCGACGGTGCTCATGAGCGAAGTTTCGCGCCCGTCGGGTCGTACAGCGCGCCGTCGTGCCGCACTGCGGGAATGGGTTCGCCGTACACCTCGACCACGAAGTCGGTGCGGTCGGCCAACTCGACCGGCAGGTAGCCGTACACGACGGGCTTGCCCACCGTGGGGCCGAAGTTGGCGGTGGTGGTGAAGCCCACCACGCGGCCATCGGCGATGATGGCCTCGCCGCTCACCGGGTATGCCAACGACTCGAGCGTGAAGGTGCACAGGCGGCGCTGCACTCCGGTGGCCTGCTGGGTCACCAGGGCGTCGCGGCCGCAGAAATCACCCTTGCCGAGGTCGACGCGCCAGGCGAGGCCTGCCTCCCACGGCGTGGTGTCGGGGGTGACGTCGGTGCTCCAGTACACGTAGCCCTTCTCCACCCGCAGTCGGTCGACGGCGCGGTAGCCCACATCGGCGATGCCGTGTGCCTGGCCCGCCTGCCACAGCATCTCGTACACGTGCGCCGCGTACTCGGTGGGGATGTGCAGCTCCCAGCCCAACTCGCCGGTGTAGCCGATACGCATCGCCAGCACCGGCGCGGCGCCGATGGTGATCTCGCGAGCCCGGCCGTAGCGGAACGCGGCGTTCGACACATCGTCTTCGCACACTGCCTGCAGCACGTCGCGCGAACGCGGGCCGCACAGGTTGATGACAGCGCGGGCCGAGGTGAGGTCGCGCACGATGACCGAACCGTCGACGGGCGACTGGCTGCGGATCCAGCCCATGTCGTGCGCCCCGAAGGCCGCGCCGGTGACGACGTACCACGAGTCGGGCGCGGTGCGGGCCATGGTGAGGTCGCACTCGATACCGCCGCGCTCGTTGCACAGCTGGGTGTAGGTGACGGTGCCCACCGGCTTGTCCATGTCGGCCACCGACAACCACTGCACGGCGGCCAGCGCGCCAGGGCCGGTGATCTCGAACTTGGCGAACGAGGTCTGGTCGATCAGGGCCACGCGCTCGCGCACCACTGCGGCCTCGGCGTTCACGTGGTCGAACCAGTTGGGCGCGCCGAACGACGGCCGGTCGACTGGCTCGACGCCCTCGGGTGCGAACCAGTTGGGTCGCTCCCATCCGCCACGGCTGCCGAACACGGCGCGCTTCGCGGCGAGTGTGTCGTGCAGTGGGCTGCGGCGCACCCTGCGGCTGGTGAGGTGCTCGCTACCCGGCGCAGCCAGCTTGTAGTGGTGGCCGTACAACTCCACCATGCGCGGCCCGATGAAGTGGCGCGTGGTGTGGTGGAACGAGAAGCGGCGCACATCGAGCGGCCACAGGTCGAGCGAGGGGCGACCTTCGAGCATCCACTCGGCCATCATCTTGCCCGCACCGCCGCCGGCAGCGATGCCGTAGAGGAAGCCGGAGGCGAGGTAGAAGTTGTCGAGTTCGGGGGCGCGCCCCATCACGAAGTCGGCGTCGGCGGTGTAGGGGATGGGGCCGTTGATGAGCGAGCGGATACCCGCCGTCTCGAGCACCGGTGTACGCTTCACGGCCAGTTCGGCCAACTGCGCGAAACGGTCGTGGTTCGGGTCGAACAGCTTGCGCTGGAACGGGTACGGGATGCCGTCGACTCCGAAGGGCACTGTGTCGGGTTCGTAGCCGCCCACCAGCAGGCCGGGGCCATCGGGCTTGTAGTACACGAGATGGTCGGGGTCGCGCATCGTGGGCATACGACCCAGTTCGGCCGGGGTGAACTCGCTGATCGGTCCGCTGAGCAGGTACTGGTGCTCGACCGCCACAGCGGGGGCGCGCACACCGGCCAGGCGGGCCACCTCCATGCCCCACATACCGGCCGCGTTCACCACCATCTCGCAGGCGATGTCGCCTCGGGTGGTGTGCACGGTGGTGACCCGGCGGCCATCGACCGTGATGCGCTCGACCCGTGTCTGCTCGACGATGCGAGCGCCGCGCTGGCGGGCACCCTTGGCGATGGCCATGGTGACGCTGGCCGGGTCGATGTAGCCGTCGGTGGGCAAGAACGCGGCAGCCAGCACGTCGACCGTGCTCATCAGCGGGAACAGTTCCTGGGCGCGCTGGGCCGAGATCACCTCCATCGGCAGGCCGAAGCTCTTGGCCATCGTGGTGAGGCGGCGCAGTTCCATCACCCGCTCGGGCGAGCACGCCAGGCGCAGGCTGCCGGTCTCGTGCCAGTCGACCGCTTGGCCCGTCTCGGCCTCGAGCCCGCGGTACATCTCGACCGATTGCTCGAGCATGCGGGTGGTGTTGCGCGACGAGCGCAGCTGGCCCACAAGTCCGGCGGCGTGCCAGGTGGCGCCGTCGGTGAGGTGATGCTGCTCGACGAGCACCACGTCGGTCTCGCCGTACTTGGTGAGCCAGTAGGCGATGCTGCAGCCCAGGATGCCGCCGCCGATGATGACGATGCGGGCGCTGGAGGGGAGTGTCGGTTCGCTCATCGGTCAGGCCTTCACACGTGAGTTGGTCGGGTCGTAGAGGGGTGCGAGCGTGGCCTGCGCGGCGACGCGCCCGGTGGCCACTTCCAGTTCGTAGGTGCCGGCCAGCACCCAGTCGGCGGTGACCCCAGCCGGGTTGCGCACATAGCCGAGGCCGATCGACCGGTCGATCGTGTAGCCGAAGCCACCGCTGGAGAGCCAGCCCACGCGCTCGCTGTTGCGGTAGATGGTCTCGCGGCCCAGCAGCACCACCGATGGGTCGACGGTGAACGTGGTGAGCAACTTGCGCACCCCGTGCGCACGTTGCTCAGCGATGGCCTCGCGGCCACGGAAGTCGATGTCCGTGCGCGACTTCACTGCCCAGCCGAGGCCCGCCTCGATGGGTGTGTGGTCGGGGCCGATGTCGCTGCCCCAGGCGCGATAGCCCTTTTCGAGGCGGCAGCTCTCGATGACGCGGTAGCCGCCGTGGCGCAGGCCGTGCCCAGCACCAGCTGCTGTGATGCTGTCGAACACCGTGGCCGCGTACTCCACCGGCAGGTGGAGCTCCCATCCCAGCTCACCCATGTAGGTGATGCGCAGGGCGCGAACCGGGCAACCGGCGATGCCGATGGTCTGCATCGTCGCGAACGGGAACGCCTCGTTGCTCACATCGGCACGGGTGACCGACTGCAGGATCGTGCGGGCGTTGGGGCCCATCAGGGTGAGTACCGACCAGCCCGACGTGATGTCGAACAGCTGCGCGTTCATCCCGGCGGGGATGCTGCGCGCGATCCAGTCGAAGTCGTGGGTGGCGAACCCGGTGCCGGTGACGAGGTAGTACTCGTCGTGCGCCACCCGGCCGACGGTGAGGTCGGCCTGGATGCCACCCGTGTCGTCGAGCATCTGGGTGTAGGTGAGCGAGCCGACGGGTTTGCGCACGTTGTTGGCGCAGATCCAGTCGAGCGCAGCCCCTGCGTCGGGGCCCTTCAGCGCGAACTTGGCGAACGACGTCTGGTCGATCAGCACCGCGGCCTCGCGACACGCCCGGTGTTCGCGGCCCACGGCGGCGAACCAGTTCTGGCGGCCGTAGGTGTAGACGTCGTGCGGGGCTTCACCGGCAGCCGCGTCGGCAAACCAGTTGGGCCGCTCCCAGCCGAGCTTCTCGCCGAACACCGCGCCGGCGTCGGCGAGGCGGCTGTACAGCGGCGAGATGCGGCACGGCCGGCCGCTGTGGTGCTCTTCGAACGGCCACGCCATCGTGTAGTGCTTTGCGTACGCCTCGAGCGTGCGGGTGCGCACCCAGTCGGTGTCGCGGTGCGGGCGGCCGAACCGGCGCAGATCCACCACCCACAGGTCGTAGGGCGGGCGGCCGTCGTGCACCCACTGGGCGAGGGCCTGCCCGGCACCGCCACCGGCCGCGATGCCGAAGGCGTTGAAGCCGGCACCGACGTAGAAGTTGGGCAGTTCGGGTGCCTCGCCGAGGATGAAGTTGCCGTCGGGGGTGAAACTCTCGGGCCCGTTGATGAGGGTGCGGATGCCGGTCTCGGCCAGCGCGGGCACACGGCCGATCGCCAGCTCCATGATCGGGGCGAAGTGGTCGTAGTTCTCGGCCAGCAATTGGAACTGGAACGGCCGCGGGATGCCGTCGACCGCCCACGGGATGGGGTTCGGCTCGTAGCCGCCCATCACCAGGCCGCCCACCTCCTCCTTGTAGTAGGTGAGCCGGTCGGGGTCGCGCAGCGTGGGCAGGTTGCGGGGCACCTCGGGCGCGAACGGTTCGGTGATCACGTACTGGTGCTCGACCGACACCAGCGGCACAGCCACACCCACGGTGGCAGCGATGTCGCGGGTCCACTGCCCGGCGCACACCACCACCTTCTCGCACTCGATGCGCCCTCGATCGGTGACCACGGCGCGCACGACGCCCTCGACCACTTCGATGGACAGCACCTCGGTGTCCTCGCACAGCGTGGCCCCGGCCATCCGGGCGCCGCGAGCGAGCGCCATGGTGATGTCGCTCGGATTGGCCTGGCCGTCGGTGGGCAGGAACGCGGCGCCCACGAGGTCGTCGACCTGCATCAGCGGCCACAGATCCTGGGCCTCGCGCGGTGTGAGCAGGTGCATCTCGAGGCCGAAACTCTTGGCCGTGGTGGCCTGCCGCTTCACCTCGGTCCAGCGCTCCTCGTTGCACGCCAGGCGTAGGCCGCCATTCATCTTCCAGCCGGTGGCCTGGCCGGTCTCGGCCTCGAGGGTCTTGTACAGCTCTACCGAGTTGCCGAGCAGTTGGGTGATGTTGGCGCTGGTGCGCAACTGACCCACCAGGCCGGCTGCATGGAAGGTGGAGCCGGAGGTGAGCTTGTGCTTCTCGACGAGCACCGTGTCGGTCCAGCCGAGCTTGGCGAGGTGGTAGGCGGTGGAGCAACCGACGATGCCGCCGCCGATCACCACTGCCCGCGCCGAGGTGGGGAGATCTGCCATGGCGGCGATCTTCGCGCACCGCCGGTGGCGTTCGGACAGAAGTGTTGTTTTGTGTTGGAATGCTCACATGGCCGTCTACGAGCAGGAAGTGTTGAACGCTGTCGCCCTGCGCGGCACGATCAGCGTGCGCGAATTGGCGACACTCCTGCACGTCAGCGAGCAGACCGTCCGCAGGGTGGTGAAGCCCCTGGTCGAGCGCGGTGCGGTCGACAAGGTGCACGGCGCAGTCGTGGGCCGCAGTCACCCTGGCGAGGCGCCGTTTCTCGCACGCATGGCGGTCCACCAGCGCGAGAAGGTGGCGATCGCCGGTGCCGTCGCGGCGTTGGTGCACGACGGCGACGCGGTGGCTCTCGACACCGGCAGCACCACCGGCTTCGTTGCTCAGGCACTCCGCCAGCACCGCGGGCTGACGGTGGTCACGAACAGCACGTTCATCGCCACCACGTTGGCCACGATCCCCGGTAACCGGGTGCACATGGCGGGTGTCGAGTTGCGCAACCACGACGGCGCGTCGTTCGACGCCACGGCATTCTCCGTGGTGCGCAGCATGAGTGTTCGTGTGGCGATCCTCAGTGCCTCGGCACTCGTGGCGGACCGCGGCCTGATGGTGAACGAGCGGTGCGAAGCAGAGATGTCGGCCGCGATGGGTGGCATCGCCGAGCGGCGGGTGTTCGCCGTGGACTCGTCCAAGTTCGGACTCGCCGGGTTGGTGGTGCTGCCGCCGCTGCGGACCGGCGACGTGTTCGTTACCGACCGTGTGCCGGCCCGGTCGGCCCGGTCGGCACTCGGGCCGGCGGAACTGCTGGTGGTGTAGAGCGTTGGTTACGCTCGCCGCCGTGGAACCGCTCGTACTCGGCCGCGACGCTGTCGACTCAGGCACCGTCGCCCGATTCGCCGCGACGCCTTCGCGGGTCACCCTGCACCCCGATGTCGTCGCTGCGGTGCGAGCCAACGCCGTCGAGGCGAACGCTGCCGCCGCCACGGGCGCTGCCTATGGTCGGACCACGGGCGTAGGAGCCAACCGCGACGTGGTGGCCGACGACAGCGACGACCTGCACGGCATGCGGCTGGTGCGTTCGCACGCAACCGGGGCGGGGACGGTGCTGGGCGTCGAGGTCGGCCGGGCGACGATGCTGATCCGAGCCCATCAACTGGCTGCTCCGGGTTCGGGAGTGCCGCTCGAGGTGCTCGAGGCGTTGACGGCCGCGATCAATGACGGCAGGGTGCCTCCGGTGCGTGCCCTCGGTGGCATCGGCACGGGCGACATCGCCGTGCTCGGCGAGGTGGCCCTGTGTCTGTTGGGCGAGCGTCCGTGGCTTGATGGAGAGGTGTGCCCCTACCTCGGTCACATCGGCGGCAATGCCGCGCTCGCCTTCATGAGCTCCAGCGCTCCCACCATCGCCGCCGCTGCGCTCGCTGCGGCGTCGCTGCGGCGACTCACCCGGTCGTCGCTGCTGGTGGCGGCGATGGGCTTGGCTGCGGTCCGCGCCAACCCGCAGCAATGGTCGGCCGCAGCCGTCAGCGCCCGCCCGTCTGCGGCAGTGGCCGACGTGGTGGCGCTGTTGCAGCGCACGTTCGAGGGTTCACAGTGGCATGCCACACGCACACAGGATCCTCTGTCATGGCGCACGATCCCCTATGTTGCGGGCCCGTTCTGGCAGGCCATCGACGAGCTCTGCCGCGAGGTGGATGCGTGTGTCGATGCCCGTGCCGAGAACCCCCGGTTCGTCGACGGCTCGGTGTGGCACCACGGCGCCTTCATGCTCACGAGCCTCGGCCTTCGACTCGACGCCGCGCGGCTCGCGCTCACGCAGTGGACCGCCACCTCGCTGTCCCGGCTGGTGAAACTGCACGATCCCGCCTACACCGGTCAGGTTCGATTCCTCGCGTCAGGCCCTGACGGCAGTTCGGGTCACATGGTGCTGGAGTACACCGCCGCGTCGGCGCTCGACTCGGTGCGCGCGCTCGCCGATCCGTGCAGTCGCGGCACCGTGACGATCTCGCTCGGTAACGAGGACCACGCGTCGTTCGCCAGCCGAGGGGCGTTGGCTGCGATGGAAGCCGTGCGCTGCGCCGAGGTGGCCGTGGGCTGCGAGGTGTTGTCGGCTGCTCGGGCGCTTCGTTCGGCCCAAGGCGTGATGTCCGGAGCCCGGCTGGCCGAGGTGTTGGCGCGCTGCTCCGGCCTTGGGCAGCAGACCGACGATCACCCGTTGGTCGACGAGGTGCAGCGTGCCGTGGCGGTGTTGCAGGCACTGTCCGACATCGCGTGACCCGTCTATAGTCCGGCAGATGGGGGAGACGATGATCTCGGTGCGCGGCCTGTGGAAGGTGTACGGACCCAAGCCCGAGCGGGTCATCGGCTCGCCCGACGCCGACCTGCCACGGCGCGAGCTCGAGGCGAAGACGGGCAACGTCATCGCCATGCGCGACATCGACCTCGACGTCACCCCCGGTGAGGTGTTCGTGGTGATGGGCCTGTCGGGCAGCGGCAAGAGCACGCTGGTGCGCTGCCTCACTCGGCTCATCGAACCCACGGCCGGCTCGGTGACCATCGCCGGTGCCGACGTGACGGCCGCGAACGACGAGCAACTGCTCGACATCCGCCGCAACACCGTCAGCATGGTGTTCCAGCACTTCGGCCTGTTGCCGCACCGCACGCTCGTCGACAACGTCGCGTTCGGCCTCGAAGTGCGCGGTCACGACAAGGCCGAGCGCAGGGCGAAGGCCGCAGCACAACTCGACATGGTGGGCCTCGGCGGGATGGGCGACTACCGGCCGCACCAGCTCAGCGGCGGCCAACAGCAGCGTGTCGGCCTCGCCCGGGCACTGGCCACCGACCCGCAGGTGCTGCTGTTCGACGAACCGTTCTCGGCGCTCGATCCGCTCATCCGCCGAGAGATGCAGGACGAGGTCATCCGTCTGCGCCGCGAGGTGAACAAGACGATGGTGTTCATCACCCACGACCTCTCCGAAGCGCTGCGCATCGGCGACCGAATCGCCATCATGCGCGACGGCCGGTTCGTGCAGGTGGGCACACCGGCCGAGGTGGTGCTGAACCCGGCCGACGACTACGTGCGCAACTTCGTGCGCGACGTGCCCCGATCGCATGTGGTGCCGGTGGAGGCCGTGATGCGCCCCGCCGGTGACGGACCGTTCGCCGGAGATGTCGCAGCCGATACGAAGGTGCGCGATGTGGTGGCACTGGTGGCTTCGACCGACCTGCCCCTGCGGGTGGTCGGAACGACGGGTGACGTGGTGGGTGCGGTCAGCCGCAGCGAGGTGCTGGCGGTCATCGCCGGCGGCGAGGTCTGACCGTGGCCGTCGCCACGATGCCGCCCGCGAGTACTTCCCCGGGGTCGCTGCTGTCGCGTCGATGGGTGGTGCCCTCGCTCGTGTTCGCGGCCCTCTTCGCCGCGGCGCTGGTGGCGAAACCCGATGTGCCGAGCTGGCTCGACATCGGTCTGCAGAAGTGGGTGAAGGACCGCTACCTCTGGACGGTGCAAAACAGCGACAGTTGGATCTTCCAGTACTTCTTCGACCCCATCGGTTCAGCGCTCGACTGGGCGGTACGGCACACGATCAGCCTGTTCGAACTGCTCCGCTGGCCCGGTGTGGTGGCCTTGGCGGCTGCCATCGCTTGGCGCACCGGCGGCATCCGGGCAGCGGCGAGCGCCGGCCTGGCTCTGTTCGCGGTCGGCGTGCTCGGCGTGTGGGACCCGGC